>JAHDSI010000043.1 GCA_018432765.1 Methanoregulaceae archaeon | reverse complement strand
TCTACCGCTCCAGTGACGGTGTTAACTACAAGAAGATAGCCTTCAAGACCTCCTTTTCCGGTTTCGATAGCGGAATCGGGATCGAGGCAGGCAACAGGTACTTCTACAAGGTCAGATCGGTTTACGCCGACGGAAGCGAGTCGGAGGACAGCAACGTCGCCTCGGTGGTACCGCTCGATATCTTCAAGGTCAAGCTTAACTCCCCGGCGAACAACTCGACGGGAGTTTCGAGAAGACCGATACTGAAGTGGGCGCCCGTCGACAAAGTCAATTCTAGCAAAGTGCCTGTACTGGGCGGCGGTCTCCTCGACGAGAGCGAGATCAGCTATCACTATACGCCCTGGATATACGACACTGTTCATAGCGACTACCAGCATCTGCTGGCAGTTGACAGCGAATTCAAAACTTTCGATTTTTCCACCTATGGCCCACAACAGGTCTCCGTGAAGTTTCTGGATCCGTTCTGGCTTGGGAAAGAGATGAACTGGATCTTCATTCTCAACGGGCAGGCGTACCTGTACCCCTTCGATCAGCTCGAGGCCTTCAAGACCTATGAGTGGGGTCTGGATTACGCGGTGGCCATCTACTTTGGAGATGATGAAGACGGAGACGGCTTCTTCGATTCGGTCGCTTATTCGACCACCATAGACCTGGGCTACGACTTCGACAAGTGGGTCAACGATGCCGATTACTACAACCGCTTCACCACCGGTGGAGATAATTGAGAGGGGAGGTGGTGCAGATGAAGAAAACCTTACTGTTAATAAGTGTCGTATTGCTGGCCCTTGTGTTCACTTCCTGTGTGAGAGTTGCCGCGGGGAACAGCGCCGGCGCCGATGTGGAGCTTGTATGGAAGCAGATACAGGATGCGCCCTACGTTGAAGGAAGACTTATAGTGGGTTACAACGATATCGAGGCTTTGAGCGAGATCGTTTCTCTTCTCGATGCTGAGATAACCATCGATATACCGCGCTTGAACGCTGCGGGGTTGCGGTTCGACTCGACGGTCGAGGAGGCGAGGGCCGCTATCAGGGAGCTTTTTGTCGAGAGACCGGAGCTAGTCGCATCGATAAGATACATAGAACCGAACTACGAAAGAGAACTTATAAAGCCGGTGAAAGACGATAACCTGAAATTGCCCGAACTGCCCGTGGTTCTTGCCGAGGACGCGTTCCCCGACCTTGAAGGATTCCTCTGGGGAGTCAAGAAGGTCCGTGCACCGCAAGCCTGGGCCGCCGGGTACGATGGGACCGGCATAATCGTCGCCGTAATCGATACTGGCATCGACTCTACCCACCCAGATCTCCAGGGTCAGATAACTCACAGGTACGATCCACTCCTCGATCTGGAGATCGACCCCGACATAGACTACTCCTTCAGAGCGCACGGCTCTCACGTCGCCGGTACTATCGCCGCAAAGGACGACGGCCATGGCGTCGTAGGCGTGGCCCCCGGAGCTAAGATAATGGATATACCGATCTTCCAGCCCGACTATATAGGCGACGAGTTCGTCGCGGCCGGCATAGTGTATGCGATTGAAAACGGGGCCACGGTACTTTCCAACTCCTGGGGAGGCAAGGGCTTTTCGACGCTTCTGTACGATGCGATCGCTTACGCATCCAAAAACCGGGTGGTCTTTGTGAACTCGGCCGGAAATGAACATGTGAACGAAGTCAAGAGTCCTGCCATGTACCCGGGAGTCGTGGTCGTGGCCGCCTCCACAGCGGGCGACGGGATCACCCATTTCTCGAGCAGGAGCGTCAAGCTCTCGGTGGCCGCTCCCGGCGATTTTTCGATCCTTTCTACCGTCCCGCTCTGGGATGTGGCCGAGTTCGCCTATCCCGACCTGCCGTACGCATATTACGGCGGAACGTCGATGGCCTGCCCTCACGTCTCGGGCGCGATCGCCATTCTCCAGCAGAAATACAAGGATATGGGACTGACAGTTTACCAGTACAGGAAACTTATCGAATTCGGAGCCGACGATATAATGGCTCCTGGAAAGGATAACGACAGCGGTTACGGAAGGCTGAACGTAGAGAAATCGCTCTCGCTAGATCCCGATGCCTTCGGCACCGGAGGAAACGCATTCTTCTGGATTCAGACGAAGAGGACCTATTACGATGAGGAACTGGAGGGCGAATACCCGATGGGGATACCGGGCGTGTACGTCTCGATGATACCCCATGACCGGAACCTTCCGCCGATATACATCAAGAGCATAGGCGATCTCGAACTGGCAGGAGCGGCGGCTTTTGACATAGATGTGGGGATGTACGACGTCTATTTTGGAAGCGGAGACCTCTTCGATCCCAGCTCTCTGCTATATTTCTCTGGAAGGGTGCAGGAGCAGGAAGGCATGAAGTGGGAGAGTTACGAAGTCACTCACAACCCGATAAACTACGTCTGGGCCGATGTAGTCGAGTTTTCTTCAAGTCCGAAATTGGTGATAGAAAAGATTTCGGTCTTCCAGGAAGGCACGGAGATAGTCGATCCTGAGATCACGCTTCTGCAGTTCATCGTGACCGCGATCAACGCCTTCACCGGCGAGGAGTTCTCTTCTACTATATCCTACGACGGAGGAACTTTTGCGCTCCCGGACTATGCCCCGGCACCGCAGTATACGCTTACAAGCGAACCATTCCCGGGACTAGAAGATTTTCTGGCCGATAAAACCGTCGTCTTCACCGGCTACGTAGAGTACGACAACGATCCGAACAGGAGGATATATTTTGAGAGAGAACTTCCAGCCGGAACGGGTTTCATTTCAGACGGCTGGTCGTTTTACTTCAGTGCCTTCTGAGGTTGTATGCAATATCTAGCCCCCGCAAGGGGGCTTTTTTCTGGCATAATTGATAAGGAGGTGAGAGCTTTGCAGGAAGAAACCGTGCTTGACATAATGATAGAGATTCCTAAGGGAAGTAGGAATAAGTATGAGTATGATAAGAAACTCAAGAGGATAAGGTTCGACAGGACTCTGT
>JAHDSI010000223.1 GCA_018432765.1 Methanoregulaceae archaeon | reverse complement strand
AGGCCCTTCGCATCCAGGACCAGTTCCGATAGCGGAGTCTCGCTGGATTCGGCATGAAAATACGACAGTACCTTTGTGTGATCGTCGAAGACGTCGAAGGTGAGATCCATGTGGATGACACGGACGGGAATCGTCCCGAAATCTTCCCTGTAATAGCGGAATAAGCGTTCTTTCATGGATGTACAGGGTTCCATTGGGTGGTCAGACCTTATATGTTTCACCGGGGAGACACCCGAGGATGCATGATTGCTCCGGGGATATCCGTTCACGATTTCCAGGGCATTGGAAGATCCTGTCCGCCTTACCAGTACATCGACAGAGTAGCCTGCCTCTCCCTTCTGCACTCTTCAAGGAGCGTGCTCTCCCCGATGAACCTGTCCATCGGAAGTGTCATCTTCGTCTGGATATAGGAGAGGGCCTCGCCCATTCCTTCGAATACCCTTGGAGTCTGCTGCATCGCCTGGCGGACGTTCTCCCGGACATTGAATACCCCCAACGGTACATACCCTTTCCGTGCTTCCCGAAGCACTATTGCCCCGGCCTGCCGGCCTTCCCTTGCCAGAGCCTCCAGAACCGCCATCTTACAGGAGTAATAGCACCCCCCTACAGGGGAGTATTCCCGCTTCTTCCCATGCCCTTCCCAGTCTGAAAAGACCAGTTCTTCTTTTCCCATGACCTGCAAAAAAGCCTCAATCCACTCGTACTGCCAGCCTGTGGGCATCAGGAGTACGGCATAGTGGTTATGAAGGCTTGAAAACTCCCTCACCTGGTAGGAATCGATGAGCGAGTTCTGTCTCACCTTGCAGAGCATGTTATCAGCAATCGCAGTGTCGCAGGCCGTGATCGACCACCGTGTCGGGACCATTCTCCGGCCCCGTCCCATGCCGAGTGTCCCCACCGAGAGTGCCTTCTGGATGGTGCTAAAGGGGACTCCATCGGCATGGAGCCGGAGTATCGCCTCTGTGGCAGAGAGATCGGTGTCATAAAACGCCTTCTCGAGATGGGGCGCCCACCGGCCCTCCGCGGTATGGATGCTCTCCAGGGGTGCGCTGGGCCCGAACGGAGTATGCTCCTCGCCGAACGAGAATCCCTGGGGTGAATGGCCGAACCGTGCCTCGCTCTCGAGAGAGCCACCCGAGAGGGCGATCTCCCGGAGCGTCTCTGCATAGGGAGTCGAGAGGTCACGGACGTGGCTGATCTTCTTACCCCTCACGAGATCCAGCCGGTATCCTATGATCTCCTCCTGCTTCAGCCTGGACGGGATCCAGGCCTCGGGTGTATCCATGATGGACGTGTCCCCGTGGAGCGGGGCAATCATGGGACCTGCATACACCTTGGGGTAATTCCAGGCCCCGACGAAGACGGATGGCGGACTGCTTCCCTCGAGGTCCCTCCCAAGATCACGGGACCTCATCGGCAGGTGTGCTGTCAGTGCCTTCAGGTAGGCGCCCTTCCCGATACTCATTCCTGGTACAGTACTATCGGATACATGTTTATAGGCATGCGGGTTGTGGAGAGAAAGTGACGTGGGATCGACAGGTGTAAAACTCTCATGATGCCTGCGGTCTTCCCGGGAAGATCTCGAACCGGCAGCATTCGTCACCCATCGCATAACATTTCCGCTCACGGGCAGTGCATGTACTACCGAAATGATCCGAGAAGATAGAGGTGAGGACACCAGATTCAAATGAGCATACGGGTTTTCCGGTCACGGGAAGATCCCTGCACTCGAAGCAATCGTAAAAGTCCAGTGTCAGGGGGTTCTTCTCCCGAAACTCCACCTCGCCAAGGGCGTGGGAACCCCAAAAACCTGCGACATTATCGATCAGATCCGGGGTCCTTTTTTCTGCCACGATCTCTGATATCCGCTTCCCCACCCGGTATCCCGCCGAGTACAGGATGGGATCGATACTTATCCCTTCTGATAGGAGGGTGATTCTTAATGTGCTCAGGATGTACCTGAAAAAATCTACTGCATCCTGTTTGGAGGGATCGTAGATGGGAAAATTCTTCTCGGTCTCGAAACGGGACCTCTCAATCCGGGACGCACCGACAAGATATGAGGAATGGAGGAAGAACCGTTTCTTCCTTGAATCGCAGGGATCACCTTTTGATCTAACTATTCCCAGGTCTGAAAGATCTCTCAGGTGGACAGAGACAGTTGACTTTGCTCTCCCTGACCGTGCTACGATCTCTTCGAAAGGGAGCTCACCGTCCTTCAGCATCTCGAGGATATTCACCTTGACAGGGCTGTCAATAGCCTTTATTCCGGAATCTGAAGCAAATATCCTGACAAATGGAGATGATTCAACAGCAAAATCTGGCTTTCCTTTCATGAACCCGGACCACCTATCTAATCCTTTGGCCAAAAAGTATAAATACATTTGGTTCGTATACAATAGAATGTTCGTATATGATAAAACTAAATGTCCGGGAACGTTGTGGAACACCGGATAATTCCGTCCGGAATCTCGTGAAACATGAGATAAAACGGGAAAAGTGATCGAACATGGCCGGTCAAAATGATGGCCGGGCTTGAATGTGAGAGGTGAATGAAGATATGACCGGAATTACAGTTGACTGCCTGCCGTCATCGGCAAAAGCAGTATTCTCGCTGCTTCGGGACGGCCAACCGAGAACCCTGAACGAGATGGTGGAGAATGTATCATTTTCTCCGAGAACCATCAGGAATGCACTGAATCGTCTCAGGGATAACGGGCTCATCGTGGCAAAGTTCAACTTCAGGGACGCGAGAAAGCCTTTGTACCAGATCAAGACTGCTGCAGTAAGGGTATAGCCCCAGGGCATGCCCCACACATTCTTATTGAAAGCCGGATAGTGTAAAACTGATTCGTTTTTCCAGCCTATACTCCAAAGGCTGTCCTGACAATCACCCCGATGATGAATGAGACAGCCGCGATACCCATGCTTAAAATGGCCATTTCAGAGAATCTCTTCCAGAATGGCAGGTCCTTTGCAACCGAAGTATAGAATGTAAAGAGCACGATTATGGCGAGTGCCCCGCCGAGCGTGAAGAGGAGAGCGATGAATGGATCCGGGAGGAAGAGATACGGGAGGATCAGTACCACGACTGTCACGATGTACGCCAACCCGGTATATGTTGCTGCGGTCAATGGATTGCCCCCCCCGGAATCCGTTTTTTGAGACAGGTATTCAGATGCGCCCATGGATAGCGAAGCCGCAATACCCATGATAAAGCCGACCATGGCGATGATTGTGGGGTCCTGGAGTGCGAATGTGAAACCCGCCAGGCTCCCTGTGAACTCCACCAGGGCATCATTCAGACCGAGCACTATCGATCCAACGTATTGCAGTCTCTTCTCATCGATGAAACTGATGATCTTTGCCTCGTGATCCTCCTCCTGCCGGATTATCGATTCCGCCTCGGGGATAAACGGCTCAAGTTTCCTGTATGATACAATGGCGTTGTTTTCCCGGCTCTCCATCAACTTTATCGTGAATGTCACGCCGAGGATCCGGCCCATGAGTGAGTAGAGCCAGATCTTTGGTTTGTCGGGACCGACATCTTCTCCGGTATACTTCTTCCAGGTATTGTAGTGGCTCTTCTCCTCGTGTGACATCCTGGTCAGTATCTCGGAGTTGTTGGCATCTTTTACCGATGATGCGAGGTTCTTATAGATATGATATTCGGTGATCTCTTCTCTCTGGTAATCTTTTATTCTCTCACGCATTTCCCGGTCCTGGATATCTGGTGTCATCCCGATTCCGTCACACTCGTCTTTCTCTCAAATGGGATGCATCTTTGTCTTTCTTATCTCTTGTGCCTGCATGCCGGGAAAGAATGGAAGTCAGGTATATATGTCGACGGTTCCAAACTGAATCACAAGATGCCCGAAGATGAGACCACGGGGGAGTCCGGTGAAGAAAGAGAGGAGGAAGTGGTGCTTTTTGGCTACGAAGAAGAGCTCAAAGAGGCCCAATCGGCTCTCAATGAGTACCTCTGGGGCAAACATAAGAATATTGCGATAGTCTCCGATCCCTTTGCCGGGCGATCTACGCTTGTTGAATATCTGGCAAGGGATTACCTGACAACTACCATTGCGTTCAACTCGGTAATGACCGAGAAGGCATTCATCTCAACTCTTCATGATGCCAATAATATCATAGTAATGGAAAACTGCCATTTCCTGGCAATGCGAAAGATTGGCGGCTTCGCACAGCTCGATGAATTTCTCAAATTCCTCTCAAAATCTGACAAGCTCTTCATCACTACCTGGAATACATATTCCTGGTCTTATCTGTCTGCTGTGAAAAATCTTGATGAATTCTTTCCAAAGGTCATCCGCCTTGAGCCAATGAATGCTGAATCGCTCAAGAAGATGATACTTTCACACTATGGTAACAATATCGAGTATATTGATGATGCTGCTTCGAAAGAGAAGAAATTATCGATTTCCTGGAAATTCGCACACATCAAGATACCGTTCTCGTCAACCACTCGCACTCTTCCCTGGCCATATCTCGATCTCTCTTCCATCTTTCATAAGAAGAAACAAGAAAACGCGGAAAAATTGATTTTTGACAGGTTGACACGAGTTTCAGACGGGAGCCCCGGGATAGCACGAAAAATCTGGGATGCGAGCATTGATTATCCAAAAATCCGGTTGAGCTCCATCAAAGAGCCAACGTTTGATACAGACTTAAGCATCAACGAAGCGTTTCTGCTGGGAATAATCCTCACGATGGAGAAGATCGAGCCTGGTGATCTTGCCGAGATCGCCGGCCCGGAGATCGATGTCGAAGAGAGTCTCTATATCCTCATGAACCGGGAGCTCGTCGCCAGGGAGGAGGGGTATTATATCATCAATTACCGTGCCCTCAAAAGCGTCAAAAGTTATCTCGAACTGAACAGGATGGTGTGGTAAGATGCCCAACGGTGTTCTGACAAATACGACCGAACAGTTGACCACTCTTCCCTTCAACGAGATCGGGGTAGAGACGATTCTCTACATAGTCTTCATCATCGTCATCGCCTATCTCCTGGTCCGTGTAATCTCTTTTGTCCTGAGATTCGTTTCAGAAAAGATACCCAGTTATCGGCACCCGATAACCATGCTCATTCCCCTTCTCAAGATAACCATCTATTTCACCGCTCTTTACTACGTCCTGTTTGCGCTCATCGAACCCGATCTCACGCAACTCATCGCATTCTTCGGCCTCTTCGGAGCCGCTCTTGGCCTGGGGTTAAAAGATCTCCTGGCAGATATAGTCGGGGGGCTTGTAATCATCTTCGAAAAACCATACCAGATAGGGGATAAAATTACATTCGGAGACTATTACGGAGAGGTTAAAGATATCGGCATCCGATCGACAAAACTGGTGACACCTGACGATAGCCAGGTATCGGTGCCTAATTTCAAGATCTTCTCAGAGGCGGTATCCAGCGGAAACGCAGGTGACATAGCAATGATGGTGGTGATAGACCTCTTCATAGACCCCGACGGCGAATCAGGAAAAGCGATGTCCATATTAAAGGAAGCTGTTACCACCTCGAAATTCGTCATTGTCTCGAAGAAATATCCCTGTACAATCCTGCTACAGGATTTTCCCTATTACAAACGCATCAGGGCAAGGGCATATGTGAATGATCTTCGGAACGAGTTTGAGTTCATGTCAGAAGTGACACGGAGGGCCTGGATTGAGTACCGGAAACTGGGAATCCACCCAACGCAATACCGTTTCCCGGAAACAGGCAGCAGTGATTCAGGAAACGGTTCATGATCAGGGTACGTCCCGGTCCGGGTTGAGCAGTATCTCGTTTGGGAGTCCGGAAAGGGCAACAGCCGCCAGTGCACCGATCACACCTCTTTTCCCATGGAGTGTGACATCGAACTTTCCGGCAGTACGCCTGGCGAGTTCAATGTCGACAACTTCTCTCCTTGCCTGCCTCCCAAAGTCACGGAGCCCTTCGGGTATACGGAATCCCTTCTTTATTGCCATACCCCACTCAGGTGAAAGGGCCTCGTCATTGACGAATAGAAGAGCTCTTTCAGAGATCTTGTGACAGAGTCCGGGATCGATTGCAAGCTCGATATAACTGCAGGAGTTGCCTGTTGTCTTCTCCTCGAGTTTTGGGAACAGCATAGCGACGTAGTGCCCTATGGGAAAGACGCCATCGAAGGTGCAGAGATGCTGGAGCAGCGCAAGAGAGAGGGCAAATGTGGCGCCTCCTTCCCTGCTGTCCGTATCATCAAGCCCGATGATCACGTGGCAGAGTGCCCGTGTCCGGACTTTGCCCTCGACAACACCCCCACGCCGTGAGACCGTAACGTCCTGCACTCCTTCGGCACGTGCCATCATATCGGTGAGGGAATATGCTGGTCCCCCGATACAGCGGATATACTGGATGATGTCATCTCCTTCACGTTCAACCCCTGCCACACCGACGGCGGAAGCAGGATGGAGACCGATCTCTATCTCATTCCTGCCGATGACGGCGCATTCCCGGAGAAGGGTGCCATCCCTTCGAACTCCCGTTATAACCCCGCCAGACAGGACGTGGTGATGCCCGCCGAAAGCCGCCCATGCACCGCTCAGGCATTCGTGGTAGATCTCGACCCGGTCCCCGTCGACGGTTGTGAAGATCTTCCGGCACGCACTCTGGGGCATTGCGCTCGTCGCTGCGTACCTCGCAGGTATCCGGCCCTGTTTCCGATCCCGTAAGACCACGCAGCCCTCGTCTATCAGGCGGTTTATCCAGTCCTGCGCGGTACTCCGGGGCACACCGGCGGCCTCCTGGATATCTGTCACGGTAAAGGAGCCCTGCTCAAGGGTGCAGGAGCGCATCAGCTGGAGATATTCTCTTCTGCGTTTAATGACGCCCTGCATAGTGATCCCTGATAAACATCAGGTCCCCGATGATTGCACTCGCCGTCTCGACCGATCCGGCACCCTTTCCTATCATTGTGATCTCTCCTGCCATGTCCGTCTCGATGGTGACCGCATTCAGAGTCCCTTCGACAACGAGGGGATGGGTCTTCGGGAGGATCCGGGGTGAAACCCTGAGCACACCTCGCGAGGGAATCGACTGGGCAATCAGCCTGATGGTGCAGTTCTGGTCATCTGCGAGGCGTAAGGCGTCGGTTGTCAGGCAATCGATGCCCGTGATCTCAACATCCTCGAGGACGGTATCAAGACCCCATATCGTGTTGGAGAGGATAACGAGCTTGATGGCTGCATCGATTCCCTTTACATCATAGGTCGGGTCTGCTTCGGCGTATCCCATCTCGCGTGCCTCCATGAGCGCCTGTTCATACGTGAGACCTTCGGCTTCCATCCTGGTCAGGATGTAATTCGATGTCCCGTTCAGTACTCCGAATACTGCGAGAACCCGGTTGCCTGCAAGGCCCTGTGTCAGAGTGTGCATCACGGGTATGGCCCCGCAGACCGTCGCCTCGAACCTGATCGAGACACCGTTCTTCTCTGCAAGGGATTGCAACAATGAATACTTCCGTGCGATCGGACCTTTATTTGATGTGACCACGTGTTTCCCCCGTTCCAGGGCGCTCCTGATGAACGTGAGAGCCGGCTCACCGGTAGTTGCGTTCGTCGGCGTCACCTCGACCAGGACCTCATAATCGGCGTGGCTGACAATGTCCACCGCCGAGAGCGACTTGTCTCCACAGAACCCGTGAACGCGTTTTGCCTCGAGCACCTCGTCGATGTGGATCCCGTCCTTATCCATGAGAGCGCTTTTTGAATCTGCGATGCCTGTCACCACGAGACCAAGGTCTTTCTTGTCAGCCATCTCCAAAAGACCTCTCCCGACCGCACCCATTCCAAGGATCGCAATCTTCATGCGATCTCCTCCAGCGGCTCGATTATCAGCAGGTCTTTCTCCTTCGCTACCGTGCGCAGAATCTCCATTGTCTGTTCCATCTCATTCCGGTCCACAGCCCTGATGACGATCAGGGCAGACGACGGCTCGTTGATGGCAGGCATCACCATATTCATGTCGGTCACCTCTGCAAATCCCGTCCGGTCTATCCTGTCAACGGTATCTCCAAGATCGGTATGCATGATATGCCCGATCATTATCACGGTCTGCGTGTAGAGGAGACGTCTTTTGCCGATTCTCACGACATTCACGCCCTTGTCCTTGATACGGGCAATCAGTTCGTTGAGACGGTCATCCGGGATCTCGAGCACAATCTGGACTCCAAGTCTGTCATCTTCCGCCTTCTCGTCTCTCTGGTGAATCACGGCAATGATATTGCCGCCCACTTCGGAGATGGGCTGCAATGCCGCAACCAGCTGACCGGGAGCATCTTTCATCTCCAGTTTCATGGATACCTGCAAAAAACCACCCTGTCTGTTAACTTGGATTCATCCAGAGATAAGCCTTTTACCATTGTATCCTGAACCCACAGGAGTCTCTCTGTCATCCCCTCTTTGAGAGCATTATTCCCGAAAGACCAATAAACACGTTGTTTTCATGGAAAGTGCCCACAATTGCACCCCTATTGGCTGCATTCGTTCCCATCGGAACCTGGCGCCCGGGTTTTATCCGGACGATCCCCGGACCTCTTCTTTGATCCGATCATTCCCTGAAAAATATGTACCAATCGGGAGTGGAATCCTGGAAAAGACCGGTACATGAAAAGTCTAAAAAAGCAATCCGATCGTCTGAAAGATCATGGTGCAGGGACCCTGCTCCTACTTTCCGATACCGTAATATTTCTTCACAAATTCCCGTATCTTCTCGGATTCAATCCAGCCCCTGTCAAGCTGGCTGATGGTCCTGTCGATCTCGCGTGCCTGGTGCTGGATCTTCTCATTTATTGGACCACCCTCGAGGTCCGCCAGACCGACGATCACCTGCATGGGGTTTCGGATGTGGTCCCCAAGAATTGCAAACTGCTCGATGTTCTTCTCGATCTGTTCGTAGGCTACCCGTTTCTCTTCTTCGATCTGCTTCTGCCGGGTGATATTCCGCATGATCGTCACAACCCTGACGACCTTCCCATCTTCAAATACGGGGATCTTGCGGGTTTCGAAGATGAAGCGTTTATTCCTGATATGGATCTCGTCATTTGAGATCTGCATGCGGCCTGTCGAGAAGACGTGCCTGAACTCCTCAACAATTTTCTCCCTGAGGCTGGGGAGCACCTCATCGATACGCCTTCCGATCACGTCTCCGGTCACCCCCCCGGCCTTCAGCCACCTTCCGAATATTGAGTTGATGAGTATAAGGTGCAGATTGTGGTCAAGCAGGTATATCCCGTCACTCATGGCATCGATGGTGGCCCTGTACTGATCCTTGGATGCCGTCAGTGCCTCCTCGACCTGCTTTTGGTCCGTGATGTCAGTGAGCACTGCCAGGATAACCCGCTGTTCCTGGTACCGGAGAAGCGTCGTGTTCATGATGGCGATTCTCTTCGGCATGTCGGGAACCCGGATCTCGACCTCGTAGGGTTCAACCGGCTCACCATTCATGGTTTTCAGCGTATTCTTCCTGACAATCTCCCAGTATTCAGGGGCTATGAAATCGTACACGGACGTATTGGAGAGCTCCTCGATACCCTTCCCAACCGCTGAAGCGGTTGCGGGATTGGCAAAGATTATCCTGTCAAGGGAGAAGACCAGCACGTAGTCGGGTATGTTCTGCACAAGTCTCCTGTATCGTTCCTCGCTCTCCCCCAGCGCCTGGGCTGAGATCTTCTCCTCGGTCACATCAGTATACACTCCTTCCAGGTATCCCTTCTTTGGAAAGATGCGGGCCCAGAACCGGGTCCATATGATACTGCCGTCCCTTCTTCTGAAACGGGCCTCAAAATTTGATACGGTGGTATTTTTCTGGAGTCGCGAGATCATCTCATCGCGGGTGCCTTCATCCACATAGTTCTGCGAGAAGGAGAAATTTTCAATAAATTCCCGGGAGTTCCTGTATCCAAACATCATGGCCATGTGATCATTGGCCTCCAGGACTCTCCCGTCCTCAATCCGGCTCCTGACCAGCCCGACCTGTGCATTGTTGTAAAGCCCCTGATACCGCTCCTTGCTCTCTTTTAAGGCTTCTTCTGCATTCTTTCTCTCGGTTATATCGACAATGGTGAAAACCATCATGTTTTCTGGTAGTCGCCCGGCTGAAATCAGTACAATAATCTCCTTGTTGTGTTTTTTCAGGAGCCCGGACTCCAGGTCGGTTATCGTTCCTTCTCTGCTAATCTTTTGAACAAAGCGATCGTATTCCTCCCTGCTCTGCCATATCTCATGGAGGGAACGCCCGGTCAATTCACTCGCCCGGTATCCGAGGATATCTGCGCCGCGCTCATTCACCTCCTCGATCAACATCTCCTCGGGGTTGTAGCGGACAAGAAAGACGCCTGCTTCAGAGTAATCGAATATTCCATGGTACCGGTCTTCCTTCTCCTTGAGATTGCTCGAGAGGGATGCGACGATGAGACCGATGGCTACCAGCACATAAAACCTGGCCGTTGCGGAGGTGATACTGTCGATATCAGGATATGTCATGATATAGACCATTGTAAGGTACGTCATCGCAACGATCACTGTAAAAACGATTCCTCTTCTCGGGAACCAGTAGCCGGCGATAACTATCGGCAGGTAGAATAGATGTGGGGTTACAACGGAGACACCCCTGATAAGCCCGTAATAGTTCAAAACGAACGCAAAAATGGTCGTAACCGCGAGAATTGCAATCCAGACATCTCTCTGGCCCAGTATGGCCGGAAATTTTATTCGCCAGAACTCGCCTTTCACAAGAATCCCCCGGTGCAGGGAGGAGATGCTGAACCGAAACCGAAAGCCACCCTATCTTCCCCAGCGGGTATCATCAATGGAAATCCCCCTGACATGTCAGACTGCCCGCAGCAATACACGATAGTGGTTGTTTATCATAATAAAGAGTTACTTTCGTCGCCCCTGGCATAAGGGAGGCAATACCAAAAAAGCGGGAAAACGATTCATTTCCTCCTCGAAAGGTGGTATTTTTTCATAAAGAAGAGAAATGACCTGTTCTTTTTCTTTGCGGTATCTATAGAAAAGAGGTTGAGGATATCAACCATGTAGGCCACCCGGGATGTATACCTGCGGGGGATCCTGCGGTTGAAGTCCTCCTTTGTGACCTGGTCGGTATACCGGGGTGGATGAACTCCAAGCCTTGCTGCGGCATGATCGTCCACACCTGCCAGGTACCAGCTCTCTATCTCCTTTATAATGACCATGATGTCGTCATCGTCAACTACGCAGAAACGATGTCTTATGATACGTTTCTTCGCTTTCACACCCGGTGCTTCGTCGATATCTGCGACAAGGATGAAGTCGTGCCCAAGTGACGAGACGGTCTTTATGAATTTGCATACCTGTGTGCTCTTCATGCACGCGTACATGATGAGTTCGACCGACTGGTACCCGCCCAAAAAAAGCGGCCGGATGACATTCCTGAAGAACCTCTCGTCGTCATTTCCTTCGACAAAGAGGAAAAGCCTGCGATCACTCATTCCATTCCCAACAGGTTCTGAATAAAAAGTTCCTCGATACCGATCTCCCTCTCCAGAAAATCCTGGATCTCCTGCTTGCTTGCCGGCCGGGATATTCTTGAAAATCCCTCTGCATCGCGTGATATGAGAAGAATATCGTCGATATTCACATTTTTAACCATCTCGGGGTTGTGCGTGGTGATGATTATCTGCTTGTTTCTGGCTGCGTCCTTGAGCATCTCCACCAGCCTCGATATCAGATAGGGGTGGATGTTTCTCTCGGGCTCTTCGATCACCGTCACCGGGCGACTCTCAAAATACAGGGCGATGATCAGGGCACAGATATTGAGCGTACCGTCCGATATGAAGGATGCCGGCAGGTACTTGTCTTTACTGTATATCTCTTTCATTTTTAGAAACAACGACATATCCATGAATTTCTCCACGGCAATGTCGTCAACGAAGGGGAGCATGTCCTTTATCAGCAACGAGAACTCGCGTTTCTTTTCCGGATCGTCGATGATCTTTTTTATCACGATTGCAAGGTTCCTGCCGTCCTTCTCGAGCTCGGTTTTCCCCATTATCGGCACTGCTTTTTTCAGAAGCATCGGATCGAAATCGAAGACTTTCATTCCGCGGAAGATCCATTCCATCGGGGGGATTCCGGGGACACTGACTGGCTGGTTCATGATCAGCCTCCCTGTGGGCAGGTCTTTTCTCTGGAACAGGTGTGGAAAGAGATCTGCATCGCCGATGTCAAGACCGGTAGGGGGGTGTATGCTGTATCGAATAGACTGGTCGACGAGCGTCAGGCTGATTGTTCCCGCTCCCAGCTCTTCTACGGCGTCTTGTCCTGAAAGGAAATAATTTCCCGAGATTACCAGGAGATCCCGGGTTATCTCGTAATATTCACCACTATCGATAAAAGTCAACTCGAATTCATAGAGTATCTCAAAAGGTTCGAATGAGACGGGAATTGTGTTCCACAACCCGATGACCTCCTCGAGTTTCTCTTCAAGGTTGTAGACTATCCTGAAATTGAATGGTTCATCAGGTCCGATGATGGTATTTCTCAGGTATTCGACACCCCCCTGGAGCGAAATCGCGTTATTGAGGCCATACTTGGCAATATCCCGAATGAACTTGAAAACCTGGATGAAATTTGACTTTCCTGCTGCATTGGATCCTATGATGATATTGAAATTGTCAGGCTCTATCGCCATCTTCCGGAAACTCTTGAAGTTTGATACTGCTATCTCCCGTATGGGCATGATTTAGGATTCCTCGTGAGGGGAAAAATAGCTTGTCTCTCCGAAATGGTGATGACTCATCCTTCACGATTGGGATGCAGGGGACAATACAACAAAAATCCGGTCAAGAATCCCCGCCGTGTATAACACGCGGTTGCAGTTGCATGAACCGGAACGAAAGAGTGTTGATGAGAGAAGATCCAATCACATACAGGGCATGGATGCAACGACACCAATAATCGACGCACAGGATCTCAGCAAGACATTCGGTTCATTTGTTGCAGTGAATAATATCAGTTTTTCAGTATTTCCAGGTGAAGTGTTCGGTTTTCTGGGCCCGAATGGTGCCGGCAAGACCACCACCATGAAGATGATCCAGTGTGTCTCGCCAAAATCCGGCGGATCCCTGAAGGTATTTGGCAGGGAAGCCGGTATATACCAGAGATCGATAAAAAAGCGGCTTGGCGTTGTCCCCCAGGAGACCAACCTGGATACCGAATTCACCTGTTTTGAGAACCTGCTGGTCTATTCACGGTATTTTGGCATACCAAAGCAGGAGGCGACCGGGCGAATTGAGGAGTTGCTCCGATTCGTCCAGCTGGAGGAGAAGAGGGATGTCCTGATTGAGCGGCTCTCGGGAGGGATGAAGAGGCGGCTTGTCCTTGCACGGGCCCTCATCAACAACCCGGATCTCCTGGTGCTTGATGAGCCGACCATCGGTCTTGATCCGCAGGCACGGCATCTCATCTGGGAGAAGCTGAAGGTGTTGCAGGCGCAGGGAAACACGATTGTATTCACCACACATTATCTTGAAGAGGCGGAGCGCCTATGCAACCGGCTCGTTATCATGGATGAAGGGAAGATACTCGTCGAAGGTTCCCCTGCAGACCTGGTATCAGGTCACGTGGGTTCCGATATCGTTGAGGCCGAGCACACCCCTGAAGTTATCGCATGCATCGAGAATATGGGGGTCTCCTATGAGGTCTTTGGGGATATGGTCCAGATTTTTACGGACAATCCCCGCGAAGTGGCAAAAAGCCTCTTTGATACCTGCAATCCGGGGCATGTATTCGCCCGGAGAGGATCGCTTGAAGATGTCTTTCTCAAGCTGACCGGGAGGGCCCTGAAGGACTGATGGCGCAATCGGTATATATCCCGAGACTGACCCGTGGTGCATTGAAGGTATGGCGCAGGAACTGGGATGTCTTTTTCAAAACCTACCAGGTAAATTTTCTGCCGCCATTTATCGAGCCGATCCTCTACCTCCTGGCTATTGGTTTCGGGCTTGGTATGTTTGTAGGGGAGATCGACGGGGTACCATACGTGGAGTTCATTGCCCCGGCACTGGTTGCAATATCGATAATGAACTCGGCATTCTTCGAATGCACCTATTCTTCGTTTGTCCGCATGTATTACCAGAAGACCTTTGATGCAATGATTGCCACTCCCCTCGCACTCGACGAAGTGATTGCCGGCGAACTCCTGTGGGGGGCCACCCGCAGTTTCATCTACTCGTCCGTGATGCTCGCAGTGTTGATAGCTTTCGGTGTCGTCGATCTCCCGCTCTCCCTGTTTATCCTGCCGTTCTCTTTCCTTGCCGGGCTCCTCTTTGCCGGTATCGCGATGTGTTTCACCGCAATCACACCTGGTATCGACGCCCTGAACTACCCGAGCTTCCTTTTTATCACTCCGATGTTCCTCTTTTCAGGGACCTTCTTTCCCCTCGATGTTCTTCCCGGAGGGCTCCAGATCTTCGCCCGGGGATTTCTCCCACTCACACAGGTTGTCACGGTCACCCGGTCACTCACGCTCTCCGATCTTTCACCCTATTTCCTGTACAGCATCGGATGGATATCCGTCCTGACCGTCCTGTTCTTCTTCGTATCAATTCACCTGATGAAGCGGCGGTTGATTGTCTGAACCGATCTGCCAATACCTATTTATATCTCCCGGACATTCTATACCGGTCATTGGAGAATAGAGATGTCGGTTTATACCTGCTGCCAGAAGAACGTCCTGAGTGTGAAACCGGACGCACAGATACGGTTCGTCGCCGAGTTGATGAAAGAGAAGAATCTCGGGTGTGTCATTGTCACCGAGGATCATAAACCCGTGGGAATCGTCACAGATCGTGACATGGCACTGAGAGGTCCCCTTCTCTGCGATGTTTCACCCGCGGCCCTGGTCAGTTCCATCATGACCCGGGAAGTGAAATCCATCACGAAGGATACTGGGATCTTTGAGGCTTTACAGGAGATGAGAACAGCCGGAGTACGGAGAATGCCCGTCATCGACGGAGCGGAGCGCCTGGTCGGACTTATCACCCTCGATGATCTCATCCGGCTTCTCGCACGCGAGATGTCTGATATTGCACGGATCATCGGGAGAGAGAGCAGCCCGGATCTCTAGATGTGTTAACGGGATGTGCACGGAGCACCTCCCTTCCGTTTTTTTGTGGGAAAGATCCTTTCCATACACCAGGGAGGCCAAAAGCCAAAGAAATGATGCAGATACATGACTCCATATCTTTCAGCCCCGGTATGTCAATAAAATCCGGACGATACTCTGGAATATTGACAGGCTTCCAGGTTATTTGAAGACGGTAGCGGAGACCTCCTTCATCCCGGCACCCTGTTCCATCGCCGAGATCCCTGTTGCCGGCGTGATACTGATTCTCTTCTTTGTCAAGATCGATCCCCGCAATGAGGATATGATCATCTTCTCCATCATCATCGCCCTCCTGATCTCCATCATCCTCCTTCTCAAGGATATGGACAATCCCTTCGAATATGGACAGAGGACCTTCGCTGACGTGGGGATCTGTCCCCCATCCTCGAGATTATAAGATGCCTGGATTAATTCCTCATTCCCTTTTCCAGTTCTCCGATACCCTTTGAAAATAGGTGAAGAGAATCCAGGGCCTGGGATCAGTCCGGGGTTCTCCGGGAACGAATCACTTTGAACACCTCGAACCACGCGATACTCAGCATTCCACACATGATACAGAGCAGGAGATTGTTAAGAGAGATGGGTGCGAACTGGAACAGTGCCCGCAGGCCCGGGACAACAAGGTCTGCGGCAAGGAATACTATCGTTAGCCCGATCACCCACCAGAACGCCGTGTTTGGTTTTTTAAGAGTTGTAACAATGCTCTGAGTCCATGACCGGTTGGTGCAGATCAGGGCGAGGTTGGCAACCACAATCGTGACGAAGGTAAGGGTACGCAATTCGTCCTCGGAAAGCCCTTCCATCATCCCATACAGATAGATTGCGAGAACGAATCCAAGGGCAACAAATCCCTGTGCAAGAGCAATCGTGACCGTGGCGCGATCGAGTATACGTGCGTCGGGTTTCCTGGGAGGTCGCTGCATGGTGTCAGGTTCCTCCTGCTCCGCCTCGAACACTACGGAGCATGCGGGGTCGATGATCAGCTCCAGGAACACAATCTGGATGGGCAGAAGGATCAGCGGCCATCCGAAGAGGACGGGAACGAGCGATAAGCCGGCGATAGGGACATGAACTGATATGATGTATGCCATGGCCTTCTTCAGATTTGCATAGATCCTCCGTCCCATCCGGATCCCTGCAACAATCGATGCAAAATTATCATCAAGGAGGACCAGCGACGACGCTTCCCTGGCCACGTCGGTCCCCCGCCCCCCCATCGCGATACCGATATGGGCGGCCTTCAGTGCCGGGGCATCATTCACCCCATCGCCCGTCATGGCAACTATCTCACCACAGGACTTCAAAGATTCGACAATCTGGAGCTTCTGCTCAGGAACGACCCTTGCAAAAAGGGAAGTGGTGCAAATCTCCTCATCCCTCTTTGCCGCGGGCATCGATTCGAGGTCTGGCCCGGTGAGAATGATATCAGTTTCAGGAATCCCGATCTGGGCAGCGATGTTTTGTGCGGTAGCAGGGTAGTCTCCGGTGATCATGACAACCCTGATGCCCGCGGTCCTGCACTCCGAGATCGCTTCCGCAGCATCCGGCCTCACCGGATCGGCAAACCCGATCAGTCCGAGATAGGTGAACGGAAAGGCATGCTGGCCGTCAGGCAGCTGGCCGAGCCGGAACGTTGACTTTGCAACTCCCAGAACACGGAGCCCCTGTGCGGCGAGGGTCTCTGCCTCGCCGGTCAGCACTGCAACCTCCTGCTCACCAAGGTGGCAGAGGTCGAAGATTGCTTCGGGAGCCCCTTTTGCTGCGATAATGTAATCATCACTCTTTTTTAATCGCCAGACATTGGACATGGCCAGCAGTTCCCGGGAGAGCGGGTATTCCTGCAGGAGCTCCCAGTCTTCGTGAAGGTGCTCGGTCCCGGAAAGATCATCGATTCCTGTCTTCAGAAGCGCCTGTTCCATGGGGTCAAAGGGATCCTTCTTGCAGGAGAGAATCGCATACTCGAAGAGCTCATGGAATGGTTCAGGGAGAGGACCGTTTCCCCCGGTGAGACAATCGAACGAGGAATCGGCGACCGCACACTTCACGACGGTCATCTGGTTGAGGGTGAGCGTCCCGGTCTTGTCCGTGCATAAGACGGTGGTTGCCCCGAGGGTCTCGATTGCCGGGACATGGCGGGCAAGGACGTTAATTTTGGAAAGGCGCCAGGCACCGAGTGCCAGAAATACTGTCAGGACCACAGGGAATTCTTCGGGGAGAATGGCCATGGCCAGCGTGATGCCGGCGAGGAGTCCGTGGAGCCAGTCCCCTCGTGTCAGGCCGTATGCGACCACGACGATGAAGAAGAGAAATAATCCGATGAGTGCAATACTCCTGACGATGTGCGCAGTCTCGACATGCAGGCGGGTCTCTTCCTCTTTGACCGTCTGCAACGCTTTTCCGATCTCGCCCATCCGGGTATGGATACCAACTGAAACCACTTCCGCAACCCCCTGGCCCTGAACCACCAGGGTCCCCGAATAGAGCCAGGGCTGGTCATCCCCTCCCGGCTTCTGCTCGCAGGGTTCCCCCTCGGGGGGGAGTTTTCTGACCGGGACCGATTCGCCGGTCAGGAGTGATTCGTCGATGGAGAGATTGGTGGATGCCACCAGCAGGGCATCCGCAGCGATGCGGTCCCCTTCGCTGACAAACAGAAAGTCACCTCTCACAACGTCGCGTCCTGCGATCCGGACCAATCGGGCTTCCCGGATCACCAGTGCCCGTGGGCTGGACAGGTTTCTCAATGCTTCAAGGGCTCTCTCGGTCTTTTGTTCCTGGTAGACGGTGATCGCGATGATCACAAGGACAAAGGAAAGGAGCAGGGCTCCTTCCTCGATATCCCCGAGCACGAAATAGATTGACCCGGCTCCTACGAGTAGGAGAAACATAGGCTCCCGAATGACATCCCTCACGATGCCAAATATCCCGCGGGTTTCACGGGAGGGGAGTTGATTCGGGCCATCCTGAAGAAGACGCTGTTGTGCTTCTTCGTTGGAGAGCCCGATAAAATGAGAAAGGTCCAGGGGGGGCATACGATAGTTCGATAATTTAAGCGATACGTTGGCTGTGCCTATAGATTTTCTGATTGCGGGAGAGAGAGTATGCTGCTGGACTGGCAATGCATCAGGAGGGATAAAAGATAACCGCAGAGGCCTCGGGCAAGCGCCGGCTATGACCAATCACGGCGAGTAACCGGAAACATTCAGAGAACACTCTTATTCTTTCAGTGGCAAAGGTGGGTTTCGGGATCCATTTTTTTCCCCGTCCTGTTGAATCACTTCAAGCGTTCTCAGCCGGTTTATTGCACAAGCGAGATCCAGTGGCCTGAAGTCGGCATAATCGCGTGATCCCCGTCTCCCGAGGACGTCCAGCCCTCCCCGGGAAATGTCGGAGAAGGTGCTGGAGACGACTTCGGCGAGGGTCTTTTTCCCGTCCATGTACCTGGTGGCATAGTGGATGGCCTGGCCGATTGCTGCCGTCTGGCTTGAATCCACCAGCTGCTCTACTACAGATAAGTCGATGGTATGAATACCGAAGGCAATGGAATGGATTCCTTTCCCTGATATTTTCACCTCCCGCCGGCCGGATATCGGGTTGATACTTCGGGCGAGCGGTATTCTCCGGCGGATTGATCCAAAATTCATGCCCCCTTCGGCAGTTCTCTCCGACCGGTGCCTGGCTGCAATCTCCAGTGCCTCCTGTGTGCAGTCCCGCGGGCGGAACTCTTCCATGCAGATGACGGAATCGGCGATATCAAAATAGTCTCCCGATCCTCCGATTACCAGGACCGTCGAGACACCGAGCCCGGACGAGATCTGGGCAGCACGATCGATGAAGGGGGTGATGGGCTCTTTATCTTTTCTTACCAGTTCCTGCATCCTGTGGTCCCGTATCATGAAATTGGTGGCAGATGTATCCTCGTCAATCAGGAGAAGATCTGCGCCCACCTCGAGCGACTCCATGATATTTGCCGCCTGTGAAGTGCTGCCGCTTGCATCATCGGAACAGAACGACCGGGTATCCCGACCAAAGGGCAGGTTGGATATGAAGGGTGAGATATCCACTTTCTCCACCCTTCGCCCGTCTTCTGCCCTGATCTTCACCGCTCCGGGGCTGGATACGACATATTCACGACCGTCACCCGGGATATGGTTGTATATTCCGCGTTCCAGCGCACGCAGCAGGGTAGATTTCCCATGGAATCCCCCTCCTACCACGAGAGTGATGCCGCTTCGTATCCCCATCCCGGTCACTTCGCCTCCATCAGGCAGCTCAAAAGAGACCCGGAGTGACGGCGGGGATTCGAACGGGACCACGCCCCTGCCGGCCATTGGACGGTCGTCCACCCCGCTTGCCCGTGGCAGCACTGCGCCGTCGGCGACGAATGCGACAAGCCCTTTCCCGGGAAGTGAATGCCTCAGGAGATCTGCGTTCTCGCATGTCCTGATGTGGGCCTGGAACCTGTCCGGATCGAGGCTTTCATACATGAGGGCCCGCTTCACAATACCAGGAATGACTCCAAATATCATTTCATGGGCAGAAAGACCTGCGATCCGCCTTCCCGTGGCAGGGAGACCGATCGCAAATCGTGCTTCAACTGCCCCGCCTGAAAAGACCATCGCCGTCCGGGCGAGTATCTCCTGTCCAGGTGAATCGATAGTCACCAGTCCGCTCCGACCGGTGCCACGCACGGGACTGCCTGTTTTATGGAGGGAATGCGAAAAGGACCTGATGAGAAAGTCCCGTGTTGCTACCTCCCTTGAGGCGGTGGATAACGCTTCCCGGGGGATCAGTGCCTTTTCCAGTGGAACAGAAACCCGCACCCTGCTGGGAGGAGCAAAGGGATCTGCCTGCACATGGTCGATGCAGAATACATAATCAGAAAACCGGTATCTTCCGACGATGTCACGGTACGCCTTGTACCCTTTCCCGTCAATACGCTCAAGACGCGATTCCAGGTCATCCTGTGTGCGGCACCCGCGTGTGATACTGTCACTCACTTCCCGTCAGGTTCGTCGTGATGTCTGATAACTGCATTGGACGCGAATGAACGAATCCGCCTCTTCCAGAGGGCACCCTATTATCAGATAAACTCGCAATAGTGAATGGATAGATCAATGGACCCTGAATCGAATGGATGGGAAGGCCAAGACCCGGCAGAGCAGGACATCAGGCGAATCGTGCTCTCGTATGCAGTACGTGCTCCAAGCCCGCACAACACCCAGCCATGGATTGTCGAATTCGACGGAACACACAGGATACACCTCTTTATCGATCAAGAACACCTGCTTCCTGCATCTGACCCAGAGTATCGCCAGGCATGCATTTCACACGGTGCGTTCATCGAGAACCTGGACCTTGCATCCCGGAATTTCGGGTATCGGACAGATATCGACCTTTTCCCGGGAGGATGGCCCGGAAGCACGCTTGATTTCGAAAAACCCCTGGCGACCATGGAACTTGAAAAAGATGACGCCGTTGAAAGAGATGCTCTTTTCGCACAAATCCTCGAGCGGGAAACGAACAGGAGAGTATATCGCGACAGGTCCGTTTCTTGGGAACAGATTACGGAGCTCTCGATGGCAAACGAGAGCAACTTCGTCGCGACCGGTTTTATCACGGAGAGATCAACATGCGAAATATTTGCAGGCTATATTGTCAGGGCAATGGAGATCGACGTCTCAGGTGAGGACAGGGTAGCAGAAACACTTCGGTATTTCCGGTTTTCCGGCGAGGAGGGTGAAGAGTGCCGGGACGGGTACGGCATCGCCCAGTGTGGAATACCCGGCATCTCGCGGAAACTGGCTGACAAGTCCCTGATCTCCCGGGAGAGAGCCGAATCCCCCTGTTCCCTGTTCGGTCGTGAAGCGGTGAAACTTACCAGGAGACAGGCAGTGTCAGCTGCAACCTTTGGATGGATATCGACAAAGGGGAATACCCATACCGACCAGGTGAAAGCCGGGAGGACATACGAGCGGGTCTGTTTAAAAGCTGCAGAGATGGGGCTTGCAGTTCAGCCATTCAGCCAGGTCCTTTGCGAGTACCCGGACATGGAGGAGACCAGGGGTGAGTTGAGGGACTACATGGGAATTTCACCGACACACACTCTCCAGATGATCTTCCGGGCAGGGTATGCAGACCGGACAGCTCATACGAAAAGACGTCCGGTCGCCGATTTTATCAGGGCCGTGACCTGAAAAAACCTTTTTGGCGGAAATCCCTGCGCATCCTTCATGATTCGTGTATGCCAGTCTCCTGCATAAAAAATGGAGATTTTTCAGAATAACACGACCTGCAGGCCGGCCGCGAACAGGAATACTGCCAGTCCCGCAATTGCGAGCGGAACAGTATACTTCCTGACCACGACACCTATCTCATCGCCGGTGGTCCGTTGAACCAGCCAGAAATAGGGATCTGTCACATACGATATGACACAGGTTCCGGCGGCAATCATGAGGATAAGGATCAGGGGGTGGATGAGCGCAACAGCACCGGTACCGGCGATTATCTCCCCGGCAATGACCGCAGTCACAACCCGTGAACCCTGCGCGGTCTGGATGAGCGCCGCGACAACGAAAGGAACACAGAGGATCGGCAAGAATCCCCCTATAGCGGATAGGAGGCCGGCCGCAAAACCACCCTGGACTATCACGTATCCAAGCGCTCCTGCACCGCATATATCAAAAATTATAACCCCGCCATGTTTTACACCCTCTGCCATCGCTTCGATCCGAACCTCGGGTGTGGCAAGGATCACCGCACATGCCGCTCCTGCAAGCATGATAAACTGGATAAGCGCCGAACTGGAGAGCCCCATAAGAATTCCCGCGGGAATGGAAAGCAGGATGACGATGAAAGGCAGCCAGGCCCTCACATGGACTTTTCGGGGTTTCACTTCCCCTTGTTCACCGGGAAGGGTCTCTTCCGGTATACTCCCCCTGAGAACCGTGAATGCAATGATTACCCCTCCAAGCACCATGAGCGAGACTGGGAGAGCAAGTGCATTGTACCAAAGAGGCGATATTTCAGTTGAAAACGATGAGAAGAGCGGAATGGTCACGGGAGTCGGGAACAGGAAAGCAAACGATGAGAGAGTCCCAAGCGCAGTAATATAGATTAGGTCGTTTCGGAGTTTTTTGTTCCCGGAAAGATGGGATGCAAATGGAGCCAGCATCATAAAAGCGGTTATGCAGCATGATACCGGGACAGCGAGCAGATACCCTCCTGCTCCGGCAATCGTGAAAGGATCCCGTATCCACCTTCGCATATCATTCACGATTACTCCGATTAAGTCCTGTTTCACAAGCATCCGGGCAATCACAGAGCCCGAGAGAATTATGATGCCGAATATCCCAAACGTCCTTCCCAGGCCGTCAATGACAGCATGGATTATCGTGTCCGGATCCATCCCTGCCAGGAGACCGAATACCAGGGCGCCACCGATAAGTGTGAAGAAAGGGATTATCCGGTATTTGAGGCTGATTGCGGTAATTAAGGCCAAAATAACTACAAAGGCCAGAAGTGGATCAAGCATGCCGATTCCTGTCTCCTATCGGTTTTTCACCTTCTGATGAAAAATCCACGAAATTCCTGCCGGGCGGTCTCCCAGGTTACGCTCATATCGTGTACATGTATGTAGGGATCGCCGGCGGCACGCATGGCATCGATAAGGTCCTGAAGTTTTGATTCTTCGCCCTCCGCAACCACGCTCACCGTCCCGTCCGGGTTATTCTTCACATAACCCGATATGCCACGATCAATTGCACAGTCTGTCACATAATACCGGTACCCTACCCCCTGCACGTGGCCCGTCACCGTTACAGAGATCCTTCCTGCCATACAGATCGTGGAAACCTACAGATATTTATGGGCATTCACTGCTGCCAGTCCCCGAACGTTCAGCCATCATGACCAGGTTCGTTTTTGCCGGAATGAGAACCATCGTCTGTTTAAAGAGAGGTCAATCCCAATTATCACGCATCCATGCTTTTCATTCTGCCCGGACCCGCACTGGGTATAGAAGGGAGCCTTCCCGCACTGGCAGCCGAGTACGGAGCACTGATATACCTCCTCATCTTCCTGATCATCCTGGTGGAGTGCGGGATAGTGGTTGCCCCGATCACGGGGAACTCTCTTCTTTTTCTTGGAGGGGTCCTCGCTGCTGAAGGCGGGCTTGATATCTTCTTGCTGATAACGGTCTCGGCGTGGGCGGCGTTTATCGGGTATGCGGTAAGTTACTGGACCGGAAAATACATAGGAACGAAGGTCTTTTTAAGACGCTTCAGCCACGTCTTTACTGATGAAAAAGTAACCAGGACAAACAGGTTTTTTCATCATTACGGAGCGACGACGGTCGTAATGGCCCGGTTTGTTCCCATGGTCAGGAAATTTGCGCCTTTTCTTGCCGGGGCCGGGTCCATGGACTATGGGAAGTTCACCCTGTATAACTTCATCGGGGCTCTCGCCTGGACCGGGCTGCTTTCACTTGGCGGATTTCTGGCAGGCCAACTTGAGATCATCCAGGAATACCTGGGACTCATCACCGTCATCGTCATCATCTTTACCCTGGGATCTATTGTACTTACCATCATACTATTTGCAAGGGAGTTGTTGTCCGAAACAACGGAAGACTGAAAGATTGTTTTTTCCTGGATGCCCTGAACATCCCAGGTCTTTCCTGCCGGCTCATCTCATTCGCCTCATAAGATGGTGGAATATCACGAAACCTCCAGCCTGCATGATGGCGACAAATGCTATCAACAGGCTGATATTGAATTCATATAGCATTCCCATCGTTACACTTCCGGCAAACCATGCCGCACCATACACGGTATTCAGGATACCATATGCAGTCCCCCGCTTACTGATGTGCGTGTAATCGGCAACAGCCGCTCTCAAAACAGTCTCCTGGACCCCCATAGCCGCACCCCAAAGGATGGTTCCGAGAAGGGCACCAGGATATCCGAAGGAGAAGGCCAAAACGGGAACGCACGCGCCAAGAATCGGGAGGAGAAAGAGAACCCCTATCCCCCGTCGGTCATATGCCTTTCCGATGATGAGGGCAACAACGGCATCGACGCCCATCGCAATCGCGTAAAAAAACGGGATCTGGGCATCAGGGACGATGGACAGCTGTTTGAAATGGAACGCCAAAAGGGGGAATACAAAAAATCCGGCCATCACAAACGCTGTGAAGAGAGAATATGGCACCATGATTCCCGGGAAGAGGTCCGTCTGCTGCGTATCATCATGCTCCTCGAGCTGCTGCGGGTCCGGGATCTTCCGCCAGGCAACAACCAGCGCAACCACGAGGAGGAGAAATGGGAGAGACATGAGGGCAAACCCTGGCTGGTACTCCCCGTACAGGAGAAGTGCCCCTGAAAAGAGAAGCGGGCCGAGAACCGCCCCGATCTGGTCCATGGCCTCGTGGATTCCGAAGCCAAACCCTCTGCCGCACTCTTTTGCAGCGTGGGATAGTATCGCATCTTTTGACGGGGAACGGATCCCTTTTCCAATTCGTTCCACTATCAGGAGAAAGGCTGCCGTCTCCCAGCTTCCGGCGAAGACGAGGAGGGGTATCGCCCCGATCATCAGGTATCCGGTTATGGTGAATACCCAGTAATTCCGGGTCCTGTCGGCGAAATAGCCCGAGATTAACCTGATGCCATATCCCAGAAATTCCCCGAGGCCTGCCACGACAGAGACCGTGAATGCACTGGCTCCCATGACGAGCAGGTACGGGCCGGTCACGCTCCGTGCGCCTTCGTAGACGATGTCTCCAAAGAGGCTCACAGTGCCCATCAGGACGATGACGACCAGTGCGAGACGCAACCGGGGAGATGCGTTTTTGATCATGACAGACAAACCTCGTGCAACCCAGCTAAATATCGTGCTCAAGAATGTATTAAAATAACCCCCTCCTCCTCTCACCATTCAGCCAAGGCCTGTAATTGCTTCTTTGAGTTAAATCCCAGCAATATGATGATCCCGGCTAAAAGTACATTCACACAGACGAATTT
>JAHDSI010000218.1 GCA_018432765.1 Methanoregulaceae archaeon | reverse complement strand
CTTCCTGGACGCGCCAGCCGTGGATACGGTCGACCTTGTTCGCCGCAATTACGAACGGCGTCTTGTAGTTGCGCAGGATCTGGAGCGCCTCGATCGTCTGGGGGCGGAAGCCCTCGTTGATGTCCACCACGACGATTGCCATATCGGCGAGCGCCCCGCCGCGCGCACGGAGGGTGGTGAAGGCGTGGTGCCCGGGTGTGTCGATGAAGAGAAGGCCCGGGACGTTGACGCTGATTTTGCTCAGGGCTCCGCCCATCCGGGTTATCGCGTCGATAGGGACGAGCGTGGCGCCGATGTGCTGCGTAATCGCGCCCTCCTCGGTCGATACCACGGAAGAGCCCCGGATCCGGTCCAGGAGCGATGTCTTGCCGTGGTCTACGTGGCCCATCACGCAGACGATGGGAGTCCTGATCGTTGATTCCTTTGCCATGATAATCACCTTCCGGTATATGATGTATGGACGAATAAACCCAAAAATCTGGAATATTGGCCGCTTTTTCCCGAATCGCGCCATTATCTGGGCGATTCCCCTACCCCCGGGGCGTCGCTCGGCGCCCGGAACACTGGTACGTTATAGAACATGGAGTCTATTAATAATTCACCTCGCCGCTCGAAGCCTGGCAGCTTCTCGCGCTCCGGCCCTTCGGCCCATCGCCGCTCGAAGACCTTCAGTCTTCTCAAACTCCGTTCCTGCAGGAACGTCGTTCCTCATCACGGACGGTGGCGACCGGATTCGGCAGCGTGGCAGTCGGATGCCCGGCGGATCGCGAGGCTACCGGCGATCCCGGCCGGGCGTGCGTCCGCGATACCCGGGAAGGTGTTTGATGCGGGCGTGACGGAGAGATACCTTAATCAAATCCGACTGCCAACTATAATGAGTACCTTGCCAGGGTGGGGTAGTCGGTTATCCTAAGGGACTGTGGATCCCTCGACCCGGGTTCGAATCTCGGCCCTGGCCTTCGTTCTTTTACGTTCGATCTTTTCCGAACCGCTCTGTAGCAACTCCGTTTCCGGGAGAGGCGGAGGGAAGCGCCTGCCCGGAGTTGCAGCAGGATCTGCCGTTCTGACCCACGTGGATACCCGGCCGGCACTTAATCCTGATGATACATACCGATCTGGTATCTCCCCTGCCTGCCGGCGGCGGTGCAGAGTCGGGGGTGCGGAAACCTTCGGCAGAATTTTTCGGGAAACGACCTATGACGCAAAATACGGAGACCAGGGACACACACGACTCCGAAGTGGTAGACGGGTCAGGGAGATTGGTTGGCGAAACGTGTTCGGAAACGGATTCATAGCGGTTCTTTAGATTGAGAGAAAATCTGGAACAATCTTTTTATGGTCAAGCCCTTATACACGGGAGTTATCTGGTGAGTGTCGTGGAAACAAAGGAAGTCATCAAAATCCCGGACTGGGTATGGGAATACCACGGACACATCTGCCCCTTCATGCCGATAGGGTACCGGATGGGCCAGATCGCCATGCGGGAGCTGGGGGTGCAGCGCATCGGGGACCACGGGGCATTCGGACTGTCGGAGATGGGCGTCGGCCACCCGCAGACCTGCATGATAGACGGGTTTGAGGCCGCGACCGGCTGCACCTACGGCAAGCTCATGATGGAGCGACTCAACTACGGTAAGGCAGCCTGTACTCTCTTCGTACCGGGCAAGGGAGCGGTCCGCGTGTACCTGAAATCCGTGTTCCAGGACGAACTCGGCAAGCAGGAGTTCTTCGTGTACCGGAAGAAGGGCATTGAGCCGTCACAGATCCCTCGCGAGGTCACAGATACGGTTGTGACCCTAGTTCTTTCCACACCGGAAGATGAGATGTTCACCATATCCAACCTCCCCGACTTCACGTTCGGCCGCCCGAAAAGCTCCTTCGCAAAGACGAAATGCAGCAATTGCGGCGAATACGTCTTCGAGCGGTACGTTCGGATGGTGGATGGCAAGCCCTACTGTATCCCCTGTTCGGAGTATACCCAGACGTGGGTAAATGTTCTCAAAGGAGTGCAGTAATCGGCCAGGCGTACGATGGACACCACGCTCCTCGTCGCGATCGTCTCGGTCTTCCTCGTATCGATCATCTTCTCGATGTTCGGCCAGGGTGGCGGGTCGCTCTATACCCCCATTTTAGTTCTGGTCGGGTATGCGACGCTGGTATCGATATCCACATCTCTTGTCCTGAACCTCATCACCGCACTATCCGCCGCGATCGTATACTATCGGGCAAATCTCATCGATCTCCGCCTTGCTGTAGTCTTTATTCCCGGCGTCTGCATCGGTGCGTTTATCGGCGGTGCGTTAACCAACTTCGTGAATCCTGAGATCCTGCTCTGGATCTTTGTCGTCTTCCTTCTCGGAGCGGGGGCACGGATGATCTATACTTGGTGGGAGAAGGCACCGGCCGCGGAAGAGTGCCCGCTCCAGTTCTCGCGTGGCATGTATGCGGCGATTGTTGTGTTCAGCTTCGCGGTCGGGATTATTTCCGGATTGCTGGGCGTCGGAGGGGGAACAATTATCGTTCCGTTCCTGATTTTTATCTGCCGATACCCTATCAAGAATTCAGCCGGCACGGTCAGCTTCATCGTGATCTTCTCCTCGCTCTTCGGGGTTATCGGACACTCGGCGTTCGGCAGCCTGGATCTGGCACTCATCGCAGTAACAGCAGTCGCAGTCGTCATTGGGGCTAACATCGGTGCGAGGTTTACCGTGAAGATACAACCACGTTTCATCAAGATAGGGTTCGGGATTATTCTCTGGGCATTTGCCCTTCAGCTTATTCTAAAACTTCTGAATGTGACATAGGAGACGGCGGGATTACCCGCAATCCGGCTCATCTGCCCCAGAGGCTGCTGACAGGCGAGCTTTCTCGCTCGTGGGCTCCCGTCGGAGACTTACCCTTCTTCTCTACCGGTTTTTACCTCCGACGCCCTCACTCGCTTGCTCCCGCCCGGACCGGTATCCGTCTCAGTTTCCGGAAAAAAGAGTGAAATGACGATTGCACCTCGCGCTTGCCTACGCCGAAGAGAGATAGGTTCCGGGGCACGCACCGATAGGGACGCCCGAACACCACCGCGCGGCGCTCGAAGGGAGGCACACCGAGAGGGTGCCGCTCTGAGGGGTGGGAGCGCGATGAGAGGGGAGAGACGCGAGACTCCGAAAATTTTCGGAGCAAACGCAGGATATAACTGCTCGGCACGCCATAACGCACACCATGGACAGAAACGTTATCCGTCTGCTGATCCTGGCATCACTCGTCGCGCTCGGCAGCATCGCCGCGGGATGCACCGACATGCCGGGGACGACATCTGCTGATTCCGCCCCTCCCACCGGGCAGGAGATGCCGGATAACCGGACGGCACCGGACGGCAGCGTGGTTGCGGGGAACAGCCGGTTTGCGT
>JAHDSI010000168.1 GCA_018432765.1 Methanoregulaceae archaeon | reverse complement strand
TGGATACGCGGCTTGATTCCCGTTTCCTGGATGCGAGGAGACCACGAGTCACGTCCGTGTTCTCGATACGAAGCACCGTGATGCGGACGGTTCATGAATTCCTCTTTCAGAGAGGGTTTATCCATATATCAACACCAAAAGTTGTGGCTGCGGCCACTGAAGGAGGCACAGAACTCTTCCCCATAGCCTACTTCGAGAAAGAGGCCTTCTTGAACCAGAGTCCGCAGCTGTACAAGCAGATGCTCATGGGCGCAGGATTCGAGAAGGTCTTCGAGATTGGACCTATCTTCCGGGCAGAGGAGCATAACACCACAAAACACCTGAATGAGGCCACTTCGATCGACGTTGAGGTGAGTTTTTCAGATCAGAACGATGTCATGGACCTTCTCGAGGAGTTGATCGTGAAGGTTTATGGAACAGTCGCCGGAGAATGCCAGGACGCACTCGGGAATCTCGAAATAAAGGATTTTGAGGTGCCGAAAAGTCCGTTTCCACGACTCCCCTACCATGAGGCTATCGAGATCGCCTCTGCACACCTGGACGAGCCGATCCAGTACGGCGACGACATCGGAACCGCGGCCGAGAAGGCGATTGGCGAGGAGATGCACCAGCACTACTTCATCGTTGACTGGCCGACCGAGATCAAGCCGTATTATGCCATGCCACATGATCATGATCCCACCATCTCCAAGGCCTTCGACCTGATGCACCCCAGGATGGAGCTCTCCTCAGGGGCGCAGAGGGTCCACCAGTACGATCTCCTCGTCCGGCAGATAGCATCGAAGGGATTGAATCCTGACAATTTCGAGTTCTATCTCACCCCCTTCAGATACGGGATGCCCCCGCATGCAGGCTGGGGTCTCGGTGCCGAGCGGCTGGTCATGACGATGCTGGATCTCTCCAATATCCGCGAAGCAATTCTTTTCCCGCGTGACCGCCATAGACTGGTACCATGACCAATATCCCCGATATCCTCCTTCCCACCACGGTTGTCGGAAGTTATCCGCCGGCTGGAAAGAAGGGGCTTGGCAGCATGATCGACCCGATGCGTCCGGCGGTGAAACGGGCTGTCGATGACCAGCTGGAGGCGGGTATCGACATCATATCCGACGGCCAGGTGAGGGGCGATATGATAGTGAGTTTCACGAGGAGGCTGCCGGGGGTCAGGGGGCACGACGTGATCGGAAAGGTCATGCCACCTTCAGGCACGATCTCCGTCGCAGATACAAAATATGCCCTGTCAAAGGCACGGTACGTGAAAGGGATCATCACCGGGCCTTCCACACTCTCGCATGCGCTGCATATCAGCACCCCCATGTACAGGAAGCGGGAAGAACTCACTATTGACCTGGCGCAGGCGTTCTCGGGTGAAGCGGTCACCCTCGAGGAGGCAGGGGTCTGCATGGTCCAGCTGGACGAACCGATCCTCTCCACCGGCGCTGCGGATCTCGGTATCGCAAAAGAGGCCATCTCACGAATAACATCCAGGCTCAAAATCCCCTCCTGCCTTCACGTATGCGGCGATCTCTCGGGAGTGATCGACGAGATCCTCTCCCTGCCGGTCCATATCCTCGACTTCGAATTTGCAAATAATCCAAATAACCTGGAGATCCTCGGAGAGAAGGATCTCATGGGCAGAAAACTCGGTTTCGGCTGCCTTGACTCAACCGATTCACACGTGGAGGATGTCGAGACGGTCAAGAGACGCATCAGGGCAGGGATCGACACCTTCGGCGCGGAGAACCTCCTTCTTGACCCGGATTGCGGTCTGCGAATGCTGCCACGGGACGCCGCACGGGGCAAACTCGCACACCTGGTCTCTGCTGCAAAAGAAGTGAGAGAAGAACTAAAATAAGGGCTTACACTACCCTCGAGGTCGTGGAGAGCTCGATGCCTTTCTCGGTGATATTGAAGGGGATGAGCCTCTTTGGGACAGCCATATCCTTTACCTTGTGGACCGCAAGCTGGCGTTCGATCTCGTTCATGAAGATCACCTCTTTTAACTCGAGAACGACGTCGGCCATCCGGAGGATCTGTATCTCCTCGCGTGTCTGGTGCAGTTCGCTGTACAGGACGAACATGACATTTCCCTTCCGGGAACAGATCTCCTGCTTTGCCCGGGCCATGCATGCAAGTCCCTCATCAAAACCGAATCTGAGAATGATGGAGGAGAGGGAATCTATCACGATCCGGTCTCCCCTGGAAAACGAGAGCAGGTCTTCGGGAGTGGCACCCCTGGCGTCGGACATGCCCGTCTCGACATCTCCATCGATCATCAGGTATGACCCGGAATCCTTATCCACACTCCAGAACTGCCTGGCCATATGGTCCACCCCCGCCAGCGGTGAACCGAGCACGACAATGGCGGTTCCGAATGGAAACCCCCCATCCATTGTCAGGTCAAGACCGGCAATACCTGTCGACCTTTTGTTATCCTTTGCCAATGGCGACTGCTCCTCAGCGTTAGTATTTTCTATACACTATGATAAGTCTTCTCCGGAATGGAATTTGCGCGAATACTCCTCTTTGAGGGTCCTTCGAAGCAGTTTCCAGCCATGCATGCGCGGCAGCGTCTCCACCTCGATCACCTGCCTTGGCACCTTGTATCCCGCCATCCGGCTGCGGCAGAATTCTTCCAGGTCACGGGTGGAGAGTGATTCGCCCGGCCTTGTGATCACGGCCGCGACTGGCATCTCCCCCCGCTTCTGGTCAGGTATTCCAAAGACTGCGACATCCGCAACCGACGGGTGCTGGAGAATGACATTCTCCACCTCTGTCGGGTAGATCTTCCACCCCGACATGATGATCATATCCTTCTTCCGATCCGTGATGTACAGGATCCCCTCCTCGTCCAGGTATCCCACGTCTCCCGACAGGAACCAGCCGTTCGGGAGAAAAATTTTTGCCGATTCATCAGGCATGTTCCAGTAACCGAGCGCAACCGATGGCCCCCTGATCGCGATCTCGCCTGTGCTGCCTGCCGGGAGAACACGTTCCGGATCTCCCACATCCACGATCCTGATCTCGGTGTAGCCTGAAGGAATTCCGACGCTCCTGTAGCCCTTCGTCAGGGCAGGGTTCCCGGGAAGCGTGGCGGTTCCCGATCCAACCACGATGGTCTCTGAAAGGCCGTATGCATTTGCTACAGGTATCCTGTACCGTTCATCAAATCTCTCCCACACTGCAGGGAGGAGCTGCCCGCCCCCGCTGATCACGACCCTCACGGTCGCAAGTTTCTCTTCAGTGCCCGGGGGTGCCTGGCAGAGCCCATGGATCACCGGCGGCATCCCGGAGAGCACGGTCACCCGGTACCTGTTGCAGAGGTCAAGATATTCCGTCTCATTGAACCGTTCGATGCCCACGTATGTCCCGCCCGCCCTGAGAACCGAGAGCCCCCAGCTGATACCGACATGCCCCATCGGGTATATTCCCAGGTATACGTCCCCTTTCCTCAGTTCGAGGACGTCTTTCTCCGCTTCCAGGGCAGCAATCCAGTTTCCGTGTGTAAGGACAGCCCCCTTCGGGCGCCCTGTGGTGCCTGCGGTGTACTGGAGCTGACAGATGTCGTCAAACGCACAGTGCACGGGCGGGACCGTGTCAGCGGTGCCGGCGAGGTCTGCACGGATCCTGACCGGAACCGGGACCAGCTCTGCCGCCGCCTGGACGACCTCAGATCCTTTCGGGCAGTACAGGAGTGCCTTTGCGCCCGAATCCTCCAGAACATGGGCAAGCTCTCCTTCCCTGTACACGATGTTGGCAGGAACCGCGACAGCCCCTATTCTCCAGATGGCAAAATACGAGAAGAGATATTCGGGAGAGGAATCAAGAAAGATACATACCCGGTCCCCTTTTTCTATTCCCGCTTCCAGGAGCTCTCCAGCCAGCCCACCTACCCGTCCGAGGAACTGCCGGTAGGAGAAGGTCTCGTCGGTAGGCGGGAACACCAGGGCGGGAACCGCTGCATCAAGTGCATTGTTATCCAGAAATGATGTGATATTCGGCATTATGTGACCTCAGTGGGGGTGTCGGGTGGAGACATGCGTTGATGCATGTTTTTGTACATCCTTATAGTATTCGACTGGGATGAAAAAAAGAGTTACTGGTATTCGGGAGGCTGGGATTCCCTGGGGAGACCTCCCTTGAAGTACTGCCTGACTCTCTCGTACGATTCCCGCAGGCGTTCGTTCATGGTTGGGTGGACCTTGTCGATGCTCGCATCAAAATGCCTGGGCGCGACGTTTCTTGCCCGGTCACGCATGGCAAAAATCCCTGCTTCCCGGCACAGGGCCTCAAGGTCGGATCCTACGTGCCCCTCGGTTCTTCGTGCAATATCGGTGATCAGTGAATCCCTCGCGGGGTCTTCAAGGGAGAGGCCCCTCTGGGCTGTTTCATCGACAAGCAGCTTTCTTCTCTGTCCCCTGTTCAGGGGAGAAGCATCGTCTGCCTGGACCCGGGAGAGTGCTTCCTGTAATTCTTCGAGAGTAAACTGCCTTCCTTCTCCCAGGCTTTCTGCCAGCCCGACGATTCCTCCTTCGTCGAGGGCCTCGACCATATCCACCGCTTCTTCAAGGTTTGATCCCTCGATCGGGACATAGCGAAGGTGGATCTCCAGGATCTTTTTCCGGTCATCCTGGCCGGGCTCACCGATATACACAAGCCGGTCAAACCTGCCAGCCCTCAGGAGTGCGGGATCAACGAGCGTGGGCTGGTTGGTGGCACCCAGAACGACCACGTCCTTCAACTCCTCGAGCCCGTCGATCTCGGTGAGCAGCTGGTTTAAGACGCTCTCCATCACGTGGCTTCCGACCTCTCCGCCCCGCGTGGGTGCGAGGGCGTCGAGTTCGTCGAAGAAGATGATGGACGGTGCGACCTGGCGGGCCTTTTTAAAGACCTCCCTCACCGCCCTCTCGCTCTCGCCGACCCACTTGGAGAGCAACTGGGGGCCCCTGATGGCGATGAAGTTGGCACCGCTCTCGTTTGCCACTGCCTTGGCGATAAGCGTCTTCCCCGTGCCCGGAGGGCCATAGAGCAGGACGCCCCTGGGTGGCCGTATCCCGAGTTCCTCGAACCGTTCGCGTTCGGTCAGGGGAAGCTCGACTGCTTCCCTGACTTCCTGCTTCGCCTCCAGCAGACCTCCCACATCCTTCCATGAGACATGGGAGACCACGATCATCACCTCCCTCATCGCACTGGGACTCACGTCACGGAGCGCGTTTCGGAAGTCGCTTGCGACGACCTCGAGCCTGTCAAGGATCTCCTGCGAGATCTCGTCTGCTTCAAGGTCTATCTCCGGAAGATACCTGCGTAACGCCCGTATCCCGGCTTCCCGTGCCAGGGCTGCAAGATCGGCGCCGACAAACCCGTGCGTCTGCTGTGCCAGGACGTCAAGGTTGACATCATCGGAGAGGGGCATTCCGCGGGTATGGATCTTCATGATGTCGACCCGGTCGGGTTCGGTGGGTACACCGATCTCGATCTCCCTGTCGAACCGGCCCGGTCTCCTGAGCGCGGGATCGATCGCGTCCACCCTGTTCGTAGCCCCGATGACGACCACCTGTCCCCGCTCCTCGAGACCGTCCATCATGGTGAGAAGCTGTGCAACAACGCGACGCTCGACCTCTCCGGTCACCTCCTCCCGCCTGGGCGTGATGGAATCGAGTTCGTCGATGAAGATGATCGATGGTGCGCTCTGTTCGGCTTCTTCAAAGATCTCCCGCAGTTTCTGTTCACTTTCCCCGTAGTACTTTGAGATGACCTCAGGTCCGGCGATAGAGATGAAATGGGCTCCGCTCTCACTCGCAACAGCCTTTGCGATCAGGGTCTTTCCGGTGCCCGGAGGCCCGTAGAGCAGGACGCCTTTTGGCGGTTCTATCCCCAGTTTCTGGAAGAGTTCCGGGTGCCTCATCGGCAGCTCGATCATCTCCCTCACACGCTGCAGTTCGTCCTTTAAGCCGCCGATATCCTCGTATGATATCCGTTTCAGTCCCTCAAATCCGGCGGCGGGCTTTTCAGAGAACTCGACCTGGGTATTCTTCGTGATGATGACGGCCTCTTCGGGCTCGATATCGACAACCTTGTACGACACAATCTGGGGTTGCAGGAACGGGAGACCTATCATTATGGGAACCGAGTCGTTTTTTATCACGGGAAAATCTATCAGGGCGTTTAACACGTTCGGGTTGTTCGCGACAGGGATGTTCCGGGGGAGATCCTCCGGCGGTGCCAGGACGACCCGCTGTGCCTCGATTTCATCCTTTATTGAAGATATCCTCACCGTATCGCCGATGCTCACCCCGGCATTCATGCGGGTGAAGTTATCTATCCGTATCTTATTCTGGTTCCAGTCCTCGACGAGGGCACGCCATACCTTCGCAACGGTGCGGCGTTTCCCCTCCACTGCCACGATGTCCCCGGGGGATATCTTCAGGTAGAGCATCGTCTCGGGATCGAGACGGGCCTTTCCTCCACCCTGATCGCCCGGATAAGCGCTATCGACTTTCAGGTGTATTTCGGGCATTACCTTAAAGGTCATATACACAGGGATTTATAAGTACTGTTGATTATGCGACTCCTTATCCTCGACCCGTTCCATGGCGCAGCCGGAGACATGATAACCGGCGCCCTTCTCGATTGTGGTGCCGACAGGAAGAGGGTGGTGCGGGTGATGGCTTCCGTCGTGGAAGATCCCGCAATCGACGTCGTTGATAGGGCAGGGATACGGGCACTAAAGGTCGAAACGCGGGCGAAGGCTACCAAAAGGACACCCCAAGAGGTTCTTGAAAAGGTGAGATCGGCCGAGGAGTCGCCCGAAGTCCTCGATATGGCGGCACGGATATTTCACCGCATTGCCGCCGCTGAAGAGAAGATCCACGGAGAATGTACCCATTTTCACGAGGTCGGGGCCGATGATGCCATTGCAGATGTCCTGGGGGCATGCACGGCCTACCATTCACTGGATGTCGATGGTGTGGCGATACTTCCCCTCGCGCTGGGAGGTGGAATGATATCCGGCTCGCACGGGAAGTATCCTGCACCGGCGCCTGCAACTCTCGAAATCCTCTCTGGTTCGGATCTCGTGGTTCGTCCGGGCAATACCGACGAAGGCGAGCTCTGCACTCCGACTGGTGCCGCAATTCTTGCCGAATTTGCTGCGGTCCATGGTACTGGTATGAGGGAAGGGACGATAGCCGGGATAGGGTATGGTGCCGGCAGCCGCGACAGTCCCCGGGCTCCAAATGTACTCAGGGCTCTCCTCCTGGAGTCCCCCCCGGACCTGGCCGGTGATCTCGTGGAGGTTCTCGAGACGAACGTCGATGACGTCGATGGTGAGGTGCTCTCTGCATGCCTCCGGAAACTTTTGAAGAGTGGAGCACGGGACGTCAGCCTGATACCCTGCCTGATGAAGAAGGGAAGGAGCGGCTATCTGATCAGGGTCGTGGCAACTCCTGGTACGAGCACCGAGCTGGCAGCCGTCATGGCAACGGAGACAGGAACGCTCGGAGTCAGGTGCATGCCGTCGGTTCACCGGTTCGTGGCGGAACGGTTCCAGCAGCTCGTGGAGGCCGAGATCGGTGGGGATCGGAGGAAGATCGCGGTAAAGTTCGGAAAGATCGGTGACAGGGTATTCTCTATCAAGGCCGAATTCGACCAGGTCAGGGAGTGGGCAGAGGACCTGGACATGCCGGTTCGCGAAGTCAAGGAGATCGTGGAGAACGTGGCCTGGAACCTGCTGGGGAAGAGATCCTGATGCCGTCACCAGGACTGAGCACCGGAGAGCCTGCGTTCGACCAGTTGCTCGGTGGCGGTCTCGAACGAAAGATCATAACACAGATCTTTGGCGAGCCTGCGAGCGGAAAGAGCACCCTCTGCATAATGGCCGCAGTCTCATGTCTGGCCACCGGTAAAGGTGTAATCTTCATGGACAGCGAAGGATTCTCCATCGAACGCTTCAGGCAGGTCGCAGGATCACGTGCCCACGAACTTGCGGAAAACCTCCTCCTCTTCGAACCTGAAGACTTCGAGCAGCAGGGAATCATGATTGGGAGGATGCACGAGATCCTGAAGGAGAGGGAGATCGGTCTTATCGTAATGGACTCTGCCACAGGGTTGTACCGCACCAGGCTCGACCTGGGGCGGGAGGCCATGCAGAAACTGACACAGCAGGTCATCCGGCTCCTCGGCTACGCGAAACGGTACGACATCCCTGTCATTATCACCAACCAGGTGTACATGGACCCCCAGAAGAGCGTGTATGTCGGGCTTGGGGGAACCGCACTGGAACATATCTCGAAGGTGATCCTGCAGACCGAGCGAAGGAACACTCACCGGCGGCTCACGCTCGTGAAACATCGCTCCAGGCCTCCGGGTGACAATTTTGATTTCCTTATCACGGAGAGCGGGATCTCGCTGATTCCCAAAAAAATGATTTGAGCATGCCTGGGGGCCCTCATTCCGGGACATACGGGTTCTGCCTCCCTGACAGGGTGTGCGGGGAGATGGAATCGGGGATTGGTATCAGGAGAATCCGGTTCACTCGCCGGAAAACCCATATCCTGTTTCCACGGACAAATTTTGGGACGAATAGTGTACCCGCATTCTCACGGTTACTCACCACAAACCCGGTTGGCGAATACCTTCGCAGCAGGCACGGGGGGTGGAGGGCTAGTGTCACACCAGGGGGTGGAGGGGGAAAAAGCCCCCGGCAAGGATTCGCAATCGGGTTTTTCTGACCCATTGTCCCTCCTGAATCATCGTCTCCACACCGGATGCCAGGGAGCAAGAGTTTGACCAGGAAAACGTGTAGCCGCCCTGATTTCAAAATTGAATGGTTTAGAGAGGAATTTGGCCAAAAAATACAGTTGTAGCCGAACCTTCCATCGTGATCGTGTCATCGAGGTGGATGACAAGGGGCCCTC
>JAHDSI010000163.1 GCA_018432765.1 Methanoregulaceae archaeon | reverse complement strand
ATCTGCTCCTCTTGGAACCGAATCAACGTGGAAACAGCCCGGATCAGCCCCGCTGACCTCTCCTGCCACAAGGGGAGAGAAACAGAGAACAGTTATGACTCCGGCAACAGCCAGGATTCGCAATATCCCTTCCAACGAACCACCTCATCGGTTAAGGAATGGGAGGGTGTTCCAGTTTATAAGCATGTCGCAGAATGCCGGCCACCGGGATATGCGACGATCTCATCTCCGGGACAGAATGAACAGTATTGGCTCTTCGCTACCTGGTGCGGGGAAGATTGATGAACCGGATACATTTTGTGGGGGCTTTTCCGCCCTCACACCCCCCTGTGCGATGCCCGCGCCGCCTCCCGAAAAACTGTCGCGAGGCTGATTCACAGTCAAAATTTGAGCAACTGGGTATGAGTTATGTGAGGGCGCCCCTGCGGCGGTTGTGAGTTACTGAACTGGTATGCAGACAACAATTCGATTCAGTCTCCCCACTCAAAACAGCGAGGAGGCATACTATTTCAATCGCCCAGTCGCTTTCGCCACATGAAAGGGAACTGCAGCCGGATCAGAAACATCCCTGTGTTTTGAGAAGGGCCAGCACTTCGTTGACCTTTCTCCTGACGATATCATCATCGTCGTGAGTGTGCCGTGCGAGTGATGGAAGCGCATCGGCAAGCACGACAGCATCTCCTTCACCATGCTCGCTTATTGCCTTCAGGAGCTCGGCGGCAGCACTCCGGACCCGCGGGTCCTTATCATCGAGACATGTCACGATGGCGGGGAGCCCGTCCTGGCCGATAAGCTCGTCCGGGTCCCATGCCGGATCCCAGGTACGTGTCACGAGCGCTTCGATGGCAGAGAGGCGGTCGTCATCATCATCCCCCACGAGATAGAGGATCTGGGTTGCGAAAAGTTCTCTCTCAATCCTGCTTGACATCACTGTTTCTCCGCATCCGGTGATATTCGTGGAATTATATATATTTTCCGCACACCGGTACTATTCATCAGGTTCCCGGATGGTGGAGAGGCATCTTTCTGCAAATTTCCGGAGTGGCATGTACGGATCGTTTCGCATCCGCAACAACTCGTTTTCTGCACCGGCACCCTTCACCTGGCCCCTGTATCCCAGTTCGGCCAGCCGTGTCAGGGCATGTGCCGCCAGGAGCCTGACCGTTGGTTCCGGGTCTCGTAATGCCAGCAACAGCAGATCGATTCCGTCTGCCCGAACGAAACGGGGCGGAAAAATTGAGGAAGTGAAGAGCAGAACAACGATTCTCCGGAGGAGATTCTCCCTCTCCAGGCAGACGTCACTCCGAATGCTCCTGTTCATTCCTTCCAGCAGGTCTGATTCTCCATTCTCCATCCTGTTCATGAAAAAATTCCTCCCGGGGTTCCCCCACCCATGAAAGATCCGTATCCAGAAGGGGGATCGGAGTAAAGAGGGATTAAATTTTTCCCCTTTTATCTCAAAAGGACTCCTGAGGCAAAGGGTTATGCTGCTTGGAATTATGGGGGATTCTCATGATCATCTGCCGAATCTGGATAAGGGAGTCCACGAGATGAACGAATGTTCCGTTGATCTTGTCCTGCACACCGGAGATTTCATCTCCCCGTTCACCATACCCGCACTGGCAAAATGCGACACCCGGGTCATCGGTGTATTTGGCAATAACGATGGTGACAGGGCAATGCTCACCGGCAAGTGCAACGAATCCGGAACAGTGGAGATACAGGGGAATTTTGTTGATCTCTGCGAGGACGGCAGGAGAGTGGCTCTCATACACGGGCATGAACAGAAGATCCTTGCAGACCTCATCGAAAGCGGTCTCTTTGACCTGGTGGTGCACGGGCATACCCACAAAAAAGCCCTCTTTCGAACTGGAGAGACACTGGTATTGAACCCTGGAGAGATATGCGGGTATCTCACGGGAGATGCGACCGTTGCAACCGTCGATATGCGCACAATGGATGCCCGGTTCATAAACCTGTGAGTATTTTGACGGGATGGGAGATTGGGTCCGGGCCGGATGTAGCATGTTGAAAGAGAGAGCCGGGTTGCTGGCGGGACTGGTACTGTTCCTCGTCATAGTCGCCATTCCGGTTGATCCGACCGTTATGGCCCCTGCTGCGCGCTATACCGCTGCGGTAACGGCTCTCATGGTTATCTGGTGGGTCACCGAACATATCCCGATATATGCCACGGCACTGCTCCCCCTCTTTCTCTTTCCCCTTCTCGGTGTATTGAACCCAAAGACTGCTGCGGCATCCTATGCAGACCAGACCGTCTTCCTTTTCATGGGAGGCTTTCTCATTGCCGCGGCGATGCAGCGGTGGAACCTGCACAGGCGAATTGCCCTCCAGATCATATGCCGTACCGGAACAAGCTCGAAGAGGCTCATCTTCGGGTTCATGGTCGCGACCGCATTCCTCTCGATGTGGATATCCAATACCGCGTCGGCGATGATGATGATACCCATAGCATTTGCCATCGTCTCGACACTGATGCCATGTACAGGGGACAACACGTGTGATACCGACGAGGAGCGCGGTTTTGCAACCTGCCTGCTTCTCGCCGTGGCCTTTGCGGGCACTATTGGCGGTATGGCCACACTTATCGGGACGCCCCCAAACGGCATCCTTCTGGCCCAGCTCGAGACTCTCTTTCCCCAGGCACCCACAATTGATTTCTTCTCCTGGATGGTCTTTGCGATCCCGTTCTCCACCATATTCCTTATTTTGGCCTGGGCCTGGCTCACCATGGTAGCATTCCGGAAACTCCCCCGGGTTATCTCGCAGGGAGGCGAGATTATCAGGGGAGAACTATCTGCGCTTGGGGGACTGAAAGGTGGTGAAAAATGGACGCTCCTTGTATTCTGCGGCGTTGCACTCGCCTGGATCTTCCGAACTCCCAAAGTTATTGGTGAACTGGTTATCCCGGGGATCAACACATTTCTCCCGGCTATCACCGATCCGGCTATCGCGATTGCCGGAGCAGTCCTCCTGTTCATCATCCCCGCAGACGGTCAATCCGGCGTATACACGCTCGACTGGGATACTGCAAAGACCATACCCTGGGGTATCCTGATCCTCTTTGGTGGCGGAATCTGCCTTTCCGAGGCCTTCATCATGAGCGGACTTGCAGACATCATTGCAAGGCACCTGACCGTTCTCGAAGTCCTTCCCCCCATTCTCATCATCCTCGCAATCAGCCTCCTCATCACGTACCTGAACGAAGTGGTATCCAATACCGCTATTGCATCGATCATGATTCCGCTCATGGCCATAACTGCAGTCTCGATGGAGATCAACCCCATGCTCTTCATGATCACTGCTGCTCTTGCCTCATCACTTGGATTCATGCTTCCCGTCGGTACCCCTCCGAATGCTATTGCATATGGAACCGGGTATATCAGTGTCAGCGAGATGGTGAAAGCGGGTTTTGCACTGAATATCATCGGAGTCGTCCTGGTCACGGTATTCATGGAATTTATTGTCCCGGCCGTCATGGGAATTCAGCCGGGTCTTCCTGACTGGGCGATTTTATGAACCAGAAGAGCCGACCCCTCTCTTGCAGAGGGAAAAATTCCCCCTTATAAACTCGTTCTCTCCCTCTCTCTCCGGGTAATATTTAACCTGCAGGATATACATTGTATGGGACAATTATGCCGGTCTGGAATCAGGGCAGGCGAAATCTAAAGAATTTTCTTTGAGATATGAATTTATTTGGTGGTTTTTTGAAAGGCGGTGAATGGGAAGAAGTGCCGGGTCTTGATGGAGTGGCGATCTACTCCTATATCAGGAAGGTCGATATCGCCTCGTCGAACAGTTATATCGTCTCTTTTCCTGATGCCATCGTGGTGATTGATCCGGGAGGTCTCCCTGATCAGGCTGCGACACTCCTCCATGAGATCGAGTTGCAGCGAATCAGGAAGGATCGTCCCGTGTTGATATTCCTCACGCATGTGCATCTTGACCACTGCCTGTCGTTACTTACCGATCCGGGATTCAGGAATCTTTCCAGGCATCTGGTTCTTGTCCAGGATTGCGGCGCCTGCTCGCTTGAATGCGGAGATCGGAAGGCGACCATCGCCGATCTCGTTGAACTGGAATATGAAAAGACGGACGTGGATGTACACCTGTTCTGCGGGCATGATGCCGATTCCGAGATCATGGTCCGGGTGACACCTGAGGGAGAACCTGTACTCACCGAACCAAACCAGGTGTTCCAAAAAATAATTCCCTCCCAGATCATCCGCCTGGAGAACGGAGAAGAGATCGAGGTGTACCACACTCCCGGTCATAGTCCTGACAGCGTCTGCATCCGGGTCGGAGAAGTGCTTTTTTGTGGCGATCTCATCTTTGCCACGGCACCGGGAATCGCAGGACTGACCGGGTGGGACCGTAAACAGCTTGACACGACCATAGAACGTGTTCTCTCTCTCCTGTCCGGGGAAGAGATCACGGTCTGTCTCCCCGGTCATGGAAGGCCGATGGATACGGAATCCACCGTGCGTGCTCTTCTGGCGATACAGAAGGAAGCGCAGGGACTGGATGGGATCCATGAAATCAACCCTGAATGGGCCAGGAAGACTGCTCTTTTTGGCCGGAGCCTGATGTCGGAGGTTGACAGGCTCTTTACGATAATTGCGGGGAGACTTGTGTACGTCTCGCATGTACTCGAGGAACTGGAAGAGCGCGGCGAAGCAGCACGGATGGAAGAACTCATAGATTCCGGGCTGGTAGACGAGTTATTATCCGATTTCAACAGGTTTTCATCGGACCTGCAGGCCGGTAACAGGCAGGAGATCCACCTGGCCCTCAAGGCCGGCCAGATAGCGGCGAAACTGAAACGGCTCTTCCGGAAAGACCTGCTGGCCACGGTCCTTGACCTTTCACTGCTCCGCCGTATCGAGAGGCACCTCGAGGATTACAATGTGACATTCCGGGGCTTTCGTCCCCTGGACCGGATTGAATGCACCGATATCACCATCTCAATGGGTGAGATCGTTGTCAATGCAGTTCGTCCGCCATACCACGACGAGGATATCATTCTCGCACCGGATGACGTGTCTTTTGCACGGGCTCTCGCGCTTCGAATAGCATGGGTCAACCTGTTCGAGAAGATGAAGTTCGAATACTCTCCAGGACTCTCTCTGCCTCTCGTTCTCATGGATAACGAACGTTTTGAAGATACGGTGATGTTTATTCTGGAGAAGCTCTCCGTTGCCGGAGTACCATGCATCAATATCTCTTCGGGGGAGAACAGGGACGGTGTGACAATGTCACTGAAAGGGGTGGCCACAAGTTGGGGGCCCCTTGACACGCAGGCAGAGCTCTTTGCCAGGAATTCCATAGAGCTCTCCGGGGGCAGGTTCAAACACCGGTCAAGCGGAGATGAATTCTGCATCGAATTAACATACCCTGTCGGCGAGACCGGGAGTATGAATAATGCGGATGCAGGAGAAATATCATAGATGTGACTGTGCATGGAGAAAACCCCCCGGATCATCCGGTTATCAGGGCGCATCGATGCCACGACGGCGCCTGGAATGGAGGAAGAACTATCTTCCGGAATAGAAGAAGGTACACGGGCAATGATCATCGATCTCGAAGCAGTGGAGTACATGAGCAGTGCAGGACTTCGTGTTCTCCTGTCAGCGCTCAAAAAAATGAGATCGGTTGGCGGAGAGATGCGGCTCTCCTCCCTGCAGCCGCACGTCCGGGAAGTCTTTGAAATGACAGGTTTTTCACGTCTGTTCACGATCTGTGCAGATATCGGCGATGCACAATCGAGTTTTTAAACCCGTCCCAATTCTCTCTCTTCTCTTCCATACGGCCGGTTCTGCGGAATAAAACCGACATGTATGTACAATAATGTATATATTTATACAACGCATACATGGATCTCATGAAGACCAAGATCCTTCTGGACGAGGAAGAGATTCCGCGAAGATGGTATAACATCATGGCAGACCTCCCCTCGCCACTTGATCCACCCCTCCATCCACAGACCGGTAAACCGGTCGTTCCTGACGACCTTTCAGCCATCTTTCCGATGGATCTCATCCGCCAGGAGATGAGCCCCGAGCGTTTCATCGATATCCCCGAAGACGTGAGAGATGTTCTCCGCCTCTGGAGACCAAGTCCTCTCTACCGGGCAAACCGCCTGGAAAAGTTCCTCAAGACGCCAGCACGGATCTATTACAAGTACGAAGGGGTAAGCCCCCCCGGGAGCCACAAACCGAATACAGCCGTAGCACAGGCGTACTACAACATGAAGGAAGGCAAGGAGCGTATCGCCACCGAGACCGGCGCCGGCCAGTGGGGGTCGGCCCTTGCATTCGCCACGCAGATCTTCGATCTTGAATGTACGGTCTACATGGTGCGCTCCAGTTATGCACAAAAACCATACCGCAAATCCATGATGCAGGTGTGGGGAGCCGAGTGCATACCAAGCCCGAGCACGAAGACACGATCAGGCAGGGCCGTGCTCGAAAAAGATCCCGAAACAACCGGGAGCCTGGGGATAGCAATCTCGGAAGCCGTTGAAGATGCGGCCTCCCATCCGAATACCAACTATTCGCTCGGGTCTGTGCTCAACCATGTCTGCATCCACCAGAGCATAACCGGGCTCGAGAGCCGCGAACAGATGGCACAGGTGGACGATTACCCTGATATCGTCATCGGATGCGTCGGTGGAGGATCCAATTTTGCAGGGATCTCGTTTCCTTTCGCCGGCGACAAGCTGACAGGGAAACATCCTGATGTGGAGATCATCGGAGCCGAACCGGCCTCGTGTCCGACCCTGACAAGAGGGCTCTATACCTACGACTTTGGGGATGTCGCAGGCCTTACCCCGCTCCTGAAGATGTTCACACTCGGGCATGACTTCGTTCCTCCCTCCATTCACGCCGGGGGCCTGCGCTATCATGGGGATTCTCCCATAGTCTCCCGCCTGGTGCATGATGGTGTCATACGTGCGGTGTCGTATCACCAGAGCGAGGTATTCGATGCTGGCCAGATATTTGCCCGGACTGAGGGAATAATTATCGCGCCCGAGACTTCCCACGCGGTCAGGGCTGCAATCGATGAAGCGATAAAATGTCGCCAGACTGGCGAGGCGAAGTCCATCCTCTTCAACTGCTCCGGACACGGGCACTTTGACATGTCGGCATATGACGCATTCTACGCAGGCCAGCTTGTCGACTACGAATACCCGGAACAACTGATCAGGGATTCGCTATCCCGGCTGCCAAAGATCGGGCAGTAGAGGGGAAGAGGGTTCCCCCCACCGGGTGTTTTTTTGGATCGAGATTGAACAAACCCGGATACCGTGAGTTTTTATGAAGAGGATCGGATTTCTCGTCAACCCGGTGGCAGGGATGGGCGGTACCGTGGGACTGAAAGGTACCGACGGCCTCTACGATGAAGCGGTCAAAAGAGGGGCGAATCCCGGCTCCTGGAGACGGGCCCTGGCAACAATGAGCAGGATTCATGACTGTGGTTTTCACTTTGTCACCTGCTCGGGTCCGATGGGGGAAGACATACTGGTCAAAGCCGGGATTCCGGGCTATGATGTTGTGTATCGCGCACCGGCCCGGAGTTTTTCCAGCGACACGAGGGCGGCATGCCAGGGTTTTCTCGAGGCGGGTGTGGAGATGATCCTCTTCTGCGGTGGAGACGGCACCGCGCGCGATCTCTTCGACGTGGTGCTGGGAAAGATCCCTATCCTTGGAATCCCGGCGGGTGTAAAGATGTACTCGTCTGTTTTCGCAGTATCTCCCGGAGCTGCGGCAGATGTCATGAAGAGTCTCTCCCCGGCATGTGGTGTATCACCGAAGAGAATCCCCATAAGGGAGACGGAGGTGGTAGACGTCGACGAGGAGGCATACCGCCACGGAGAACTCAAAACCCGCCTGTATGGTTTCGCAAAAAGCCCGTATCTCCCCGGGCTTGTCCAGTCAACAAAGCAGGTGTTCGAGGAACGCGATGAGGAACGGGCCAAGGAAGCAATATCACGTTTTCTCGCGGAAGTGGTGCGAGGGACCCCCGAAATCCTCTACATTCTCGGCCCCGGGACCACTACGGGATCCATCGCGCAGCAGTGCGGTATAAAAAAGACCCTGCTCGGGTTTGACGCCATGAAAGAATGCCGACTTGTAGGGACCGATCTGAACGAGAAGGATATGCTCGGACTCCTTGACAGGGAAGAGAAGGTGCGCCTCGTTGTGAGCATTATCGGGGCCCAGGGATCCGTTCTTGGCAGAGGAACGCAGCAGGTAAGCCCTGCGGTGTTGAAGAGGATCGGCGTGGACAACATCATCATTATAGCGACACCCCACAAACTCCAGGAGACACCGGTGTTATTCTTTGACACAGGAGATCCGGATCTCGACGGATCGTTCGGAGATTTCGTCTCTGTGATATCGGGTTACAGGGTAGCGCAGAGAAAACCTGTGGCCAGGAACAGAACCTGATCCGGGGTTTTTGGAAGGATCTGCCAGACGAATGTGGATTCAAATCTTTTTTCTGGTCCAGGATTCCTGTATTATTAGGATGGACGAGATAAAGAAGGCATTCGATTCGGGTGCTTCCGCATACGATGCCCAGAGACGATTCATTATCCCGGGATTCGACGATTTTTACGAGGCAGCGATCTGGGCTGCCGAATGGCCGGGAGAAAACCCGGCAATCCTCGATATTGGTGCAGGAACCGGTCTTTTCTCAAGCCTTCTCCTGCAAAAGTACCCCCAGTGCACGATCACCCTGCTTGATGTATCGGAAAAAATGCTGGATGTGGCGCGAAAGCGTTTTTCCGGAATGAACAATGTCGCATACCGTATACAGGATTACCGTTGCGAGACGCTTGGAGGATGCTACGATATCATCAGCTCCGCACTCTCCATTCATCACCTTGAGCACGAGGAAAAACGCTCGTTATATGAAAGAGTATTCCAGGTTCTGAATGATGGCGGTGTATTCGTGAACGCAGAGCAGGTTCTTGGGGAATCGGGCTGGCAACAGATGCGTAATTATGCATACTGGGATGAGTTTGTCATGAACGGACCATTGCAGGATAACCAGTTAACGGAGGCTATGAAGCGGCGTGACGGCCTGGACAAGGTCGAGAGACTGTCCGTTCAACTGGAATGGCTCAGGGATATCGGGTTTTTGGACGTGGATGTCGTATACAAGAACAGGTCGTTTGCAGTGTTCATGGGCCGAAAGGGGGACTCGATAACCGGGGATGGGATGCGATCAGGTTACAATTCAATACAATAACGTATATATATGTTCATTGAAGTACATAATGATACATGAAATCTCTACTTCATGATGCGGTGATGCCGCTGGACTGGGGGCCGCCGTCGAGGAGACGGCTGATAAAGATACCTCAAAACCCGGTAGAAAACCAGGGAAGAATGCCAGGATCATCCCGGTGATCAAAGAGATTCCCGTCCCCGGGGTTGATCCCTATGCCCTTTTCCTGGCACTTGGTGTGAAAAAAGGATACATCCTCGAATCAATCGAAGGCGTTCCCCGCAGGGCGGTCCGATCCATCATCGGACTCGAACCGGATATCGTCGTTTCATTTCTTGAAGAACCTGTAATCGATGGGAAAAGCGATCTCGTATCCCTCTTCTCATCGCCGGAAGGAGACAACCCTGTTGCCCGGCTCCGTGATCTCATGGGACGGATTAAATCGCCCGATTCGCACATTACAGATTTTTTTGGAGGCTTCGTCGGATATTGCAGTTATGACATGGTTACGGACCTGACCGCCGGACTCGTTGAGGCAGGCAGAGCCGATCTCCCCCTTGCCCGGTTCATGCTTGGAACCCGGGGTATCGTGTATGATCATGTGAAGGCGACATGCACCCTGTTTGACAACGCGATCATACTCCCTGGAATGGATGCGGTGGATGAGCAGGAGATGGCCCGGGAGAGACAGGAATCCCTGGAGAAGCAGATTGGTGACGCAGTTTTCGTTTCGGATGGAATGCAGGATATCTCAGCAGATCACGCGTTTGACTGGGAATCGTCTCTTTCACGGGAGGACTACGCGGAAGCGGTCGGGAAAGCCCAGGATTACATAAGAGCCGGGGATATCTTCCAGGCCGTACTGTCCAGGAAGATATCAGGCCGGTTCAATGGAAATCCCGTGAGTATCTATGGTGCCATACGCCGGATCAACCCTTCCCCGTATCTCTATTTCCTGGATTTCGGGGATGAGGCAATAATTGGATCAAGCCCGGAGATGCTTGTCCGGGTGGAAGGTGAAACTGTCCAGACCGTACCCATAGCCGGCACGCGACCCAGGGGAAGGGATGCAGCCGAGGATGATCTGCTCTCGAAGAACCTCCTTTCCGACCCAAAGGAACTCGCAGAGCACCTGATGCTTGTTGATCTTGCCAGGAATGATATCGGTAAAGTATCCTGCTTTGGATCGGTCCAGGTCACTGAATTCATGGAAGTTGAACGCTTCTCCCACGTCCAGCATATCGTCTCGCGGGTATGCGGAACCCTGCGCAAAGACTGCGACCGTTTTGATGCGTTTATCTCATGCTTCCCGGCGGGAACGGTCAGCGGAGCTCCGAAGATCAGGGCGATGCAGGTCATCTCCGAACTGGAGACCCAGCCGAGGGGGCTGTATGCGGGGGCAGTCGGGTATGCCGCGTTTGGAAAGAGCCTTGAATTCGCCATTGCAATCCGGACATTGAGAGTCAGTGCCGGAAGGGTCGAGTTTTCGACAGGAGCAGGTATTGTTGCGGACTCGGTCCCGAAAAACGAGTACGAGGAGACAGAATTCAAGGCCAGGGCCATGATGGCGGCCATCCACCAGGCGGGTGAAACATCGTGAATGTGGTGATCGTTGACTGCTTTGACAGCTTCACCTATAACCTCTTCCAGATGGTCGGACGGATGGGGGCAAGGCCCATACCGATCAGGTCTGACATGCCGCTGGAAAGTGTCCGAAAGGCAGAACCCGACCGCATAATACTCTCGCCCGGTCCCGGAAAACCGGAGGACTCCGGTGTCTGCCGGGAGGTAATCCGGCATTTTGCCGGGGACGTTCCGATCCTTGGAGTCTGCCTGGGCCACCAGACGATCATACACAGCTATGGTGGCAGGATCTGCCGCATGAAATCTCCCGTGCATGGAAAGACGAGCAGTATCATGCATTCCCGAAACGGCATCTTCGCCGGCCTTCCAAGTCCGATCCAGGCTACTCGATACCACTCGCTGGCGGTTGACCCGGATTGCATGCCAGATGAGTTCGAGACCCTGGCGGTGGCCGCCGATGACCGGTGCATCATGGCAGTGCGGCATCAGCATCTTCCCATCACCGGGGTGCAGTTCCATCCCGAGAGCGTGATGACACCGGCAGGCATGCATCTTATCGAAAACTTCCTTGTCCGGGGTGGTGCCTGATGAAGACGATTCTTTCCAGGCTCGCAGAAGGACGGGATCTCACACCATCCCAGGCACAACAGGCGATGTATCTCCTGGCTTCAGGGCAGGCGTCGGAAGGCCAGACAGGCGCATTCCTCGCAGCTCTCCATCTCAAGGGGGAGACGGCCGAAGAGATTGCCGCATTCGGCCAGTTATTGCGCAGGTACGCTGTCTGTATCAATCCACGGGTGACAGGGCCGCTGGTCGACACGTGCGGAACCGGAGGCGACGGCAAAGGGACGTTTAATATCAGCACTGCGGCTGCACTGGTTGCGGCAGGAGCGGGTGTCCGGGTCGTAAAACACGGAAACCGGAGCGTCAGCAGTTCATGCGGATCGGCAGATGTCCTCGAAGAGCTGGGAGTAAAGGTAGACCTGCCCCCGGAGATTGTATCCCGCATGGTTGAGGAGATAGGAATAGGATTTCTCTTTGCCCCGTCGTATCACCCTGCCCTGAAATATGCCTCAACAGTGAGGCGCGATCTTGGATTTTCCACGGTCTTTAATGTACTGGGCCCTCTGGTAAATCCTGCCGATGCCTCAGTCCGCCTTCTCGGGGTGCACAATCCCGGTATGGTACAGACCATTGCACTGACACTCAGGATACTTGGGGCAGAGCGGGCGATGGTGGTCCACGGGGACGGACTGGATGAAATCACCGTTTCAGGTGAGACCCTGGTGGCAGAACTCAGGGGTGAGGAGATCCGGAGTTATATGGTCACCCCTGAGATGTTTGGAATCCGCCGTTCTCCACAGGCCTCTCTACGTGGACGTTTTCCCCGTGAAAACGCCGCGATCATCAGGGATATCCTTCAGGATGTCGAAGGGCCCTGCCGGGATGTGGTCCTCCTCAATGCAGGTGCCGCAATTTACCTCGCGGGCAGGGCCGGCACCCATGAGGAGGGGATCTCGCTTGCAGAACGATCCATACGTTCCGGTGCGGCATATGGGAAACTGGAAGCGCTGGTATGCCATTCACGAGGTGAGACATGATCCTCGACCGGATCCTGGAGACCACAGCCACACGGGTTGCCGGAT
>JAHDSI010000053.1 GCA_018432765.1 Methanoregulaceae archaeon | reverse complement strand
CGAGCTCGCCCGGAGGACGGGGATGGAGCGCCGGACGCTCCAACGGAAGGTAGTAAGGGAGCTCGGCGGCCGGCCGGAGATCCCCGGACCGGAGGCCTCGGAACAGGCCTAGGCCAAGGGTGGACAAAGCAAGGGACGTTTTCAGGCCTACCTTCGATATAAAGGACCGCCCCATTTTCGGGGGATGGTCCAACCAACTGTTATGACCGGGCTCACCAAAAGAGAGAAGGAAATCCCGTCATGGTCGGCCGTCCCCTGGTGAGCTCCCGATCTGCCACCGCTCCGGCTTGATATCCTTTTGCATCATCCCGCATGACTGGCTATCAGCGCCTCGTACATTGAGAGAGAGAAACACTATCTCAAGAGGTAGTATGTATTTGGGCAGATCTCTTGTTGATAAACCTTCGCTCCCGCACATGCTAGCCAGCACCCAGGGCCTCTATGAATTATCTCTCTCTTCGATACAGAAGAGGAAGAAGGTATTAGCTCATGAATCGGAAGTGGGGAGGCGCGGCCTTCGCTCTCCCTTCAGACTACTTTCATAGTGTGCTTCGCACAACTTCCGTTAGATGGAAGCCTCCCCGAATATATCACAAAACATTCACCACAGGATCCTAGCCAGGGGTTCACGCGGCCATGTATGCGGCCTATCAATGGCCGCATGTCGTAATGGCGGCCTCACCAGGGCGGCCAGCATCCCCCGCGTAACTTGTGGGGGGCGGCCGTTCCATTCCCTTATCATACATCTTTAATGCTGTCCTTCGGACAACTGTATGTTACACAGCGGCCGGCCGATCTCCCGAGGCCTCTAAGTCATGAACTTTTCTTTTCTTCTTTATTTATCTCTCCGACCGCCCACCGAGGCCGCCGGCGGCAAATTCGCTGGCTCCCTTCGCTTTTGCCGAGCTCTTCCCCGCGTCCCTAGGCGATCATGCACGGCCTCGGCCGAGGCCGCTGTAGGCTTTCTAGTAGGCTTTACGGTAGCCTTCTCCCCTCTAGGCTCGGGGAGCATGTCGCATTATCGCATATCGCGCCCCTCCATTGATTTAGTCAAAGGGGCAAGGACGGCCTAGAGAACATCACGTTATCACACATCACAGAGCCCGACTAATATAGGAGCTAAGCAGCAGATCGGGACGGAAGAAGGGCGGTCCACGCTCGGCCGGCCGCTATCCTTTTCCCCTAGGAGGCCGTTCTCTAATCGTTCCCTCGGACTTCCCCACCATTCTAACAACTCCGCCGAGGGAACGTAACTCCCGATCATAGCGGCCTAGGGGCTCGGAGGCCTCGGCCGAGGCCTAGATCTCGGGGAGATCCCCGGCGACGGGAGGCCGGCGCTATGCTCCCGATCCGCCGAGCTCCTAGCGGCCGGGACGCTTGCCGCGTGTCCTGGTGAGGCCGAGCGTTCCAGCCCGTCTAAATCGCTCCCGTTTTGACACGTTCCCCCCCGGCTTTTCATCCTCTTTTCGGGGTTCCGTGGAGGCCTCGAAGATCGGGAGAGCTCTAGGCCTCGGAACGCGCACAAATGCACATCTCCCGGTTTCTCTCTACACTTCCCCACGGCCGCAGAAGATCTAAACAAAGGCCTAAGTTTAGCCCTGTCCCTCTTTCCCTAGGGCGTTTAGAGCGGCCGTATAGCGCGTCATGAGGGAAGGGCGAGGCTCTCACCCTATCATCTGCCAAAAGGCCTCTATGAGCCTCCAAAGGCGAGTCGCCGCGTAAATGCAGTTAATGAGCAGTACCGCCCACTTTAGGCCCCTCTCGGGCGCGGGCTTCGTCGAATGGTGATTTGTATCTTCCATCACCAAACATATATGGACGATACGCGGCCGGAAGGCAAGAGGGGCGTATCCAGAGCTCTAGCGTTCCCTACCGTATCGGGCGCATATAGGGAAGCTAAAAGAGCTTGCTTACACGGTGAGCTAAAGAGCTTGCTCCCCTGGTTATCTTGAGCTTCCAACCCTGGCGCGGGGAAGAGCTCGAGATCTGCTCCGGGGCGGGAGGCCGTCCGGAAAATAGGGGGCTGACTTTTTGCGGATAGCATTATAAACAGAGGTGGGCAAACCCCCCGGCAAAATAGACAACTGGACCGCATAAACATACACACATAAAAAGTACGGAAAACCCCCCGCAAAAAACCCCCCTTTTTTGCCGACTGGCTATGGCGAGGATGGAAGTGCATAAATAGCAATTTGCGCCATGTCCTAGACGCCAGGAAAATCTTACCGGAGGTCTAAATCAAAATGGCTACAAATTCAAATATATTGGATGGGGCTACAGGGTAATTAGGGGAGCAGAGGACCGCCGTAAGATTTTCCTGGCAGAAATTCTAGGGCCGTCCTCCCCGACCCCGCCCTTATCCTACCATCCAGCCCAGGCCGGATTTTTGGACCCCTACGGGAACGAGGCCGAAGGCTGTTCGCCGCTTGATAATCGAGCGGATGCGCTCGGGAAGAAGGAACAAAATACAGCAAGCGCGTTCCAGGGAACAACACAGCACACACAAAACAAGAACGAAAAAACCCCACTCGGGGGGGCTCCATCCTCCAAGATCGACCCGCCCCGAGTAAGAGGTTACGACATGTCCCACAATACGAACCAGATAGATAATAGATTTGCTAAGCCCACCGACCGCCCCGTTATACTGTCCTTCGGGATGATCCTACGGATGGACCGCGACCAGATCCCGGCCCTCCTTGATTATGTTGAATCCCTACCCAGGACGAAATTAGAGTACCAGACGCGGGGGAACGCCAAGCTCCGGATCGTGCGCGATCTGCCGGAGGGGATGTTTTGAGCGATGCCGGCCAGCCCATCGACCAGGCCGCCCCGCTCCCGTTCACTATACATCAGATCCGGGGGAAGGGCTTCTCGATAAGCGTCGAGGCCACGCTCAACGGGGAGCGCCGCATATGGGAATATCCCGCGCTGCAAAAGGAGCTTTTGAAGAACGAGGCCAGTTACCCAGCCGGCGCGTATGAGCAACTTAGGGAGGCCATCGAAGATTACAAAGCGCCGCCTGGTTCCATCCGCCCCTCGAAAGCTCCGGCCGAGCCTCGGCCAGCGGTGAAGGCCTCTAGACCTCCGGAGGCTCCCGAGATTGTTATCCCTCCGGCCCCTCGGCCAGTAGCGAAGGCCTCCAAGACGGCCGAGGCCGCCCCGAGCACGGCGGCCGGTGAAGTCCGCCAGGGCGCGGCCGTTAATCCCCTGGTGGCCGAGGAAATGAGAATTAACGCGATTCTGGCAAGGGGGCGGGAAGAATCCCCCGAGCCGGCCGCGCTTCCGGATGACATGAACCCCGCTTGCGTCCGAGTGGTTGAGATCATCGAGCCGACGATATGGCCGGAGGGCGGCGGGGTTCCCATCGACCGCTACACCTTCACCGAGGATAAGGCCCTAGAGCTCGGGATTGTGTTTGAGAATGAAAGGGGAAAGATACAGGTCAGAATTCATGAAGCGGCCAGCTACATCATGGAAAGGATCGCGTTCGCCAACATCAGGACCGGGGACAATGTAGAGCTCCATTACTACGACCGGGGAACGTATCGCAAACTGGCCGAGAACATGATAGGACTGGCCGCCGAGCAACTTCTAGGGCAGTATGCCAACAACAAGAACGTTACCGAGATCGTGGGGAAGATTAAACGATCATATCCTCCGGTCCGGACCGACGACGGGAACCCCGAGGGCTGGCTATGTCTCAAGAACGGGTACATCAACATATACACAAGGGAGCTTGAGCCTCATCACCCAGGGCGGATATTCACCGGCCAGCTTCCCGTTACATATGACCCTGCCAGGAAGAAGTGTAAACACTTCGGCCGGTTCCTCTTGGAAGTTACCGACCTTCCCACCGATCCCCAGGCCATCCTAGAGCTCATGGGATATTGTCTTCTGCCAGATTACCGCTTCCAATACTTCTTTACCTTCCTAGGGGGAGGGGCGAATGGAAAGGGGACGCTGACTAAAGTCATAACCGCGATCCTGGGCGGGGACCATGTTTCAAACGTGCCGCTTCAAGACTTTTCCGAGAACCGTTTTTCGGCCGTCGCCCTTCTTGGGAAGATGGTGAACATCTCGGGAGATCTGGACGCTAAGAGCCTCAAGAATACCGGAATCATCAAGATGCTGACCGGCGAGGATGATATTCGCGCTGACCGCAAAGGGATAAGCGCGATAACGTTCAGGAATCGCGCTAAGATCATTTGCTCATCCAATGAGCCCACTCATTCCTATGATGATTCCTACGGGTTCATCAGGCGACACATATTCTTCCTGTTCCCCCACCAGTTCGACGGGGATAAGCGTGATGAAACGCTCTTGGATAGGCTCACTACCGAGGAAGAGAAGTCGGCGATCTTTAACGAGATGCTTGACGGCCTGGACCGATTGTTAAAGAACAGGGCGTTCACGGGGCGCGAGGATCCTAGAGCCGAGGCTGAACGTTACCTGGCAATGCAAAACTCCGCCAAGATCTTCCTCGACAACTTTGTCATTTCCGATGAAGATTATTCCAGCGGCAACTGGCTAGAGAACGCTTTCAGGGAAGGAAAGACCAGCCTATACAACCATTACAAAGAGTGGTGCGAGGATAACGGCTTCTTCATGAAGAGGGATCGCGAGTTTGCCGCAGAGATACGGAAGGCCTTTCCCAACGTGCGAGAAGGGCGTTTCGGGCGTCATGACCTCGACGATCCTAATGCCCGTTGTTGGATAGGAATAAGGTACGATCCGGGGGAGTGAATCTCCCCCAAAACCCTCGTTTTTGGGCCGAATTTTCTAAACAATCGTTCAACCAGCACAACCAGCAAGAACCAGCAAGAAAACCGGCAACACTTGTTTGACTGGCTAGGGTAAAAACCAGCACAACCAGCAACTTTTGACTTTTTCATGACATAGGCGCTTTTTTGGAAAATGAAAGGTATATGCTTTATTTTTATCAAAATACTTCTTCGCGCGTTCACACACGGATTTGTGCTGGTCTGCTGGTTCTGTAACCTATACTGGCATTATTATTTCTTGCTGGTTTCTTGCTGGTTTCTTGCTGGTTCTGCTGGTACATAATGAGCAGTTACCAACTCATAGTTACCTAGTGAAGCCTTCCCCACGATCTCGGAGGCCTCCGGCCGAGCTCTTCCCCCGTTCCGAGGCTTCCCGCATCCCTCCCCTATCCCTCGCTTCGGGAACGGCCCTAGGACGCGCGGAAACGGCCTTTCCCGGCCCTTTGAGGCCTTCCTTGATAAATCCCCTCACCTTCACCCGCTCAAGCCCCCATTCCTAGGGGAAACGCCTCTTGTATCCCCTGTTATTGGGGGAGCCGCTTGTATCTTGTAAGAACGGCGGCCGGCCCTCCGGCCGGCTACAAGTAGTAAAAAAAGAGAGGGGCGGCCGAGGCCGCGCCCCCTCGGGACGATCAGCGGCCTTCAAGGATGAAACAGAAACGGGTCCGGGAGGCTTTGGCAGCGGGAACGGGAACGCCGCCGCAGAATAACGCGCACGCGTCACGCGCGCGCACGCGACCAGACAAAACCACGAGGGGGTGAACATGAAACGCTGTTCACGCTTTGTTTCCAACTTTGTTCGACCCCTAGCCAGATTATTATCCGTGGGACGGCATGAACCGAAAAGGTGAAACAAGCGTTCCAGGGCGTCCCAACCCTGGACAAAATGAAACAATCGCTCCCTCTTCATCCCTCCATCTGGCATGATGGACAAAACCCTTATGCCGGATGGATGCCATATCCCCTATATGGCACTCTTCCGCCGCTCCAAGCCTCGCCCCCGGCCATCCGTGCCGGCCGCTCCCCGCGCTCCCCCTAAACCGTTCGATGAGGCCAGCCTTGCCGCCGCTGGCGTCAGGATACGACGGGCTCCCCAGGCCCCCCGCGCCGCGCTGTATGCCAGGGTATCGACCAGGGCGACGGCCGCCGGGGATGAACGACAGGATCCCGAGGTCCAGCTATCAAAGTTAAGACAGTTCGCGGCCGCCCGAGGTTATCAGATCGTCGCAGAGTATCAGGACCGAGCCAGCGGCGCGGATCCCAGGCGGGAACAATTAGAGGCCATGATGCAGGCGGCCTTCCGTCGGGAGTTCGATACGATCCTAATCGTTCGACTGGACCGCATCACGCGCTCCCTGGCCAACCTCCTTTCGATGATGGAAGAGCTCGAAGCGGCCAAGGTGAACCTCATCGCCACCGATCAGAACATCGAGCTCTCATCACCGACCGGGAAGCTGATGGTCCATCTTCTAGGAGCGTTCGCAGAGTGGGAGCGGGAGATCATACAGGAGCGCGTCAGGGATGGCCT
>JAHDSI010000166.1 GCA_018432765.1 Methanoregulaceae archaeon | reverse complement strand
TCGTCTCGTCCTCGCAAAGGACGGGTACGCACCATATGAAAGGAACGTGACCATCACTGCCGGAAGACCGACCGTCGTAACCGCGACTCTGGCCCCCGTCTTCGGGAGCCTGCGCATCCAGTCCTCGCCGTCGGGAGCATCGGTCTTCCTGGATGGAGAACCGGCAGGGACGACCCCGCTCGTCGCGAGAGATCTTGAGCCCGGAGAACACGCGGTCTCGTTATCGAAGATGGGGTATGTGACTGTCAACCGCACGGCAACGGTGGTCGCAGGGCAGGAGAAGTTCCTCTTCGTGACGCTGCCAAAGAAAGGCGACGGGTCGGAGAAGATAGGTGCGTTCATCTCGGCACTCGAACGGGAAGGATTCACCGTCCAGGAGGGGAAGTTCGAGGTGTTCGACGTACTTGCCATGTATGATGCGCAGATCATCCCGAGCTGCTACGGCAACAACCCGAGCACCCCCTACCTCACCTACAAGCTCCCGGGATACCCCGGTCTTGCCCAGGGGGGCAGAGTCTCCGATGCTCCCATCAGGCCGGACAACAAGGGCCTCTGGCTGGACTACTTCATGGAACCCGATGAGGCGATCGTCTTCGTGGGGACCACGCCCCCCGAAGTGAAATACTTCAGCTACCGGAGTTACATCGGGACACGCTGGTTCGATGAACTGGGTGACTACGCCAGGATCTTCGCAAGTCTCGGGGACACCGTCAACAATTACCGTATCAGGACCGGCAGCATACCAGGCCAGGTCTCATCGGGTCCCTACCAGAAACCGGTCATGATCATCACCACCGGAGACAGGGGCACGAATGAACTGGTACGGAAAGCCGCCCTCCGTGCAGGGTATTCCACGAACATGATGAACGACGACATCATCCCGTCCGGCCTCATCAGGATGGGGCTGGCGAACACCTCGGATACCATCGCGTTCATACACCGCCTCGCCTTCTTTGCAAACGAGACGCTCGGGATGGAGTACATGAACAGCACTCCCGGCCGCGTATTCAGGATCACTCCCAACATCACCCATACACAACAACCCTACGGCGTGCCACATCTCCTCGTCAGGGGAACGGGCGACGCCCACGAACTCGACTTCCTGGATGACCAGGAGACGCTCCGGGAGGCCATCATCGCCCGGCACGGAGACGGGATGGTCGTCTCCGGCAACAAAACCGATATCTGGGTCCTCGAAGGGTTCGATTCGCTCCAACGGGAAACCGATGCACTGGGTGATAACCGGGATGCACTTTACCTGCGAAACGGGGATTACCTCCTTGGCGATGATGATTTCCTCATCGTTTATGGTGTCAACCACCAGGCAACCGGGAAGGTGCTATACACGAATATCGCCGTCTATGGAACAGAGGCGTTGAACGGCGTCGTCGCGGTTACCGATGCCGATATCGCAGGTTCGGCGAACTCCTACCTTCCGGGGAACCCCAATGCCGGTCTCTTCTACGTGTGGAAGTTTGCACGGCACTGCAACGGGGAGGCGGGATGCACCGAGGTTCCGTGCTGCTGTGGAGGTCTCGGGATTCCCGAAACTGTCCCTGTCCGTATCGCGTTCAGGACATATGTCGAGGAGGAGACCGGTATCGGGCCGGTCTGCAACGAGATCCTCTACGACCAGGCGATCTATTTCTCACCGGCGTGAGATGCTCCCTTGAACCCCTTTTTTTCCCCAAATGAAATGTGCATGTTACTACTCGTGTGAAATGCCCATATCGCCGGTGAATGGAAAGAGCCCGTTGAATTCAGCCCGGCTGCCGGGTGGAAATCCCGCGATGTGAGCGAAAAGGAATGGTTGACATCGGATCCAACGAGGAGCGGATGGAACCCGGGTGTAGCGGTGAACCTGTAGGGACGTATATAGCGAAAAAGGGGAGAGGGTTATCCAGTCCCTCTTGCCCGGGAGATGATATCCGATCTCGCCTGTGCAATGTTCTCTGTTCTTGAAATCGAGCTCTGCACCGCCCGGGCGATTGATCCGGAAACCCGGTATTCCGTATTTTCACCGTGCATACTGGAAATCGTTGGTTCATATTCGCTGATCGAAGAGATCTGCGCAAGCCTCGATGTCGAAAAGAGATCCAATAAATCATGTGCGGAAATTGGTGACAATTCTGTCATGACGCACTCATCTTCAGGAACTTCAGCGAGTCCGTTCTGGCCGGTTTGCGTATCTCCGCCTGTCCTGATCACAACATCGACAGAAACACCCGGAGTTACGGATTCGATGTATCCTGGAAAGGCAGGTCCGTCTCCAGCAGCAATACCCGGCACAAGCATCATGCTTGCCAAAATGATGACAGTGATTCCAATCCTGGAGTTTTCGCTCATTTTTTCCTTTAATTCCATTTTATTATCCTCTTACAATCCGGTATTCAGCAAGGCCGGAGATTGATTCGTCTCCTGATCCAATCAGGCGGGAGAGATCAGGGGTTTTCATCCCCCCCTCCTGCCTGGGCGATGATCTCCGATCTCGTGGACGAAACACCCACTCCCCCGGCAACCGCATCCGATCCCACAGTTGAAGTCGTCCCCTGGATGAATTGCAGGAGACGCCCGCCCTGATCACGAGAACCCATCGAATAACCGATTACGTTCGCAGAATCTGGCGCTGTTACAATCCCGATGCGTGACAACTCCGCATCTTTTGCGGAAATTGCCCCAATCCTTGATCCGGGCGTTTGCTCAAGAAGCAATCCGCTATGTGCCGATTTCACTGCGGTGGTCCCAAACAGATCCGCGATCCTGCTCCTCTGCTTCAACGCGTCCAAAAATCCGGTTGACTCCGTGTTCGATTCGGTGATGTTTCTCAAAT
>JAHDSI010000010.1 GCA_018432765.1 Methanoregulaceae archaeon | reverse complement strand
TTCCGGGGAAAGACGATAGTCCAGCGCCATCCAAAGCACGTGATCGTGCAGAACCGGCCGCAACGTCCGCTCTCCACCCGTGAGTTGGACGAGATTTACGAACTGCCGTACACGAGATCGGCCCACCCCTCGTATTCACTGCCCATTCCCGCCCTGGAGCCGGTCAGGTTCTCGGTGGTCAGCCACAGGGGCTGCTTCGGGGAATGCTCCTTCTGCGCCCTGACCCATCACCAGGGCCGGATCATACAGAGCAGGAGCGTCGCGTCAATCGTCCGGGAAGTCGAGAGGATGACCTCCATGCCCGGTTTCCGCGGGGTTGTCCAGGACGTCGGCGGACCGACTGCGAACATGTACGGGATGTATTGCCCGAGATGGAGAAGTGAAGGAACCTGTCCGGACAGGCAGTGCATCTCCGGGTGCCCGGACCTGGTTCTCTCCTACCGGAAACAGGTGCGCCTGCTGGAAAAGCTCCGCACAATTCCTGGTGTGAAACACGTATTCGTCAGTTCCGGGATACGCTACGATCTCATTCCTCCCGGTGAGTGTGAATACCTGGAGGAGCTCTGCGCCCACCACGTATCAGGTCATCTCAAGGTTGCACCCGAGCACATCGTCCGCAGCGTCACCGACGCGATGAACAAGCCGGACCTGGAAAAATTTGAAGAGTTCTGCCGGCGGATCGACCGGTTACGCACGAGAGGACCAAAAAAGTTCTATATCCTCCCCTATTTCATGTCCGGGCACCCGGGCTGCACCATCGAAGACATGATAGACCTCGCCGAATATGTTCGCGACCATGCCCTGTATACCGAGCAGGTACAGGACTTTACCCCCACTCCGATGACCGTCTCCAGCTGCATGTATCACACAGGTCTCTCTCCATTCACGATGGAGCCCGTACATGTTCCAAGAGGAGATGAGAAGAGAGTTCAGAGGGGGATAATCCATTACCGGGAACCGGCAAACCGCAGCCTCGTGGAGGAGGGACTGAGGCAGGCTGGACGGGAGGATCTCATCGGAAATTCATGGAAATGCCTTATCAGGGGAAAGAAAAAAGGGAATCGGAAGACAAGGCAGAAAGATACGCTGAGATGAATGTGTATTATCTGTCCTCTGGATCCAGATCGACACCCGTGCTGGCACAGGGGAAGCACTTTGACATCTTCTCATCAAATATCCGGTAGGCATTGGCGAGCACCGACGAGTTCGAGATCATGCCCGCAAGCAGGATCACTTCAAGCACCTCCTCCCGTGTCGCCCCTTTCTTCACGGCAGTCTGCATGTGGTAACTGGTGCAGTGCTGGCAATGGAGGGCAGCGCCAACGGCAAGGCTGATCAGTTCGACATATTTCGGGTCAAGAGAACTGGTCCTGGTCACCGTTCCCTTGTAGAGCAGGTGGGAGATGAGAACCTCCGGGCGCTCGGCCATGCGTTTGAAGATAAGCGGTGCCCTCTCGTATTCCTTCTCGATATTCTGCATCCACTGCTCAGCAGTCCTCTCACCGCCCAGGGCAACAATCTCTTTTAAGGTAGACTCAAACTCTTCAACATCCTTCATGAAAACATCAGTACCGATCACATTTGTCGCCCTGTTTTATGATAGTGACTATCCGTGGAACAGTTGTATGATTACGAAAAATTTCGCAGTTTTGAACAGGTATATATCCAAAAACACATCAAGTATAGAGTTGGCCCATATACGGGACCAGAATGGAACAGATATACGGAGTGAAAAATATGAGATACAGGAGCACTTTATTTAGCATATTCTCCTATCTTCTCGTCCTTTTTGTCGCAATCAGCCTGATCGGATCGGTGCAGGCATTGACGATTCCGGATGGACAGAGAGGGTCATTCCAGTCGGGAAAGATACAGGGTGTACTCGGTTTCGATCCGGTCACTGCACCTGAAAATTGTGGAATGTTTTCCGGAGAAGCCCGCAACAGCGGTTTTTTTGCACACCCCCGATTACAGGCCAAAAGCGATATCCTGCCCCCCGTGGGGCCATTCAACAGGCAGTTGCAGATCTCGGATATACATCCGTCTGTTGGCACAGGTACACGGAGTCAGCTGGTAGACTCAATAATCCAGAACAGGATGAACAGGAACTCCAACCAGGATGCCGGACATAGTTCCCTGATGCCGTTTTCAGGCACGGGAACCGTGACGTATATAGATCTCGAGGGCGGCTTTTACGGGATAATTACCGATGAGGGAGCACAGCTGCGTCCAACATCGCTGCCCGCGGAGTTCCGTGTTGACGGTCAACGTGTCCGGTTCACGGCGCAGACTGTGGGTGAACAGGCAGGAATATTCATGTGGGGAAGACCGGTAAAACTCATTGATATTCAGCCAGTTACGGAAAGCATCACCGGGACGGGAACCGTAACGTACATTGAACTCGAGGGCGGCTTTTTCGGCATCATAACTGAATCCGGAGAGAGATACCTGCCATTGAACCTGCCGGACGAGTATGCACTCGAAGGTCTTTTCGTTGACTTTACTGCACGTATCGCGGAGGAGAGCGCAACCATAGCAATGTGGGGCACTCCGGTTCACCTGCTTTCCATCGCTCTTTCCGGCGGAGACGATGCAGGAGCGAAGTTTGGGATTGCTGGTTCGTGGGTGTGTACCGGTTACCAGGACGGAACCGGAATGCGAACCCCTCTACCCGGTACCGGGATCGTCGCTGATTTCGGGACCGATGGAAGGGTTACCGGCACCTCGGGGTGCAACCTCTTCTTTGCCGAGTACGAGGCAGACGAGAGATCGCTTGATATCGGTGCTGCCGGTATGACCATGATGTACTGCCTTGAACCCGTTGGGGTCATGGACCAGGAGCAGATCTTCCTGAACCTTCTCTGTTCGGCAGAGACCTTTGATATCTCGGATGGTCAGCTGACGATACAGGATGGGACAGGGCAGAGCATCCTCACATTTGAGAAGGCCTGACGGGAAAAGGGAAGGAGAGCCGGTTTTTATAACCCCCCCATCTCTTTTTTGGGAAATACCAGGGATCATTATCATTTTCTGCCCTTTCACCGCGACGGACACGTAAACAGGCAGATCCTCATCCCGATTCGATCAATCACGATAATACAAACCTGAGAGATTAAGGATTTTTTTTGGTTTTCTCCTGGAGCCCCGCGCCATAGTTAAATATCTTCATGCGCATCTTCTCCTATGCAGGCACGAGTTAACCGGAGGGTGGGGCGGATGTTCCTCCCGAAGATCTGTATCTTTTTCGTCCTGGCCTTCATGGCAACAACTCTCGCAGGATGCGTATCCATGGAAGACCTGGAGAGAGGGATTCCACAGCCTACACCGACACCCGGGCAGCAGCAGAGCGAACCGGCAGAGAGTGCGGTTGAGATACGGGCAAGCGAGATCATCACATCAAATATGCCGGTTGGTGGCGGGTACGTTGAAAAACCGTATGGATATCTCTGGTTCGAAGAACGGAAAATTCCATCTGTCGTGGTCATCGATGTAAAAGCAGAGACCGATGTCTCCGGACGAAGATACATCACCGGCAGGATCAGGAACGAGGGCAAAGAAAGAATCGACCATCTCACGGTGATCTACACCGTACTTGACGCCAATGGCAATGTGCTTCGGAATGCATGCGCCAGCATCGATTACCTTGGGGCAGGAAAGACCTGGAAATTCAGTACCGATCCATTTGAGGCGAAAGATTACCAGTACTTCGAGCTTGCAGAGATATTTGCTGTATGAAAAACAGGGCAGAGGGTATGGGGCACGATCCCTATACCTATACCATGATATTGGTCTCCGAGAACGGCCGCACTTTGAGAAGAATATAATCTCTCATCCGGGATGGGTGGATATCGACAATATCTCCTATGGTGACGTCCTCTTCAATGACCAGGTCCTTTAAAATCCGTGCATACTGGTCATAGGGAAGTTTGACGCGAAGCCCGGCCATCTGGACTGTTATGGGAGTCGGAGAGAGTACCTCGTGGATGGCATCGACCTTTTCATTGATTATATCCATGAGCCGGGCGGGTGAGATGGAGAGTGGATCCTTGGCCAGGTCTTCCCGTCTCCGGTCGAGAACTCGTGTTATCTCGCCGACCACCTCCTCGAGTTTATCCAGCTCCTCCGATTCCTTGGTCCTGTGCATGAACCGGCCCACGTTCCCGACGTATCCGTCGACAGGAGGGTCAATAATCTCTTGTAAGGATTCCCTTGACGGGCCGCCGCAGACCACGATGGGTATATCGATCCCCCGTCTCAGCACGCCGAACTTTTGCTCGATACAGGTCTCAAAATTCCCCAACAGGTAGACTGCGAGGTCGTGCTCGTTGATGACGTCGCGTTCTTCATCATTCAGCTGGGCGATCCGCTTCCCAAAACCACGGGCAAGGCCGACCATGTTTGTCTTTGCACCAAACCTCCGGATGTATTCGGCGAGGTCGCAGGATGCGTGGGGGAGATGATGGATCTCGAGGCTCATGCTCACCACCGCGATCTCGGTTCCAACAAGTGGAGATGGTGTCAACTCGCCCGTGAGCGGTTTTCCGATCCTCTGGATCAACTCGATATCTTCTTTTGGAACAAGAGCCTGGAGCACGACTTCTGTCGCAATGATATGTTTCTGTATGATATAGCCGCCGAGATCCTCGATAAGGTCGATAATCTCGTCGTGCTGGTAGATGCCGCCCTTGTAGGTGACCGGGACAAGAATCATGGGCTCTCCTCCAGGAGCGCAAACTTCTCACGGACAAGGTCATCGATATCCTCGGGGAGGGTATCTTCACTGGCAACCAGGTAAAACCTCCCATCCCCGTAATACTGGCGTCTCACTTTGAAGCCCTCGGGCTGGATGACCTGGAGAGCATAGATAAGGTCCTTGTAGATGGAGAGGCTCGGGTCATCGACGACGAGGTCTTCGAGATCCTTCGTCTCATCCGTACCTGCCGTGATAACAACGGTAAACCTGTCAGGCTGCTCGACACGCTCTTTTCCGAAGATGTCCCAGAGCGACTCCAGGAGCTTTGCAAGGTAGGTCTCGTCCCCTATCGATATGGTCACCTTGTCGTCCTGGACACTCACATCCGAAAAATCCCTGAGCCTGACCGGGCCGGGCATCTTCCGGGTAATTCCCACTGCAACGAAGATCGGAACACGCGGATCGATAAAGAAATGGATCTTTTGTATCACCCGGATCAGATTGTGATCGAGGAGCACCACATCGGCAATCTTCTGATAGTACCTGCCTCCGGTCTTTTCCGGGCATTCCACTTCAAAGTATTCGATCGATGCCATCTACTCTCCCTTGATGAAACCCGATGAGCGCAGTGCCGAGCCCACAGCGCCGATATACTGGGAGTGGTGGGGGACGACGACTTTGGTCTGGAGAAGGTCTCCCATCGC
>JAHDSI010000225.1 GCA_018432765.1 Methanoregulaceae archaeon | reverse complement strand
CCGGGTCCGCAATGCAACCCTCCTGCCGTCCACCGTATGGACCGTCAGCATGGCAATCTGCAGGAGGGTCTCACACCCCCGGGTGCACCTCGCAATGGCATGTCCGTCCCTGCAGTCCACGACCGCCACCATCGCCTCCGAGGCACGCGTGTCGCCAAAAAGGGATGTGAACGCCTCGTGAATTGCATGATAGAGTTCTTTTGGGTCGACCTCTTCCCAGGGGGGCTCGATTTTTGCGAGGACATACCGCCTCTTGTCCCGCATCGTGGGAGGCCGCGGCTTCACGGGACCACTTCCACTGCCCGTCGTCCGGACCTCATCTTCCCGAGGGTTGCCAGCGCTTCCCGGGCATTCTCCTCCTCCATACCAAAGAGGGAGCAGAGCAGGACCACGTCCCGGACGGACCTCTGCCCGAGTACAGAGTATGCATTTGACGATATGGTGACGAAAAACCCGTACCGGGAATGCAGCCTCATGATATCGCGGTATCTCTGGAGGACTTTCTGCCTCGGCGGGCCCCTCGAATGGATGATTGGGTTGAGATCTATGTCGATTGCGACAGCGCGGTCTGCAGCCATCCGTGCCATGATGTGATCAAAGGACTTCTTGTGGGTCCGCTCGATGTGCCGTATGATGTGGACCCCCCTCATCTGCAGTATGGCCCTGTTGAAGGAGTAATCACCGGCATTGACCATGATGATGGCACTCCCGTCTCCGGTCTTCCTGATCTGCCCCATGACCTCCCGCAGGTTGCCTGAAGAGAGGACTACCCCCCGGAGCACACGGACACCGTCTATCTCCTCTTCTGCCGCTGCACCGACGGCGACCATGCTGTCAAAGCCAAGCTCCCGTGCAGCGATTGCCATCCTCCGGAGCGATGAATCGCCTGACGGATATGGATGTACAGCCGCGTCTGTCGCAATCATGTCAGCATATTCTGTTTGGTTTAAAAAAGGAATTAAGTTATTTGCCCAGGTTCCCGTGTGACCTGATGCTCGGGCGGGTCTTTTCCGTGCCTTTTCCACGTGTGCGCATTCCCCTGCCCTTTCTCCCTGCACTGGTCTTTCCGCGGTCAGCTCTTCCCCTGTGCTCGGCACCTCCAATCCACGAGAGCTGAGAGTCGCTCTTGATGGCCGGGTGGTGCCCGTCCACGAGAATGACCTCGAACCACTTCTGCCGGCCGTCCTGGCCGACCCAGTAGGAGTTCAACACTTCCATGTTCGGGTATTTCCGGGAGGCACGCTCTTCGGCGATCCGCTTGAGACTCTTGCCGGGTGTGCGCCTGTTCTTGCCCATCCGGTTCGACCGGCGGGCCCTGATATACCGGGACCGGCGCCGTCCGCCTCTGCGCACCTTCACCCGTGCCATCACGATGCCCTGTTTTGCCTTGTAACCAAGGTTCCGGGCCCGATCAATCCGGGTCGGGCGCTCGATGCGCACGACAGTGCCCTGGCGCCTCCAGACCTGCATCCGGTCCCAGAGCAGGGCCTTCACATCAGACTCTTCCGGCCGCTTCCACGCCTCTCGAACATAGGCGTACATCGATTTTGCCATCTAACTTCACCTTCAGGTTCGGCTCATGCGAGCCACATCCCTCACGGGACGGATCCCGTAAGACCTGTATATATCGACAGCCGGGCTATTAAAATAATCTGCCCGGCCCTGCTGCTCTCACGAACCCTTCCGCTTCTCAACGACCCTGATATCGCGGATACAGGTGGCAGGATACTGTCCCTGGCTGTCCTTTTCTGCGGATTTTACCATGTCCCAGATGGTGAGGAGGGCGACGGATACCCCGGTCAGCGCCTCCATCTCGACGCCCGTCCGCCCCTGGGACTTGACGGCAACCCTGACCTCGATATACCCCGCTTCATGGGAAAAATCGATCTTTACGCTGCTGATCGGGATGGAATGGCACATGGGAATGATGCGCGGGGTATCCTTGACCGCAAGCGTCGCTGCCACCATCGCTGTCGACAGGACATTGCCCTTGACAACCGCCCCTTCCCGGATCGCCCTGAGGGTCTCAGGGCGGAGTTCGATCAATCCGGCCGCCACTGCCTCCCGGGATACCTCGGCCTTGTCCCCGATATCAACCATCTGCACTTTATCGTCGCTTATATGGGTAAATTCGACCATTCTTTAGTCTCTCCTGAATAACTCGAAGGGAATTCTCTCCGGCAGATCGCTTGCCAGGAGCCCGCCCCCCTGTTCTGCCGCGATCGCCTCGCCTGCCTTACCGGTCACGTACGCCGCGATGCATGCCGATTCGAATGCCGGGAGGTGGCAGAAGATCGCCGCCGCCACCCCTGCCAGCACGTCACCGGTGCCGCCCACGGTCATGGCAGGTGAGCCGGTGCGGTTGAAACGGACTCTCCGGCCGTCCGATATGACATCGACCGGACCCTTGAGCAGGATCGTGCCCCCCTGTGCAGCCCCCTTCACCTGGCGTGCACGGCTCGCCAGTCCGTCAACCGGGCGGCTGCCGGTCATCCGGGCAAACTCGCCTGCGTGGGGCGTGTATATTGACTCTTCTGCTGACGGGACGGGACGGCGAAGGGCATCGGCATCGAAGACCGCTTTTTTGCAGTGTTCGGCCACCCGGCAGACGACGTCATGGCTCTCCCCGCCAAGACCGTTCCCGATCACGACCACGTCCGAATCGCCTGCGAGTTCAAGGAGCCTGTCGAGATGCTCCATGCCGATAACCTCTCCCCCGAGCCTCTCGTAGATCAGGTCCGGTACCGGTTCAAAGACGGGCGACGCGATGCGGACCAGGTCGGCACCCGCCCGGAGCGCCCCGAGACCTGCGAGGTACGGGGCACCCTGGTACGGCCCTCCGCCGATGACGAGCACCTTTCCGCCCGCTCCCTTGTGGGCATCCTTCTCTCTTCTCTTCACGAGAAGGAGCTCTCCGGGCCCCACGAATACCTCTGCCTCGAGCGGGATTCCGATATCGACGGCATCGGATCCGGCTGCCTTTGGCCGGTGGAACGAGACGATCCGGTCAGGGACGATCCCCGGCGTAGGGATGTCTGCTGAGATGACGGGGACGTCCGCAGCGGCCGCCATACCGACACAGGATCTGACGGGTTCGCGAAGTTCGCCCGATGTGCCGGTTCCAAGCAGGCAGTCGACGATCACGTCGGCGTCCCTGAACTCCCCTGCACGGGCTTCCACGTCCTCGCTGCATTGGACGGGGTGGATGGCCAGCCGGCAGTGCCGTGCAGCATCACGCTGCCGGGCGCATTCGGGGGTCATCCCGGGCTGATCAACGAGGATGACAGATGTCTCCAGTGCCTGGAGGTATCGTGCGGCCACCAGCCCGTCACCCCCGTTGTTGCCTTTTCCACAGAGGATGAGGACTTTCGAGGGTTCGCACGAGAGAACGACGTCCGCAAGTGCACGCCCCGCGCTCTCCATGAGCTGCAGCGGGGAGAGCCCCAGGGCTTGTGCATTCATATCGACGACCCGCATCCGTTCCGGGCTGATCAATCCCGCCTCCAAAAATTCCAGCAGGTCTTCCTCCTCTCCTTCAGGTGACATGACCACTCCAGCTCTTCGGCTCTGTACCCATGTGTGTGCCAGGTTCTTAAGAAATATGAGGAAGGATGCATGCGAGCCGGAGCATTTCCACCATATTCCCGCATAGTGGGAACTTTTACGAATGAAAGAGCAACAGTATAACCTGATGGGACTTCAAGAGGAGGCACGAGCCGCTGCAGACGAGATCCTCGCACACGATGACGTGACGGTCATATCGCATATCGATGCCGACGGGATCTGCGGGGAGGCAATCCTTTTCCAGTGCATTGCTCGGGCGGGGATAAAGGTCAGGTCGGTCTTTGTCAGGCAGCTCGAACCACTCACCATGCGCCAGGTCCCTGACGACGACTCCTTCAAGGTCTTCTGTGACCTTGGCGCCGGACAGCAGAACCTCCTCCTCGAGAAGGGACTCTCAACAGAAGAGGTGCTGATCGTCGACCACCACGTCACCCAGCCCTGCGAATGCGAGTACGTCCAGGTCAACTCGCTTCCTCACGGCTTTTCCAAGCTGAGTGCCGCAGGAGTCGCCTATCTCGTCGCGACGGAGATGGACGGGGACAACGTGGACCTCTCAACGCTCGCCGTCGTGGGAAACATCGGCGACATGATGGGCCGCGAGGACTGCGGCCTGGTCGGACCGGCAAGGGAGATCGCCCGCGAAGGTGCCGAACGCGGCTTCCTCGAGATCCGGTCCCGGGACCTGAACGCCTATGGCACCTCGACCCGGCCCCTGCACCTCTGCCTGGCCTACAACGACGACCCGTTCATCCCCGGGATAAGCAACAATACCGCAGGCGCCCTCCGGTTTCTCCAGAGACTTGGCCTGCCACTGAAGGCTGCGCAGGGGCGCTGGAGGGTCTGGGAGGAGATGTCGGCGGCGGAGAAGAGAACGGTCACGAGCGCTCTTGTCCAGCAGCTCATCGCCTGCGGGGAGCCGGTCGATCGCCTCTTCTCCGAGAGTTACCTCTTTCCCGCGGAGTACGAGAGAACCCCGCTTCGCAATGCACAGGAGTTCTCAACGCTCCTCAACGCCTGCGGACGGTGGGCAAAGCCCGCTGTCGGCAGCGCGATCTGCAAGGGCGACCGGGGAGTCTCGTACAGGGAGGCCGAGCACATGCTGAACAATCACCGGTCGGTGATACGCGGGCTTCTCGAGTACATCCTGGAGAATGGGGTCCGCGAACTCTCGCATCTCCAGTACATCCATGTAGGGGACCGGTACCCTGATACCATCGTAGGAATCGGTGCCGGCATGGCGCTCTCGAAGTTGAACATGGAAAAACCCATCCTGATCATGGTGAAGCTTCCCGAAGACCCGGACCTGACAAAGGTCTCCATGCGGACAACGGAGAGGGTGGTCTCACGCGGGACAGACCTCCAGACGGCCCTTGCAACGGCATCGGCAGAGGTTGGAGGTGCAGGAGGAGGACATAAGATAGCCGCCGGGGCATATATACCGGGAGAGTTCGAGGAGGTGTTTGTCAACCGTGTCAACGAGTTACTCGGGCAACAGCATGGTGCGACGGGTCCAGGCAATTGCTGATTACCAGTTCGGACGTGGGACAGGAGTGAAGATATTCCCTGAAGGGTGCGAATTCACCCATTCCCGGACGGGGAGGATACGGCAGGTGCTCGATGAAGGAATGCGGCTTGCAACCGTCCGGGCAGAGGACGGAAGGCTGACGCTTGGCATCGAAGGTGCATTGCGGTTGAAAGAGGCGCTTGCAGCACCCGGATACCGGGTGAGAATAGACCCATCCGTTGCGGAATTTGCCCGGTCCGGCAAGAACGCGTTTGCCAGGCATGTGACAGCGGCCGATCCGGCGATCAGGGCCGGCGACGAAGTCCTCGTGGTGGGGGAAGACGACGAACTTCTCGCGACGGGGTCCGCGATGATGTCGGGAGAGGAGATGCTGGCATTTAATTACGGAGTAGCAGTAAAAGTACGGCAGGGAAGGTGACATATGTTTCCGGGAAATGTCAATCCAAAGAAGATGAAGCAGATGATGAAGCAGATGGGGATGAAAGTGGAGCAGATCGAGGACGTGGAAAAGATCGTGATCCACACCCCCCGGGGAAACTACATATTCGACGCCGCCGAGGTCACCGCCATGACGATGCAGGGGATGACCACCTACCAGATCGCCGGCCAGCCCCGCTTCGAGGAGGCCGAGCCGGAGATACCGGAGGACGATGTCAAAATGGTGGCTGAACAGGCGAACGTCGCACCCGATGCTGCACGTGAGGCACTTGTTGCCTGCAAAGGCGACATCGCAGAGGCGATCTTACAGCTCACCGGAAATGATTGAGCAGGGCCAGCGGATCCTGATCGGCGGCGGGGGAAGGTCTTTTTACGTACGTGCAGGCGCCGGCAGGTTCTCCACAGACCGGGGTATCATCGACCTCGACCAGGCTGTCGGCGCCTCGCCCGGGGATCTCCTGTTGTCGCATACCGGGTATGAGTTCGTGATCCGGAAACCAAGGCCGGCCGATTTTTTTGCCCATTCCAGGAGAAGCGGAGCTCCCATGCTTCCCCGGGACATCGGGATGGTCATCGCCCACACCGGCATGAACAGGAACGACAACGTGCTCGATGCCGGCACGGGAAGCGGGATCGCGGCCATCTATTTCGGCGGGATTGCCCGCCATGTTGTGACCTATGAGAAGAGGGCTGATTTTGCAGCTCTTGCGGAGGAGAACATACGGGATGCGGGGCTTTCGAACGTGGAGGTCGTGGCAGATGACATGCTCAATGCCACCGGGGCATTCGACGTGGTCCACCTTGACCTGACGCTTACGCCGGACCATGTCCGCCATGCCCATTCCCTGATCCGCCCGGGAGGCTACCTCGCCTGCTACACGCCGTTTCTGGAATACCTGGTGACGGTCATGGACACGGCCACCGGATTATTTGCCGAAGTCCATGCCTACGAGTGCATCGAACGGGAGATGACACGATCGGAGAGGGGTACCAGACCTTCTACCAGGGTGGGGCATAGCGGATATATCACCATCGCCAGAAAATGACCGCCAGATCCTGCGAACAGGCTCATAGAAATGGCAAAAGGATGTAAAAGATACTATTTTTCACCGATTTTTTATGGAAACACTTTTGAAGAAAAACGATCAACCGTACATCTGCAGCCGTGGGATATATGCCCATATTCAGAGGAGGATGTAATGAAAAAGGTAGGAATAGGAATAATAGGGATCTGTCTGCTCATCTCGCTTGCAGGCATTGCCGGTGCGGACAGGGGTCTGGACCCGACACCGGAGAGCGTGGGTATCACGACATCGACAACGATCGACGCCGTCGGCAGGTTTGACTCCAGTACGCAGTTTGCATGTACCGGGATAAGCTCCAGCTCGAACGGGCTCAATGATGTCCCGCCGCTCGCCGATGGAGACGTAATATACAGTGCGGTGTATACCGAGGATACCCAGTCGAACGGTGTGGGTATCATCCAGTATGACAAGGAGCTCTCCATCGATACCGGCGGCATGATGGCCGGACAGTCGAATATCGAGGCCAACAAGCAACTGATCTACGTCGGCATCGACGGCGGACGGGTCTATTCGGATGAATACATCATGATCGACGGTGTCGGAACACCCGGTGATGCATCGCAGTCGCTCCTGTGTCCCTTTGCAGCCGGAGGCGCAGGCTCTTTCCCTGCATACTGCAACTTCATCGAAGCGGGAAGCACGATTGACATGAGCGTTGCCAATGTCAGGACAAGCACGGATGGCAGGTTTATTGTCACCTCTGCGGACTACCCCGTCGAACTGAACCACGAGATACTGGTCACAGAACTCATCGATGGAGTACCTTCACAGGGACTGGCCTCTGCATTCATGAATGCCCTGATCATGGAAGGATACGGCGATACCCCGTCCTCCTTGGGCGAGAGGATCGAGCTCTCCGAATTTACCTCCATATATGGTGATATCACCGTCTTTGACAAGGATATGCACTACGAGTCCGGGATGAGAAGATAAAATTAATCTTTTTTCTCGTTTTTTTGTTCTTCAATTTATTCGATTATTTTTGAAAATTTGATGCAATCCCAGGGGGAAGAGAATACTCCCACAGTGACTGCTTATCCGGACTGAGGGGTTTTTCTCCCACATTTCTGGATGTGGATATTCTATTTTTTTCGTCATCACGGGAAAGAGATGAATCCGGTGATAACCGTTTAACCTCCCGGTTACATGAATGAACCGTGCCGGATAGAAAATTCATATCTGAATCTCTTGAACCTGATAGTCGATGCTGAGAGTGTCAGCATTCAAACGTAGGAGAATACACATGAAGAAACTCGCAATAATGGTCATCGCACTGGCACTCCTTACCGGGTTTGCCGTGGCTGACCCCGGGATTAACCAGACCCCTGAGACCCAGGGGATCACCACCGCTACCACAATCGACGCGGTTGGAAACTTCGCATCCACGACTGATCTCCAGTGGAGGATCACCACTGCTGACGCAGGTCTGAACGGCGTTCCGCCAATGGAACAGGCAGGATCAGCCTACTATGCATCGACATACGAGGAGGACACCTACTCCAATGGCGTCGGCCTGGTCGCCTATGACAAGAACATGGATGTCGAGACCTCGAACCAGCTCGCTGGACAGTGGAACATCGATGCCGACAAGCAGCTCGCATTCGTCGGTGTTGACGGCGCCCGTGTATACTCTGACGAGTACATCATGGTCGACGGTGTTGGCGTGAACACCACGGTTACGGACAAGATGCTCTGTGTCTTCGCTGGTGATGCAACCACAGCCTTCCCCGCCAGCTGCAACTTTGCCGAGGCCGGAAGCACCATCGACATGACCGTCGCAAACGTCCGCACCAACTCCATGGACAGGTTCATCCACCCGTCGAGTGACACAACCGTCGAGCTCGAGCACGACCTCGCTGTCACTGAACTAATCACCGATCTGCCCTCCATGGGATCCGCATCCGCGTTCATGAACGTCCTGATCATGGAAGCATACGGCGACACACCGGACACACTCGGTGAGAGGATCGAGTTCGGCGAACTGACCTCGGTCAACGGTG
>JAHDSI010000210.1 GCA_018432765.1 Methanoregulaceae archaeon | reverse complement strand
TGATTCACGCTCAAAAAGAAATTATCTCCTTCTCACAGCCGCCAGGCCTAGCGAGACCGCTGCACCCAGAAACACGGTGAGCATCTCCATTACCGCTTTGGTTGGTGCGGTCGTCGGCGAGGCGGTTGTTGCAGGGGTGGACGTCTCCATCACCGTCGTTTCGGGCGGCACGGGAGCGAGCAGGGCATAGACGCCGGCGGCAGGGATAGACACCTGCAGCTCTCCGCTTACCATTTCTGACGCCATGGGAGACCAGTGACCTCCCGAGTATGAAGAGACCCGCACGTCCTCTACAGGGATTCCAGCGGGTGCGATGAATGAGAGAGTTGCGGCCGGATCGAAGACCAGGTCTGTCGGCATGACGCTGTACGGGCCTGCCACCACCCGCATTCCTGCCGGCACATCCTGCGGGGAGACCGCGACGAGTCCCACGAAGTCCGCTCCGAACGCCCGGACGCGGGCCTTCCCGTCGGCCGATGCGAAATCCTTCCAGGCCTGTGTCGCGGTCGGGGTGGGGGTCACGGTCGCGGTTGGACCTGTGCTTCCTGGTGATGAGCTGCCCGCCGTCTGCCCGCCCACCGTGACGGTCTTGTAGAGGGTCTGGACTCCGTCGACCAGGGCGATGATGGTGATCGTCCCCTCCGGCATCCCCTCGACCACGAAGGTGATCTCGGAGTCGTCGGCACCCTCCTTGACACCGCTCACCTGGAGCTTTGCCTGGACTTCCCGTGCCGTCGGGAGCGAGACGCCGCTCAAGCGGAAGTAGTCGTAGGTGCCCCGGGTGATGTCGTACTCCTTTGTGGTCGTGTAGTGGCCGTCGACGGATCTCCCGGAGACTGCGACGATGGTATCGCCCTTCATCACCTCGAGCCGGTTCTCGGATGTCCCGTCGAGCGTTGCCGTGACGGTGCCGTCGTTCAAGGCGAACGGCATCGAAAACTGGCTCATCTGGACAGAAAACCCGGAGTTGGGCTGCACTGTAAAGGACGAGTCGATGAGGAGGTCGAACCGGGATCCGTCGGCAAGGCCGGTGATCGTGATGAAGATGGGGTGGCCGTTTGCGATGCTGTCCGGCCGCTCGGTGATGGTGACCGCCGATGCGGGGAGTGCGACGAGGATGAGGATGAGTGGGATTGCGTATCGTATGTACATGGAGTATTCCTCTATAGGTGAGAATCTCCGACAGAGGCGATAAAGGTGATCGGGGTTTTGGGGGTACACAGGAACGAATGGAATCTCGTGTATAATACACGTTCAGGAATCATCATGGCGCATCTTCAAGTATTGCTGCGATATAATACACTGTACGTATGCCTGAAAGAAGCGCCGACTGGATGGAGCAGGCAAAAAGAGATCTCCAGATGGCAGAGACCGCCCGGAAAAACACCTTTTTTGAATGGGCGTGTTTCATCTCGCAACAAGCGGCCGAAAAGGCCATTAAGGCAGTCTACCAGAAGATGGGCGCCGTTGCGTGGGGACATTCGGTCACCGATCTGCTCGGTGGGCTGCAGGAAAAACTTGAGATCCCTGCGGATATCCTGAATGCCGGACGTAATCTGGACCGGTTTTACGTGCCTGCACGATATCCCGACGGGTTTGAAAGAGGGAAACCCGCCGATTATTTTAACATGGAGGATGCAGATGGTGCAATCAGTCGTTCGGGAAAGATCATTCAATTCTGTGCGGATCTTCTGGATTGATCGTGATCTGGTCAAGGAGCGTCTGCAAAGGCGCATAGATCTCCTCTCAGAAAATCCACACGTACAAAAAATTGTGTTGTTCGGATCTTTTGCCGAGGGCAGGGAGGTGCCTGGTAGCGATCTGGATATACTCATCGTCCTCGACGAAGATGAACGTGAAATAACAGAGCGGATTCCCGGATTTTTAGAAGTGCTGGGAGATATCGGCATATCGGTCGATATCTTTGCCTACACGGAAGACGAGTTGCAGAATCCCGTTGCCATGGCTGCGCTGCGGTCCGGGATTACGCTTTTCGAACGGTGACAAAAGAATAATAGAGTGAATCAGGTTTTGGATCAAAAAATGCCATTTTTATTGTTTGATACCGGAATAACACCTGGGTACATCGATTTCTCCGACTGAAAAACTGCCTGGACGCATCAGTTCACCTCCTGCGCGTCCTGCCCCCTGCCATCCGGATCTTCTGGTCTGTGCCGGCAAGGATGTCACGTTTCCGGAGAACTGACACGACAGATGATACGATCTCTTCATCCAATCCGATCCTGACCGGGGTTCCGTCTTCCTGGCCTGTAACCTCAACACCGTTGAGGGACGCTGCCAGCGTGGCGACATCTGTGACACCCGCCTGCCCGACTTCCCGGACGATGAGGGATATCAGGAGGGCTGTACTGGCAAGGCTCTCCTCAAGGGCATCCAGCACATCATCCGGCACCGAGAGTTCATCCAAAAAGTCAAGTATCTCCCCCGGATCGCATGTGATATGGATCAGGGGATCGGCGACAACCACGTGGATAAGCCTGAAATCGCGGTCATGTATCCTTGTCAACCCCATTTCCCCGTCCAGCTCGATGGGGGGAAAGATCGAGAGATTGAGAGAGATGTGGAGTGATCCTGCGGGAGTAACCTGTTCCAGCCTGAATCCGTCCGGTTCTTCATGCACCACCCCATTCTGGGCAAGGGTGAGAAGTGCCAGTGAATGTGCGGCAGAGTCGCGGGGATTACTGCCCGGAGTATCATCTCCCGGCTCACCACCGGTTTCGGTGATGAGATTGACGATGTCGTCCACCAGCTCGTCACGCGTGGACACGAGATCGCCTACGGTATTCTCTTCCATGATGTTCTGTGAAATGTCCCGGACATTCTGGTGGTATTCACCGGCTTTCCCAAACCAGAATGAATCCGCGTCCTCCCCATTCTCCTGACACCGGGCGGCCTCGGCACCGAGCCATGAGATCACCTGGTCAAGGGTTCCGGATAGCCATGTCTCGTCACACGTGATCATCTGGACTTCCTTCCGGCATGGGCAGTCTTTCTTTTTCAAAAAGGCAACAAATTCGGTTGCGTCTTCTGCCACCTCAAATATGACCCGCTCTTCAAGAACCATGCATATCTAATGGATTAGCATGGTTAAAATGAGGGTAGGTTTCTCTCCAAATCCCCCGGGTTCATCACGGGTCTGTCAATATTTTATGTTGTTCCCGGAACATGTCACTGACGATATTCCCAACCGTGTTGCGTTTCCCGTTCGCTTCAAGGATGCCGAATGTCTCCCGGTAACTTGCCGGCCTTTTGTACGCTTTCAACACGATTACTTCCGTTGCGATATCGATCGCGGACTGGATGGCCAGCAACATCGCATGAAGTACCATATTCTTCGTGTCGCGGTCGGTCTGGAACCTGGCTGCCGGGATCTTTCTGTATCGCTCCCAATCCTCCAGGGAGTCTGCCAATTCCTGAATGTATCCCACCAGGCGGCTCATACGGTCACCTCAAAAAGATACGCCCGGTCAACCCGGTCAAGCAGGTATTCCAGGTCGAGATACCTGCGTATAATGTCCGCTTCGTAGCTGACCTTCTGGTCATTATTCCTGCAGAAGAGGACTGTTCCGGCCCTGATTACCTCGAAACAGAACTCAACCGGCGCATGGTTCAAGGCTCTCACGTCGCAGGGAACGCGGGGGGAGAGCTGGTCTTCGATCTCCCCGGCTATCCCCATCTGCAGGTCGAAGAGATCACAGGAATCCTGCTTTCCTGAAAAAAGGACCGCGATGTCGATATCCCGGAACGTGTCTCGGGTGACAAAGGAGCCAAAAAGATACGCAAGCGTAACCTGTGGATAGCGGCAGAACACTGCTTCGCCGGCAGACCTGACATTTTCCCAAGAGGGGCCGGTTTCCTTTGAGAACAACCGGAAATCCGACGATGACGGGACCTCGTTCACCAACAAGTGCCTCCTGCAGTACACTATCCAGCCGCTCATATTAGGGGTTTGCCCTGATCCTTTTCGGTACTGGAAGTAAAAGGCACTAATGCACATTGTGGAGCATATGCCACACCAATAAATACCATGCTGATCCAGATATGTGCATGTCTTCCTGCACGAGTGAATCCCGGATTAAACGGATCCCTGTGAAAGAACCCACCTGGAGAAGTCTTCACGACCTGAAAGAGGCAGGACAGAGCTTTGATGAACTGATCGCCGTGATGATACAGCGCGAACGGGATTATCGTGACTGGAAGATGATCACAGAGATCGACACAAACGGCGAGTTTGTGGCCTTTGACCCCGAAGAGATCATGCAGGATGATTAACACCGGGGAGCTGTCGTGTTTACCATCGTCATCGAGAAGAGAGCCCGGGAATTTCTTAAAAAGATCCCTATAAAATCCAGACGAATCATCGTTGACAAAATACATGAACTGATACATGATCCGTTTCCGGGAGGAAATAAAGAAAAACTCGATTATCCCCATCCTCCTGCTGTCTATCGCCTCCATGTCAGCAGATCCTTCACCGTTTTTTACCTGATCGAGGAGGAGGAGCAGCTCGTGAAGATCGAGAAGATCATGACGATTGAAAAGGCACACAAGAGATACTCGTACCGGAAGAGGTAGGAAGCATGTGCACACATGAAAATCTTCATTTCGGACCGACTCGCTCTCGTTGTCGATCCCGTCACACCCGAAGGACTTCATCCTCTCATCAGAGGTCGAATATCATGCACCCTATCTCTGGAGCGTACTGGACGTGCTCCGTGGATCACTGGTATATGTCGGGTGTGATCCGGTCGGAGGGGGATATGTCTGATCCAGGAATACTCCAATCGATTGAAAAATAGAGGAATGGAGAATATGCCTGATGCAGTGTACTCCTGCTTTTTTAACGGTTTTGTCTCCACATCTCTGACTGCCTGGAGATATCCTCGAGATCGAGGAAGCAGGACCCTGCATCACCCAGCTCTTCTTTCCCGTCGATATGCCTGGCGATAACACAGAATCGTTCGTTCCTGTCATCTTCCCGCCATCGGACAGACCGGGACTTTCTCTGCAGGTCCGACATGATCCCCCTTGCCTTCGTTGGTGTAAGCGACGTCCACTTGCATTCGACAAACAATGCTCTCCCCGTGGACTCATCCAGCCCGACAAGATCGATCTCCTCCTCCCCCTGCCACCATCTCCCGATACGGGAGAATGACTCTCCAGGAAAGAGGATCCCTGCACGGACGAGTTCCCTGCAGAGGACCTCGAACATTTCCCCGCAATAGAGAGGGAACTGTTCCCTGATGCTCTCCGCAACGGCCTGACCGTGACCGGTCTCGATCTCCGCCCTTCCTGGGTAGACGAACCTGAACCAGAAGGAGAGGTACGGATCAGAGAGGCGGTAATGCCTCCTCCGGTACCCGGAATGCGCAGTCACCGGCACTTCGTCGGTGACGATGCGGAGACGGGTGAGAACTGACAGGTACTTGGAGACCATCCCCCTGTCAAGGCCTGTCTCCTGGCAAAGCGATCCAAGCGTTGTCCGCCCCCCTGCCATTGCACGCAGGATTGCCATGTAATTCCCTGCTTCCCGGAATTCATACTGCAGCAGGAGTTCGGGCTCGGAATAGAGATATGCACCCGTGCGGAGGATCTGTTCGGCCACGTTCTCCCACAGGGTCCTGTCTGGCGAGAAGATCTTCAGGTATGCGGGAACCCCGCCCAGTATGAACCAGCTCATGGCGAGATCCTCCCCTTCGTACGGCAGGAACTCTGAAAGATATGGGTACTGGAGGGGTTCGACCTGCCACTGGCCGGTCCTCCTCCCGTACAGCGGGCTCTTGTATCCCAGCACTTCCGTCTCCATCGCGGCAACCGACGACCCGCACAAGACCAGCATCAGGGATTCCCGGGAGAGGACCGTGTCCCAGATCTTCTGAAAGATCGAGGGTATCGCACGGTTCCTGGAGATAAGGTACGGGAATTCGTCTATCACAAGCACCGGCTTTCCGCCGGAGTCCGGGGGAAAACTGCGATGGCGGACGAGTGCACTGAATACCGCCTGCCAGTCAGGGTACTTCACGTCCCCGAAATGGGGGTCATCGAGATACTGTGCTGCATAGTGTGAGAATTCCCGTATGTTTCCCTCGTCTCCTTCTTCCGATGCCAGAAAGTATATCCCCCCGGCATCCTCCAGGAACCTGGCAAGGAGTGCGGTCTTGCCCACTCGCCGTCTTCCGTAGAGCACGAGGCATTCGGGACCAGGGGTGCGGTACCGCTCCGTGAGGAACCGGAGTTCCTCTTCCCGGTCGACGAAGAGTTGTTGAGACATAAGTATACTACTTTGCTCTCAACGAATGAAAAAGATTGCCATGGTGTGGATAATACTCCCGGAATGATGACGGATGCTCCATCTCAAGAAACTCTCCTAATCAGGATTAGTACGAATCATGATTAGGGATTTGCCGACCCGGGATACTTGACGAGGAATGGAAAAAATCCGGCGGCCGCTCATTGGAAATAGTGGAGAAACTCGTCTCAGCGTGGAAATTACAAAAGAAAACCCGAGGATTCTTTATTTTGCGGACCCCGAAAGCCATCCCCGGCTCCACACAACCGACACCCCGGGTCCCACACCGGTGAGAAAAAGACCATTCGTGACACAGCCTGGAAAAGGAGGAGATCAACGAATTTTTCCGAAAAGTTCCTGTTCGCACAATCGAACACATGTTCGTGTATCCGAACGGAATGAACAGGTTTGGATATGTCAAAATCCCCTGCGAAACGCGCTGATTCGTCATCCGGGATCACCTCTTCAATGTGCAAACATTCGCTCCCGCACGGTCGAGATCTCTTTCCTTCGTATACCTGCCCGGGCCAACATGTATCGCCATCTTCCGCATTTCGATAAATGCAGGACAGCGATCGGGGAATACCTGAAAGAGAATGCCTCGTGAAATCCCCATAATCACGGATAGAGATGAAACTGACCGGAAGTCGACCTCGTCCCTGTCCCCT
>JAHDSI010000093.1 GCA_018432765.1 Methanoregulaceae archaeon | reverse complement strand
CCGCAAAGATTCTTCCTATTGAATGATTTCCCACAACCCTTTCCCCCTCATAACGTCATCTCGAGCGTAGCGAGAGATCTCACCCGATCTCTCTCAATCCGTCAAAAAGTCGCAAAACACAAACCTTCTCATAACGTCATCCTGTCCTGTGTTGCGGTCTTTCATAACCACCATCTAGAACATCCTGCCCGTAGGGCGCATTTCTATATGCGTCTCTCCTTATTATGTCATCTCGAGCGTAGCGAGAGATCTCACCATATCTCTCTCAATCCGTCAAAAAGTCGCAAAGCAACAATCCAAACAGTCCGCCATCTCGAACTCGTCGAGCGATCTCACCAATCCTTAAAAAAAACCTCCCCAAAGAACGAGGAGGATAAAAACCTGGATCGAACTCAACTGCCGAACGTAAAAGCAAATGCCTGCATACCCGGATCATTGAACGTGATGACCAGCGTGCCTTCGACTGCTTCATCCAGCGACAGCAAATGATACAGGCGGGCGCTGTCCACCGTGATAGTACCGTTGGCGTCGATATCCTCGCTCAAATTGTCCTTATCCGGCGAGAGCAACTGCACGCTCACCGTAGCACTTTGCGCCGAATCCAGCACCAGGTAGACATCTTTCGCATAGAAATGCAATGCCAACTGCGCGCCGGCTTGTTCTGCCTGGGCGTATTCGGGATTGAAAGTCCACGCACCGGAGACGGCGAAATGGTGCAGCGGCAGCGCTTCGGGGATGCTGTAGGTGGCGCTCTGAGCCCGTGCGACGGGTTCGGGGGAAGCGAAGCTTTCCTGGCGGCTATAGCCGATGTAGGTCTCGGGCGTCTGGTTGGAAGAGAAATTCTGATCTTTCAGCGTGGTGAGCGCCGTCTGGCTGTTCACACCGATCTCTGCCAGGAGCTGCTGGATGACCATCTCGGTTTCTTCGTAATCCCCTTCGCCGTAATGCACGTAGCGCACGTTGCCCTCGGCGTCGATGATGTACTTGGCTGGCCAGTAATGGTTGTTGAAGGCGCGCCAGGTACCGTAATCGTTATCCTGCGCGACAGGATACCGGATGTCAAAGCGTTGCACGGCTGCCTGCACATTATCCGTATCCTTCTCGAATTCGAACTCCGGGGTATGCACCCCGATGATCTCCAACCCGTCGGCATGGTATTTGGCATACCAGTCGGTAATATAGGGCAGAGTGCGCACGCAGTTGATGCACGAATAGGTCCAGAAATCCACGATCACTACCTTGCCGTGCAGGTCCTGCAGGGTGAGGGGCTCGCTGTTGATCCAATTGCTGATGCCGGTCAGCTCGGGTGCTGCGCCCAGGTTGGGCAACGCATCACTGCCCGGCGTAGCTTGTCCGCTCACGAAATAGGAGGAGCTGCCGGTGTCACCGTATAACTGTTGGGTCACCGTGTCACTCGACTCGAAAGCCGTCAGGCTGGAAGTCCATCCGGAGGGCAGCCGCTGGGTCAGCCAGGTGGTTACCATCACATCGGCGTTGAAGGCGATCAGCAGCGCGGTGAGGATCATGATCACCCCAAACACCTTCTGTACGTTGGCGAGGTTCTTTGAGAGGAAAGGT
>JAHDSI010000074.1 GCA_018432765.1 Methanoregulaceae archaeon | reverse complement strand
GTTTGGGAGAGACAGCACGGGGCTATCCCGGTAACAGCAATGTGATCTTCTGGCAGACCCGTTTGGGAGAGACAGCACGGGGCTATCCCGGTAACAGGACTATCAACGAACGGAAGAAAGACTCACGATCTCCTCCTCAAACCCGATCTCGGTCCTGTCACCATCGCTCCTCATCACGATGCCGTTCATGTATCCGATAGTCGTCAGGCACCTCCCGAAATAGCTATGGATGAGGGGAAAGAGGGTGATATCATGTGCGACTGTGATGAGGACATCCCCGCTATCGAGATAATCGCAGTCCAGGAGCAATTTGACGATCATCCCGGCATATGTTTCGGGGTCTTCAAGAATTCCGATATCAATCCTTCGGCCGAGCCAGTTTTTGATCATCCCCTGCCAGCCGAACGATTCACGCACGTCCCTGAATTTTTCAAGGTCGACGATCGGGTCACGGATCTCCGGATCGGACCTGATCATGGTAAGAGTGGGGCCCCGCGAAGACAACCCCTCCTCCAGGGCCCTGGCAGTCATCTGGCACCTCTTCGCAGCTGTATGCAGGAGGTAGATCCTCCTGTCACCGATGAGGTCGTACAGGGAATTCCCAAACTCCCTTGCCATGGTGATCCCTTCAGGGGTCAGTTCGACTTCAGGGCGCCTGTCGTACGGGACGGCGGCGAGGGAAGGCCGCTTTGAGTGCCGGATGAGGACTACCGTCCGGTCCCGGCCGGGCATCCGCCCGAGCAGGGACCTGATCTGCTGCTCGCCCGTCGTCATGTGCCCCATGCCAAAAAAAGGCGAATGAAAACGATACTCTTGTTGGATCCTGTCCTATTCATTTCCAGTCCCTGTCACATGGATATTTGATCTCTTCTCCCTTTAACAATTTTTTTAAAAAAGATCCTGTCCTGTTTTGAACAGTTCCCGCGGGCGTGACACAGACGTTTTTATCTGGTCAGATAGAGATCGTAACCACCAATGAAAGACTCACGCGAGATCGATCTTGTTGCGATCGCATACGATGCCATGGAACGATACGGGTTCGACCCCGGATTCCCTGAAACCGTCACCAGGGAAGTGGAGAGCATGTCAGAGGAGACGATCCGTGGCGGGCGATCCGATGTGCTGGACCTGCGGGGGCTCCTGTGGTCGTCTGTGGACAACTTCGACTCGCTCGACCTCGACCAGATCGAATACTGCGAAGAAGGCACCGATGGCGAGGTGCATGTCAAGGTGGCGATAGCCGACGTCGACTTCTTTGTGCGGAAAGGGATGCATACGGACAGGCACGCGGCCCACAACGGGACCTCGGTCTATCTCGGGATAGTGACGTTTCCCATGCTCCCTGACGATCTGTCCAGGGATATCTCGTCGCTTCTCCCGGGAAAGGAACGGAGAGCCATTGTTATGGAATACACGGTCTTTCCCGACGGCAGCATGAGCCGCGGTGAGATATACCGTGCGCTGGTTTCCAACAAGGCAAAACTTGTCTACGAGGAGACCGGCGACTGGCTGGAGGGCCGGGGGCCGATGCCAGCCGTCATAGAAAAGACGCCGGGCCTCGAAAAGCAGGTACGCCTCCAGGTGGAGACCTCTCAGCGGCTGAGAAGACACAGGATGGAGAGGGGGGCACTTGACCTGGAGACACTCGAGGCGGAAGCCGTCGTGGAGGACGGGCAAGTCAGGGATCTCGTGATCCAGCGACCGAACCTTGCCAGGCAGTTGATCGAGGAGTTCATGGTGGCCGCCAACCAGACCATGGTGAACCAGCTGGAAGCTGCCGGTCTCCCGATGATCCAGAGGATCGTCCGGATTCCGAGGAACTGGGAGGGGATCGTGGAGACGGCCAGGGAGTATGGCGATCACCTCCCCAAAAAGCCCAACTGCAAGGCCCTGTCAGCGTTTCTTGACCGGCGGAGAGCCGCGGATCCCGAGCGCTTCCCTGACCTTTCTCTCACGGTTGTAAAGCTCATGGGGCCAGGGGAATATACCGCATTTGTTCCCGGAGATGTCCCGATTGGTCATTTTGCGCTCGCGATAATGGACTATACCCACTCCACTGCCCCGAACCGCCGCTACGTGGATGTTGTCAACCAGAGAATCTTAAAATCCATTCTCGACGGCAGGGATTCGCCCTATGAAACCGACGAACTCGATTCGCTCTCCTACTGGCTGACCGGGCGGGAAAAGGCCTCCCAGAAGGCTGAAAGGTTCATGCGAAAGGCCGCTGCAGCGGTTCTTTTGAGAGACAGGATCGGGGATGTATTCGAAGGAATCGTCACGGGTGCATCGGAGAAGGGCACATATGCCCGACTCATCACTCCTCCGGCAGAAGGCAGGATAATGCGTGGTGAGCACGGGCTGAAAGTCGGTCAGAAAGTCCGGCTCCGGCTGACAAAAACCGATCCGTACAATGGGTTCATCGATTTTGACTGTGTCGGACGAACATGAGAGACGGACTGCAAGCTCCTTCGGGATTGGCGGGTTATCCGGGTAACGAAAGATGCATCCCGGTACCGGTGAGAATAGATGAGGAAAGATGCTGTCTTCATCCGGCACGCGAACGGAAGGCGAAAACGAGTTGATCATGATCTTTTCCACTGAAATCTGCGGGGAGACCAGATGACGACAGGGCGGATCAGTGACCTGCCGCTTATCGAATTTGAAAATGTCACGGTCGTGAGGGGCGAAAAAAAACTCCTTGACTCGGTATCTGTCACCATCCGGGAAGATGAGAACGTGGCAATACTCGGACCGAACGGCGCCGGAAAATCCTCGTTTATCAGGGCAATAATCCGTGAGTACTACCCGCTCGCCGGTGACGATGTCTCCTTCAGGATCCGCGGCAGGGAGCGGTGCGACGTCTTCGAGATGCGATCGCTTTTTGGAATCGTCTCGCCAGCACTCCAGTACACGTTCTGTCGTGACCTGTCAGGCAGGGATGTCGTCCTTTCAGGCTATTTCAGCAGTATAGGGCTTTACAACCGGGATATCACCCCGGAGATGGAGAAGAGAACCGACAGGATCCTCGCATTCCTCGAGATCGAAGACCTGCAGGAGAGAAAGATGGATTCGCTGTCGTCGGGCGAGGCACGGCGGTTCCTCATCGGGAGAGCACTGGTGCACGACCCAAAGACACTCATCCTCGACGAGCCGACAACCAGCCTTGATCTCCATGCGCTGCACACCTTCAGGGCAATCCTTCGAAAAGTCGCCCGTTCAGGGACTGGGATCATCATGGTGACGCACAACCTGCATGACATAATTCCCGAGATATCCCGTGTCATCCTGATGAAGGAGGCAAGATTCTGGAAAGACGGCCCAAAAAGGGAGGTCCTGACAGACGATTTCATCTCCGGCCTTTTCCAGGCACCAGTCCTTATACGGGAGGAAAACGGGTATTACTACGCGACCGGGTATTAGCAGGTCCGGCAGCCATTCCCTATTTAGCATTCCCCGGTACAGGTGATGCATGGACACAAAAACCCGCGACCGTTTCACCAGTCTCTGGGAGACCTTCTGCCCGGGAGCGGAACTGCCGATCACGTTCGAGCTCGGGGAGGCCGATGCTGAAGCGGAGAAGATTCCTGCGCCGACGAGATGGAGATGCTTTATCTGTGACCTTGCACGGGTCAGACACGGTAAATCCGCAGTATTCGACGAAACGTCGCTCTCCTGCAGCGGTGCACGCTACTACCTGGGTTACGAGACCAAACGAAACGAGAATTTCCGTTATTTTCTCTCAAGCGGGAAACCGGGCGTCGTCGAGGGTGAACGCTACAAGAAGACCCCCGGGCTGACCGACGAATATGACAGCTGCTGTACAGCCATTCCTGCCGGCGAACAGTGCTATACTTTCAAGCGGTGGGATACGCTGACAGAATCCGACAACCCTGACGTGGTCATCTTCTTTGCACGCCCCGAGGTGCTCACCGCGCTCTTCACCCTCGCAAATTACGACCGGGGAGACCCTGACGGGGTTATCTGCCCCTTCGGATCGGGTTGCTCCTCGATAATCCATTATCCGCGGCTCGAGGCGCAAAACGACCACCCGCGGGCAGTACTTGGAATGTTCGATCCCTCGGCACGTCCCTGCGTCCCGGTCGACGTGCTCACGATCGCGATCCCCATGAAGAAGTTCGGGGCGATGGTCCGGGATCTGGATGAGAGTTTCCTGACAACAGAGACGTGGAAGAGGCAGATAGCAAAGATTGCCAGGAGCAATACACTATTTTCAGGGGAAAAGTAGGGTTATTCAAAAGACCGGTACCAGGCCCGGACTCTTTCCCGTAAGGCTCCTGCCGCCGCCGGGAGTGACAGCAAACGTGTTCTCGATGCCGACCATTCCTACCCCCGGGATTCCACACTTCGGCTCGAGTGCAATGACCATGCCCTCCTGCAGGGGCTCGTCGAATCCCGCCGCGATCACCGGTGGCTCATCGACGAAAAGACCGACTCCGTGGCCGATGAACTTCACCCGGTGGTTCCCGAAACCCATGAATTTCTCCCTGAATCGCGGGCTTAAATCCTCCATTATTGTATGATAGATCTCTCCCGGGGAAATGCCCGGCTGCAGGAGCGATGCTGCCTGGTGCTGGATCTCCACGCACTCTTCATGGATCCTGATTACATCCTCTGGCAGCGGTTTTTTAAACATGTAGGTCATCGTCTTGTCGGTCTGATACCCGCCGACACCACAGGCATTGTCGATGTAGACCAGATCGCCTGCTGACAGCCGCCTCTCCCTGCTCCCGAGAACAGGCGCGGCAGGGCCGAGCCCGCGTATGCCGCTGGCACCGTCGAAGGCGGTGGGGCATATCGAGTTCTCACCAAAACCGAGATGCCCCCCGACAATCTCAACGCCAAACATCCCGAACCTGACAATCCCCTGGTGACCTTGCCGGACCATTTCAGAAAAGAGCTCGCAGGCGAATTCGGCCTCGCTCATCCCCTCTTTTAGCATGCCGGGCACACGGTCTTCCAGCACCCTTCTATGGATGTCCCCCGCCTGCACAAGAAGCCTCATCTCATACGCGCTCTTCACTGATCTGACAGCCGCAACATCGGCATCGAGCGGACGTATTTCCCGGAGAGGAAGATGTTTCCTGAACCTTTCGAGCACTGCGAGGGGGACTGTCTCCTTTTCCAAAAAAAGTGTACCCGGAAATGAACCCAGTTCTTGTGCAATATCACGAAAACTGCTCATCGGCCTGATTTTTGGAAACTCCGATTCCTGCACTGCCCGCTCGATGCTCCGGCGCACCCACAAAACGGGTTCGCTGTCACGCGGGACCAGGAGCACCCCGTCCTGCATCGTCCCGCAGAAATAATACTGGTTCAGCCTCCCAAAAATTGCGGCCATCTGCCAGTCGTCATGACTTTCATCCATCCGGGCTAAAAACCGGGTCATGCGGCCCTGCAGTTCAGGCAACGGGACTTTGTCCTGCATGATCACACTCTCGCGGTGAAGGTATTTACCAGTAATGAAGGGCACAGTTTCATGGTGAGAGCCGCCATATTCCTGGCCGGTTCTCGCCGCACGAAGGACAAAACCGTACATACTTTTAATACCGAATCCCCGTAAATCTTTTTATGCGTAGGGAAATCCTCATCGGCGCCGTCTCTTTCATTATCATAGCCATAGTGGCAATCATCGTGTACCTCTTCTTTTTTGGATCACCTTCTGCCGAGATCACATCTGCCACGACGGACAGGAACCTGTACCACTCGGGTGATATCATGACCATCACGGTATCACTCAGTGCGTCAGGGCAGATGGACAATACCACGATCCGACTGGAAGGGATAGAGGACAGGAGAGGGAAAGCCCATCTTACCCACGATATCCCCGTAAACCTCTCGTGGGGGCCAAACACCTTCTTCTATGATTATGCACTTCCGCACTGCTCGTCATGCGCCGGCATACTCCCTGGTGACTATGATATCCTCGTAACCCTTGAAAAAGACAGTGAAATCCTGGACACCGCAAACCTGACAGTCACGCTGGAACAGTGAAACGGGCCTTGGAGATCCTCTTCATCCCCGCTTGTATCCAAATCTTCGGAGTATCTCTATCCGTTCCCTTGCATCGGCGGGTTTTTCTATGCCACCGGGTGGTGATCCGTCTATGACCCCAATGATACCCCGCCCGAGGGACGAGACTGCAACAACGACCTCGACGGGGTTTGCTGTTGCGCAAAAGATAGTGCAGACCTCCTGCACGCTCTTGATCGCATTCAGGACATTGATGGGATAACAGTCCCTCATGAAGATGAGAAATGAATGTCCGGCCCCTATGCTCAATGCGTTCTTCCCTGCAGATTCCATCAGGTCCTGGTCATTTCCTTCAAGCCGGACAAGACACTCGGATGATGCTTCACAAAACGCTATTCCAAACTTCGCTTCCGGCACGGACGAGACCATGGCCTCGTACAGGTCCTCCACCGTCTTGATGAAATGGGATTGTCCCAGGATGAGGTTAACATCATCCGGTTTTTCAACCGGCACCAGTGCCAGCTCAAGTATCCCAGACATGATCGTCTCCGGTTTAGATGAGGCAATGCAGAAAGATAAGAGTGTTGCAGCTACCCTTGACTCGATCGTGTACGAATCAGTGCTTCTCCTGGAGGACTTTTCCAATACGGGCCCTGATCCCCGGGTCCTCGGCCGGGTCCGAGTATCGTTCGTGTAAACCTTCAATTGCGCTGTAACTCCCGATCACAGCCAGGGCCGACGCTGCATGGATCCTGGTGGATTGGTCCTCTGCCTGATCGCCCAGACGTTCTATCAGGGCATCCACCGCCCGGGCACTTCTCAGTCTCCCGAGCCCGACTACCGCATGTCTCCGGATCACGGGGTTCTTGTCGCTGCAGCACAATACGAGCGGGCGTACCGCCCTCGGGTCTCCACTATCTCCAAGGGCAATCACCGCCCTGGTCCTCTCTTTTGGATCTTTTCCCTCCATTGCCTGCTTGATGACCTGATAGATCTCGTCCGTGGCCGGAACTGAGCTGTACCATTGACCGGCCGACCCTTCCAAACTCATTGCCATGATATCAATACCCCAATTGTTTTCCCAGAAATCGATAACCGGCCTCTGCCGCAATTCATGCAGCATGACCACTTCATCAAAATACAAAAAATCGCTGCCGCTTAGCATAAGCAGCATGCTGCTGTACGCAATGAACAGATCCTGGCATCTGGAATTGGTACATCTGTGTTATCTGTAGGTCGTATAATTATAAATAATTAATCATGATAAATCCGGGAGAAGCGAACTCCCAAAAGACCGTGGGAGGAGAAAAATTTCAGCATGACCGGAACCAGGTGAAGACTGTCCGGGGCATATCAGAATTATTCCTGGAATTCGGGCTCTTCAAGGGCGTCTTTCATGTGGCGAAGATGGTCTTTTAACCCGGCTCGGAACCGTGCACGATCAATGAAGCACACATCGTGACCCTCGAGGGAGAAGATCCGGTCGGCGTGGGCGGTGAGAAAGTCCATCGTTCCTGCTGCAACGATGATCGCCATCCCACCGAGGCACTCCCGGTTCTCCCTGATTATCGTGGAGAGGGGGATCACCCCGGCATGCTGAGTGCTGCACGGAACGAGCAGGTTTGATGCCGAGCGATCCTCGTCGATCAGGAGAAGGGGGGATCTCCGGCTGACAGCACGCTGTATCTGTGCCGCCATGACCATGGAGGCGCTCCCGTTACCGTAGACCTGCTTCGGCGTACCGGCGATACCGGGAGGGAGACTTGAAAAGAAGAGGCTGATATCGTCGGCCCTCATCTCCCCCGAACCTGCTTCTGCAGACACGGCACCCGGAACCGTCACGATGTGTTGTCTGCCGTCTCCCGGAGCATGATCGTCCTCCCCGGCGATGATGCCCTCGAGAATTGTCGTTTTCCCTTCAGCGTTCGACCCGGTGATGGCAATGACTTCACCTTCCCGGATACCAAGACCGGTTATCGTCTCGTTGCTGCAGGGCAACTCGATCTCGGCCGGCATCGCCTCCACCGGGCAGTTGAACGGGACGTGCAAGCCTTCCTTCGGGCCTGCGAGCCGGAAATACGGCCTGAAACGGGTAAGCCTCCGCGCGACCAGTGAGCCGTCACCGACAAAGCAGACGAGACCCATCTCCGGCAGCCGCTGCCGGAGGAACTTCTGGTCGGCAGACAGGACCTGCGCCTCGGCCATCCGTGGGACCGGTGCCTTCTGCACTGTATCAGAAAGGTCATCGAACAGACCGGTAAAATGGCGGACGACAGTGCGTCGGGTCGTACCAACCGGCGGACCGGGATATGGTATCGCACCCCGAACGACGAGATGCAGGCCGTCATGATCGAGAAAGTTGTTTGAGTCGGCCTTCCAGAGTGAGTGGCCCATCATCCCCGGTGTATGGATGAAGGTCACCGGTTCAAGTGCTGCGGCATGGTGTGCCGAGAGCTGCGTATCCAGTCCACCTATCGCCCGAAGACCGGGAAATTCGCGTGCCCGCGACTTGATATGCTCGATATGGACAAGGACCGCCCCGTCAGCCCCTTCGGGTGGAAGATCCGGCGTCGGAACCGGGGGGTCGGGGATCAGCAGGGGGAAGCTGAACTGGAGCGCGGTACCGTCGATCGATCTGACGAGGTAGGCATTCACGTTCGCGCGAAACAGCCTTAAATCGACGTGGATCTGCCCATCTCCACAAATATCGAGAATGCCCCGCAACAATTCGCTCCATCCAGGCACTGAAAAAATTCCTCCTCTGCTTTCGTCCGCTGGTCTATAACACAAGCTGTGTCCGGCTGCACCATGTATATTGCGGGGACGGGATACGTCTTTTTTGCACTGAAAAACAGAAGCGTCGGAGGAGGCGGCTCGTCCACAGTTGAATCCCGGCAGAGAGGTTGTTTCCAGGGATGAGGGAGAGGCGGGATTGTGCCGGGAGGGTCATCCCGGCCTCCAATGAAAGATATTACAGGTATAAAGACTCAAAGGCCGGCATGGATCGGTTTCATCAGGTGTCTGCGTCCCTCTTCATCGGGCAGACGTTGGCTCCCTCCATCGCTCCCTGGGCCCAGGCAAACCTCTCCCTGATACTGGGCGGAAGGTCCCCCTCTTTGATCTCCACAAACCCGTATCGTGCATAGAAACCGGTCAGGTTCAGAACCGAATGCATGTAGAGCGTAGTATGCCCGCACGCCTCGACGAGACCCCATACTGCAGCATCGGCATACCCGTGGCCCCTGTGACGTTCAGGGGTGAACACTCCGTCCACCTCGCAGCCGCCAGTGTGGCGCCTGCACCGGGCAACCGATACCGCTTCGCCTCCGGCAAATGCGGCAAAGATGCGGTCGGTTGCGGGATCGCCCTTCGTTTCGTGATAATCGATCCAGAGCGTGTTGGCAACCGGAAACTCGGCCGAGACCAGTTCCCTCACAACAGCTCCGGACTTGTGGGGCACTCCTCTTCCGGACAGTACACCGGGATCTTCCGGTACCGGAAAGACGGGGGCGTCCGCGTCCCTGCCTTCTATCCTGTAGTTTCCTTCCGGCACATGGATCACAAACCGGGCTCCCTGCCCATGCGTGCCGTCCTCGACAAGCGTCATCCCGGTTACCCCAACGATCTGGCGACAGATGAAAAGTCCGAGGCCGGCATGTTTTCCCGAATCATACTCGAATACCTGGTCTTTCATCTCATCGGGAATCCCGACACCGTCATCCTCGACGAACAGATCCAGGCCCTCATCGGTCTCCCGGTAGGTCACCACGATCTTCTCTACATCCCCCCCGTGGCGGATGGAGTTCTCCACAAGGTGGCCCAGGACCTTCTCAAAGAGGGGATCGGCATAGATTTCGAGGCGTTCAGCCCAGAAACGGTGCGATACGGCCCCTGTTCCGCCCGGGATCCCCTGCGTGGAGAGAACCCTTTGCACGGGTATCCAGGCGGGAGGAACCGCCCCGAGGTCCTGGTACGACTCTGCGAGGAAGAGCTGCCGGGCCAGGCCCCATGCCAGCCTCCTGATCTTTTCAAGGACATGTCCATCGGTTCCTCCTGCGGCCACCCCTGCCTCTGCAGCATCGGCAGTCTCGATTATCTCGTTCACCGTCCTGTGCAGGTGATCGTTGGCGATACGTGAGAGCAGGCTGAGCTTGTCGTTTGCTGTCTTGAGCGCCTTCTCGGCATTCACCCTCCCGGTGATATTCACGAAGGAGAGGATGCTCCTGCCCTGCGGGAGAGGGGCCAGGGAGACGAGGACGATCATCTCTCCCCCGTCGGCCGGGTAAAAGACAGTCTCGCCGGCGTTCACGCGACCGTCACTTTCAAGGAGAGAGAAGATCGCAGTTTCGCCTTCCTCCGTCCAGAAGAGCGAGAGGGGTCTGCCCTCCAGGTCTTCCTGTCTCCTGTCGAGGAGCGTGGCTGCCCTCTCGTTTGCATCCTCGACGATCCTTGCCGATCCTTCCCGCCTGATGAGAAGACTTCCCGCCTCCGAGTTGTCGAATACACCTCGGTAGAGTCTTTCCTGGTCACGAAGCCGTGCCGAGAGAACCGCGATAAGCCACCCTATGATGACGATAACGGATGCACGGACCAGGGATTCTATGATCAGAGCCATAGAACCCGCGGCGAATGCATACGACATAAGGAGATAGAACGCGCCCACCACTACGGCAAACAGGAGCCCTCTTTTCGGGTACCGGTATGCCGCGATCACCACCGGGACGTAGATCAGGTGAGGAAAAACCGTCGTGATACCCACCATGAGGCCTGCACAATTCATGGACAGGACAACAATTGTCGATATGAATATCGCGCAATTCCAGAGACCCCGCCTTCCCTGCCATGCCTCGCAAAAGTTCATGGGAGAGCCTCCACCAGGCATATCTCCCGGTCAGGCGCCCCCGACTTCCCTGTGCACACTCCTGGTATCATAATTACGACAATCCTGTAATAGGTACAGCAGGCTGCATAGTAATAACATTTTTATTCCCGCAGGCAGGATGGTTCGTACCTGTCACCATCTTCTGGTTCTGTCCATATGCAGCCGGTGACTGATAGAACTGCTTTTCTGATGTGAGGCACTTTCCTGTACCGAGCTATACACATAACCCGCGTTAACCGGGATGACCGGGGTTTTCATCCCCGGGATCCATGCGTTTTCGTTCACTGGACGTCTGTTCATAACTCTTTTATCCTGTTTCGGAGTATAAAGGATGAGACAGGACCATGGCGTCTTCTGATCAGTCCGGCGACGAGATTATCAAGTTTGGTATGGTCAAGGGAGTCTTCATACCCACCCTCCTTACCATCCTCGGCGTGATAATGTATCTGCGTCTTGGCTGGGTCGTCGGGATAACCGGGCTGCTCGGGGCATGGACGATCATCCTCATCGCTTTTGCCATCACAACCACCACAGCCCTCTCGATGTCCTCGATCATCAGCAATATCCGCATCGGGCCGGGTGGGGCATACTCGATCATATCACGGTCGATGGGACTGGAGATAGGAGGGAGTATCGGCGTCCCGCTCTACCTCTCGCTTGCCTTATCCGTGGCACTCTACGTCTTCGGTTTCCGGGCCGGGCTCTTGTTCCTCTATCCCGGTCTTTCACCCCTTCTTATCGACTTTTCCATATTCGCCATACTCTTCGCAATAGTCTTCATCAGCACCAGCGTGACATTCAAAATACAGTACCTGATCCTTGCAGTATTGATCGGGTCACTCGTCTCCATCTTCGCTGCCGTCCCGCCCGCACCTCCGGCATACGAATTCGTTGCATCCCCCCCTGGCATATCCTTCTGGACAGTCTTCGCAGTATTCTTTCCTGCTGCAACAGGGATTATGGCAGGAGCAAACATGTCAGGAGAATTAAAGAATCCCAGGCGGGCCATCCCCCTCGGCACCCTGCTTGCTATAACCGCGGGGATGGCCATCTACCTCGCACTCGCCTGGTGGCTCGCCGCATCCGCCTCACCATCCGAGCTCG
>JAHDSI010000214.1 GCA_018432765.1 Methanoregulaceae archaeon | reverse complement strand
TCGGGCGCTGCCATCTCCCGGTCGCACCCAGGTGCAACATCCAGTGCAATTATTGCGTTCGGGATTTCGACTGCGTCAACGAGAGCAGGCCGGGTGTCACGAGCAAGGTCCTCAACCCGGAAGAAGCGCTGGATATGGTCCGGAAAGCACTGGATAAATTCCCGTACATCAAAGTGATCGGCATCGCCGGACCAGGAGAGCCGCTGGCAAATGAAGAGACCATGGAGACACTCAGGGTCCTCCATGAAGAGTATCCGAACGTGATCAAATGCCTCAGCACCAACGGCCTGCTCCTCCCCGAAAAGATCGACCTTCTCAGGGAATATGGGGTAAGCAATATCACGGTCACGCTCAACGCCATCGATCCCGAGATCGGTGCAAAGATTTACCAGTTTGTGGATTACAAGGGCAAGAGGTATACCGGGGTGGAAGCGGCGAAGATCCTCCTCGAAAACCAGTTGAAAGGTATCGAGATGGCCGTGGATCGTCACATGATCGTGAAGGTGAACACGGTCTTCATCCCGGGAATAAATGATGACCATATCCCCGCGATTGCCGAGAAAGTGGGAAAGATGGGAGTATACAACTTCAACCTGATACCGCTGATAGCCCAGTACAAGTTCGCAGACATAACTCCGCCCACACCTGAGATGAAACGGAAAATGCAGGATGAATGTGAAAAATACGTCCGCCAGATGCGCCATTGCCAGCGCTGTCGGGCAGATGCGATCGGACGGCTCGGCCAGGACGTGCAGTCCTGCCTGTACGAGGACTAAAAACCGGCTTACCGGTCCAATTTTTTTATGAAAATGGCTACGCCGTTTTCATTTCATATGCACCTGTTCCGATGAGAATTATGTGATCTTTTCACCGGACAGCGGATTCTTTTTATAGCCTCCGGTTATTTTTCACAGTATGAGTGTGTCGGATGAGATACGAAAAGTAGTGCTCCACGAGGAGTTCAGGATCTGCGAGGTATGTGGATATGACAGAGGGTTTCATACTTCTTTGATCCGTATTTCAGCAGGGCACCGTCATTTTCGATGTATCCTGGTCTGTCCCGAATGCGGCACCAGGTACGATGTCAAATGGATAATAGACCTGAGATAATCGTATCACAGGCCGGAGAATTGAAGGATGGAATCAAGGCTGGATATGAGAGGTTCAAGACAGGGCGGGATCCCGGTGGTCTCCGTCATGACAGCCTTGTTCCGATAGATGATGAGATAGGTGAAGTAGTCCGCACCGGTTGTTTTTGCAGGATATTCCGTGCTCAAATTCGGAAAATCCGCTGCTTCGAGGAGATCGCGTAACTCCAGACGGGTCGGTTCGTCGAGCATGATCAGGCCTGAACCCGAATGGGTGTCATAGACTGCCTGGCCATTCTCGAACACGACAAGGTGATCGGAAAATCCGGCGATGCCTCCCGTACGCGTGTAATCAACGAGTATTTCCGGTGGGGGGGCTGAATCAGAGCCTTCCGGCCGAACCTCGGTGCATCCTCCTGCAAGTACCATTGCAGCAAGAAAAAAGACCAGTGCCAGCCGGCGGCTGACAGGCCCGCCAATGCCCCTCGCAGGGGAAGACCAGCCTCCAATTCTCATTTGATATCTCGATCTTCGATCTATTGGAATATAAGCATTGTCCGCTGCCTTCTTTCTTCAGGAATCATCCTTCATATATGGAGGATATCCCCTTCATTCTCCCTTTCCTTCTTCTTCCCGGGCGTTATCTCCTCGACCGCATCCATGAGAAGATCGAGCTTTTCATTCCCAAAGATCTCGCGGAATGCACGGAGTTCTTTTGACCCTGTCACGATCACGCCCTTCCTCTTCATGGGCATACCCTTCTCGTTTACGGGATTGATCTCGATCGCAAGCGATGCGGGCCGGGTCTTTGTCCCGGGCAGTTTCAGGAGTGATACCCCGCGTATGGAGGTGATCTTTCTCTCCCAGTCCTCGCCGCCTTCAAGAAACGCCCTGATGTTTTCGGAAAGTTCCATGGGAGACTATCCGCGATCCATGCTTAAAAGGATTTAGCGTGGGGTATGAAAGAAAAAAACCGGCTGACACCTGACAGTGCGGCAGGCTTCCCGGGCCGACGCAGTGTGCCAGAATAAATAGCCCTTTTTAGCAAAAAGACCAGACAGTATCGGGAACAGTTCTCATGAAGACCATCACCCTCCCCCCTGATCAGCCCTTTGACCTCCATCTCACCCTCTCGTGCGGACAGGTTTTCCGCTGGGTGCGGGACTGCGACTGGTGGACGGGGGTGGTGGGAGATACGGTGGTACGAATCCGGCAGGACGGCAACAGACTCACATTCTCAGGTGCCGACCGCCCGTTCATCAGGGAATATTTCCACCTGGATGGAGACCTGCCCGCTATCCTTGCCGGGATCGACTGTGATACGCTGATGCACGAGACCATCCGGAAGAACCGGGGACTGCGGATCATCCGCCAGCCCCCCTGGGAATGCCTGGCGTCCTATATCTGCGCCACCTATGCCAATATCCCGGGGATTAAAAAGAGGATATCCCTTCTTTCGGAAAAATTCGGGGAGCAGGTCTCTTCCGGGAGCGAGACGTACTACAGTTTTCCCACCCCGGATTCCCTTGCAGAATGCCTGCCCGGGGATCTCCGGAGCTGCAGTGTCGGTTACCGGGCTTCGTTTCTCGCTGATACCGCCCGGATCGTTGTGGATTCGCCGGGGTGGGAAGAATCTGTCAGGGAGCTCTCCTTCAACGATGCCCGGCGGGTTCTCCTTTCGCTGAAGGGAGTGGGGAAAAAAGTGGCGGATTGCGTCCTTCTCTTTGGATTTCAGAGGTACGAATCCTTCCCGGTGGACGTCTGGATCGAGAGGATCATGAAGCACTGCTACGGCTCCGGCAGGGAGCTGAAAAGGTACGAGGAGATTGCCGGACTTGGCCGGGAACTTTTCGGGGCCTATGCAGGCTATGCACAGGAATATCTCTTCTGCGACCGGGAAAGGATAATGACCGGGTGTTGAGATCAGGTCCCGATATCCCAGCTGGTCATGTACTTCTTCTGCAGGTCGCTCAATTCGTCGATAGAGAGCCCGAGCGAATCGAGCTTGGTCCGCGCAACCTCCTCGTCGATCTCCATCGGGACATTGTACACTCCCGGGTCCAGTTCCTTTCCGTGTTGTGCGATGTAGAGGGTGGAGAGGGCCTGGAGGGCGAAACTCAGGTCCATGACCTCCACGGGGTGGCCCATTCCCTTGGGTATGGCAAGGTTGACGAGCCTTCCCTCGGCGAGGACATGCACGGTCCTGCCGTCCAGGAGATAACTGTCGATGCCGTCCCGGCGGATGATGCTGTTCGCATGCGATTCCAGCCATTCGACATCGATCTCCACGTTGAAATGGCCTGCATTGGAGAGAATGGCGCCGTCTCTCATGAGCGGGAAGTGGTCTCTTCCAATAACCGACGTGTTCCCGGTCGTCGTGATAAAGATCTCCCCGGTCTGTGCGGCTTTCGCCATCGGCATCACCATGAACCCGTCCATGTAGGCCTCGAGAGCCCTTCTCGGGTCAACCTCGGTCACCGTGACGCGTGCTCCCATGCCGCGGAGCTTCCGCGAGAGCCCCCTGCCGCAGTATCCATACCCCGCGACGACCACCGATTTTCCAGCCATCAGCACGTTCGTCGTCACCATGATCGCGGTGAGGGCGCTCTCGCCTGTTCCGTGAACGTTGTCAAAGAAACGTTTCATGGGGGTATCGTTCACCGCAACAACGGGGAAGCGGAGTTTTGTATCCGCCGCCATCGCGCGGAGCCTGTGGACACCTGTGGTGGTCTCCTCGCATCCGCCAAGGATACCGTCGAGCTGATCGGTGCGCTTCGTGTGGAGATGGAAGATGAGGTCCATGCCGTCGTCGATGGTGATTTGGGGGCGTGCATCAAGCACGTGGTCGATCGCCTCGTAATATTCCTCCGTGCTCGCACCGCGCTTTGCGTAGCACCGCACCCCGTCCACCCGGTCGAGCGCCGAGGCGACGTCGTCCTGGGTGGAGAGGGGATTGCACCCCGTGATATGGACACTGGCGCCTCCCGCAGCGAGCGTCTCCACCAGGTTTGCGGTCTTTGCCTCCACGTGGAGGGCCATCCCGATGGTCAGCCCGGAAAGCGGCTTTTCGCGTACAAATCTCTCTCGAATCGCTCCAAGGACCGGCATGTACTGGCGGGCCCATTCTATCTTCTGCACTCCCGTATCCATCTCAAACTACACCTTTTCCTGCCTGAGGCGTGGAAACGACCCCGGCTTTGTCTGGTATCGTATACATGGTACAGGAAATTATTTAATCTCCACTCGGATCGCCCGGGAAAAAATGCTAAACCTATCAGCGGCGAATAATTCCCCATGGTTCTGACACGAAGGATTATTCCCTGTCTTGACTTGAAAGACGGGCGGGTCGTCAAGGGAACGCATTTTATCAAATTACGGGATGCGGGAGACCCGGTGGAGCTTGCATCACGATACAACGAGCAGGGTGCCGACGAGGTGGTCTTCCTGGATATCACCGCCTCAAAAGAGAACCGGGGTACTATCATCGACGTTATCAAACGCGCTGCAGACCAGCTCTTCCTGCCGCTGACCGTCGGTGGCGGCATCCGTTCGGCCGACGATATCCAGCAGATCCTCCGCGCCGGGGCAGACAAGGTGAGCATCAACACGAGTGCGATCCTTGATCCCGCGCTGATCAGTACCTGCGCAGAGAAGTTCGGGACACAGTGTATCGTGGTCGCCGAGGATGTGCGGAGAAATTACGATCCAAACCCCGACGCGACCCAGGTGATCCTCCCCGACGGCACCACGTGCTGGTACGAGGTGGTGATCTACGGGGGGAGCAAGCCCACCGGTATCGATGCGATCTCCTGGGCACGGGAGGCTGAAGAGAGAGGCGCGGGCGAGATCCTCCTGACAAGCATGGAGACGGACGGGACCAAGAAAGGATTCGATATCCCGATCACCGCTGCCATATCAGATGCGGTGGGCATCCCGGTCATCGCCAGCGGCGGCGTCGGAACGCTGGAACACTTCTATGAAGGGTTTGTGAACGGGAAGGCCGATGCCTGCCTTGCGGCAAGCGTCTTCCACTATGGGGAGTTCACGGTCCGCCAGGTCAAGGAGTACCTGGCGGAGAGAGGCATTCCCGTACGGCTGTGAGGTCAAGTTCGAGGCCGGCGACCGGCTGTTCGAGCTGGAACGCGTTCAGCACAGCGGGATATATCTCCCCGAATCCCCCCACAACTCTTTCTCCCACCATGATATCGGCCCTGCGACCGGGGATGAATGCCGGATCACCGGATTCGGTCACCGTCCAGGGGATGTTCAATTCCCTCTTCAGGACATCTGAAAGGGCGTAGATTTCGCTGAAATCTGACTCGGGATGCATGCTGACGG
>JAHDSI010000017.1 GCA_018432765.1 Methanoregulaceae archaeon | reverse complement strand
CCTGAGCAGGTCAAAGGATGTTCCCGATTCCACCATGGTCTGCAGGAGTACCATCGCTTTTCTCATATCTCCGTCCGAAGCCTGTACGATGAGATCCAGGTCGTCTCCGGAGACGTCGCCGACGCTGAACCCCTCCATCTCCAGCACGTGGCAGAGATGACCTGTGATGACATCGGAATCGAGCGGTGCAAAAAAGAATGGCAGGCAACGGGAACTGATTGCGGGGATGATCCCTGATGTATGGGTGGATATCAGGACAAACCTGCACGTCCTGCTGTAGCGCTCCATGATCCGTCTCAATGCCGACTGGGCCTCCCTGGTAAGACTGGAGGCGCCTTCAAAGACCATCATCCGGAATTCGGCATCGAGAGGCCGGATAGACGCGTACCACCTGGCGATATTCTTGAAATTGACGAGCAGGCTCTGGTCTTTCTGGTAAATATGTGCATAGCGCTCTTGTTCTTCGAGATATTTCTTTCCGAGCGAGAAGAGGTCCGAGACCTGGATGACGGTGATGTTTGGTCCGGGAAATTCCCCAAACAGGGTAGAAGCAAGACATTCCATGCTCACGCTCTTTCCCGTACCATGAGGCCCGGTCAGGAGGAGGTGGGGAACGGTGCCGGCCTTGGCAAACGAGCGTACGTGGGAGACGACCCGTGGCTGCCCGAGTATCTCTGAAAACCCGGTCGGCCGGTATTTTTCAATCCAGAGCATCTCCAAGCCTCCGTCTCATCTCCCCAAGCGCCTCCTTCAGGAGTACAGCATTGTCATGCACCGCTATTAATTCCAGGGATTCTTCCTGCCTTAAACTATGGGAAAACCTCGTGATATTCGGGAGAGCCCGGGTGAGTTCGTCGACGATCGTGAGGGTCGCCGCCCGTGCCGTTCGTGAGAGTGGGTTTAAGTCGATCGTGATGACTGTCTTTCCCATGCCGGCAAGCACCTGGCACCGGTCCCCGTCTTCCAGCGGCACCAGTATCACGTCGGCCGAGAAGATACCTTCAACCAGGCAGTACGCACGGTCATGTGACAGCGCAAGCAGGCGCTGTGCCTCCCCTTCCAGGACACGTACACCGTGATCTTCCAGAAGCCGCCGGATCTTCTCTATTCGTTCTTCTGTGCGATGAAACAGGTTCACCTCGACCTTTGCACCCGTCGCCTCCTGGAGATCGCGAATTTCACCGGCAGCAAGGGCCGCGGTATTGCCGTTTACCGAGATGACCGGATTCCTTGCACACAGGAGAAACGCCGCTGCTGTTCTTTCTGCAAGGAAAGCGCTCTCCGTCGTCCGTTCCCCAAGGAGGTAATCAAATGCCTCACCCCTCCCGTGCGCCGCAAGACCTTCCAGGGAGACGATGCCCTCCCGGCAACGGGAAGCGAGGGATTCCCTGGCGACGAGTGACCGGTAACGGGGATGATCACGCGGGATTGTCATGATACCTCCAGTATCCGCACACCTGAAGAGGCGACGTGGACTTCGAAGGTCTCACCAAGCTGTCCGAGTATCTCCCGGGCACCCTCTCCGTAGGCAAAGACCCCGTTTCCGAGCATGGTCATGCTTGCCAGGATCCCTTCCCTGTCGCACTCCTCGAGACCGAATCGCACTTCGGGAGTAATAAGGCCGCTCTTCTCCGAAAAATCCCGTGAAAACCGGAAGAACTCTTCAGGGGTCTCCGGGCAGCGCCCTGGAAATGCCCGGACAACCTGGTCCATTGCAGTTTTAGAGCTGAGAATCGAGGGGGAGGGGAGCGAACTGAAGGTTACGGCAAAGATGGGATCAAAGAGATCGAAGCATCTCTCGATATCAGCTTCTATCCCTGCCCCTTTCCGGCAATCCCTCCCGCCACCCTGGGAGGCGGCAACATCACCAAGCCCGGTGTGGTGCCGGATCTCGGATTCATGGGCATGTTCGATGCATTCCTCCAGGGAAAAACCCAGGTCGTACAGCCGGTTCACTGCAACCGCCGTCGCTGTAAGGGCAGCCGCAGACAGGCCGAAACCCGCCCCGATCGGAAGACGGCACGCGGTCCTGATCTCCGCCTCTGCT
>JAHDSI010000227.1 GCA_018432765.1 Methanoregulaceae archaeon | reverse complement strand
GGTCGCATCCTCCGTCCCGTTTCTCGTACCGTTCCCGGAGTTCCTTCCACCGCTGCGAGCCGCCGCCGCACGAGGCGTGGTGGCAGCCGGCATAGACCGCCCCGCTGCCGAACTGGATTGCAAACGCCCCGTCCCGGTGGGCACCTGAGAAGGGGCACTCCTCCAGGACGAAGAGTGTCCCGCCCTGGTAGGGTTTCTCGTCGGCGACGGCGATACTGTGGTCGCACAGCCAGGTGCGGAGGTCGATCGCCGGCCTGCCGCCGCCTGCTCTCTGCCCGTTCTCCGGGGGCGGGGGCTGCACGGGGAGGAGTCCTGCGAGTTCGCGGAGCATATCGCGGGTCACGGTCCCGGGCTCGTCGGGCGCGTCGATGAGAGATGCCCGCCGGTGCGGACGGTCGGCGGTATGGTCGCCCTTGCGCGAGACGGTCCCGTAGAGTTTCCAGATCCGGGCGGCGTTGAAGTTCGCGGGGTCGATGGTGCTCGCCCGGTTCGAGAAGAGGACATCGAGGACCTCGAGGCACCGCTTCACCAGGTCGCGGCAGGCCTCGTCGTTTGGCAGGTCGATCCGGTAGAGCAGGTGTGCGCCGTTGCCCGAGTCAGCCATGATCGGCGCCGGCCAGCCGCGTTCCCTGCCGAGGTATGCGGCCACTTCGGCGGCCCGGACGAGCGTTGCCTGGTGCTCCTCGTCGGTCGAGGATACGCCCGACGGGCGGACCGGGTCGATGTCGACGGGGAACCAGCGCCGCCGGACGATGTCGGTGTCCGCGGTGGTCGCGTCCTTCTTCGAGAGCCGCATCTTGATACGGTTCGCCCTCCGGGAGAGGAGTGCGGGGTTCACCTCGTTCAGGGTCACGTACACGCCGGCGGTCCCTGTCACGTCCAGGGGTGCGACCGCTGCGGTTAGGGCCCCGGGGTCGTCGAAGTACCCGGAGGCCATCCCCTCCTCGGTGATCGCCCGGACCTCTACGATCTGGCCCGGTGCGAAGAGGAGGGAGAGGGTGCGGGTTATCTCCTCTGCCGGCATGAGACATCACCAGGGGAGATCATGCGCCCTGCACCTCCAGGACGATCCGGCACTGTGCGGCGTCCTCGAGGACGCGGATCTCGGCTGCACAGTCGCAGCATTTCACGTCGCTGCCGTCGCGCTCCCATGACCGGCAGCCGCAGACCGGGCAGGCGAGCTCGAAGGGGTCGTGGAGGGATTCGACGACGAACCGGCCGGTCACGGGTCCACCTCCACGATGCCGCCGGGGAGGACCTGGTAGATGTGCCAGCCTTTCCGGTCGGCCGAGATCCAGAGCTGCACCGACCCGCCGGCAGGCAGGGGGAGTGCACGGAGTTCCCTGATCTCGTCGTGCCACAGGGTGGCGACCTGGGCTGCGCCGGAGAGCTCCCGGCGGGTGCTCGCCACCCGGATCATGAGGGGGGCGCCGGCGGGTGTCCAGGCGACGAGGTTTACCAGGAAGTCGGCGTCGATCGACCGGAGGACCGTGTAGCCCCGGCTCCGGAGGAGGTCGCGGGCCAGGTATTCGGCGGTCCTCGCCCGGTGGGGTGTGTTCCTCCGGCCGATGACCTCGTCTTTATTCAGTATCATCCGGCTCGGGCTCCTGGTAGTCGGGGTTTGCCTTGCAGTGGGGGTCCGGGCAGGTCCCGCCGGGTGGCAGGGTGCAGGCGAAGGTGGTCCACCTGCCGTTCTTCCGTGCGGAGTAGTGGGGGCACCTGGGCTTTTTCGCCATCAGTGTGCCTCCTGTCTGCCGCGGCTCCCGGAGAATACCGTCCGGTGGGCACATAGAATCGAAAATTGGGGTTGCATCTGGCTCACCCCGCTGCCGTTGCCGCAAGGTTTTTTGCCGTGCCCGGACAGGTTAGACTAAGCTCCCTCTGTGTCACTTCTGTTGCAGGTTGAGACATACCGGGGGAGCCCGCTGTTCTGGTCATGCAGGGTCTCCGCATGCGAGCTTGATTGCACTTCCTTCCGTTGTGGTCCGGCAAGGCTGCCGGGATCCGGGGGGTCCGAAACGCTCAGCAATAGCTTCGCGTCCTGTGTTTGATGGTCGAAATGACATTGTTTCACCTATATGCGGCCGTCAGAAAGAGGGAAGGAGTTGATGACGGTGGTCACATACAAGGAGAGGATTTGCGTATTGCTATTTTAAGGGTTTTCGTAAGTGGGGTGAATGTATTCGGAGAGGTGGAGGGGGTGGGTAGGTGGATACCGGTGCCTTTGACCTGTTCCGGTAAAAGGCTCGATATCCAGCCGTTTTATCGTGACGAGAAGAGGCGATACAATCTTCCCGGTGGTGATTTATCCTGGTATTTCGGGCAGGTCACGGAGAATAAGCCCGGTGAATGTGACGAGGGCTATTCCACATCCTACCGCAAGGAGATAGGCTCCTGGTCCGAGGGTCCACCCCGGGAACCGTGTAGGCAAGGAAAAGATAACCCACAGTAAGAATATGCACACCAGGGTCATGATGAGCCGGATCAGGATCCAGGGGTTGCTATCGGACTGCATGTTCCATATTTCAACGACTTTAATTATAGTACTATCACCAGGGAAACATTTTCAGGATGATCAACCTCGTCCAGTTCGACACAGGCAACCAGAAATGATAGTGTTCCCAAAGCCCGCTTGTGAAACGGTAGCCCACAATAAGGAACCATATGCAATTTGCGATAAAGAGGAGAGGGAGGATGTATTGAAGCCGATTTTTGTTCATTTTCTTC
>JAHDSI010000077.1 GCA_018432765.1 Methanoregulaceae archaeon | reverse complement strand
TCAACCTTCCTGATTCCCAAAACGTCGATTGCCCCGTGTTCGGTGCCGGGAGCAAAGATGCAGGCATCGATCCCGCCGAATATGCGGCCGTCCTTCACAAGGAGGGTGACCGTGTTCGAGCTGACATCGGAGACGACCACGTCGCCTCCCAGGTCCTGTACTGCCTGGTACGCGATTCCAATCTTTTCGGGGCTTGCCTGGTGGGAATATGCCTTGAACCTGGGATCTGTCGGAGACATCCGGTGGAGTCCTGGCAGTACGACGGCAGGGATTCCGGAGGCGCTGATCTCGTCAAATACCCGTGTCCCCCCGCCTATGTGTTTTCCTGCCCCGCTCCTCGAGACGAGACCGCGGTTCTGGAGCTTGTGAATTGGTGTGATGGCAGAGAAATTGTCTCCCATCGAGTACGTGATGCCGATGCCGTCAATCCTGTCACGTGAAAATATGGGATCCAGGTCGCGAAAACTGAATCCGCGCGCATCTTCCCTGCTTATCTTCCAGTGTATGCCATCGCCCGAGAACCTCATCGAGGTGGTGCCGTGGTCTATTCCAACAAACATCTGTGTATCATTACGTTGTCTGCCAGGTGAATATATCATTCTCATCGGTTACCGGACTGCTCATGCCTCCGGGAGCCGAACCGTCTCCATGCAACGTCCATGCCACCCACCAGGACTGCGCCGGCGGCCGCAAACGGAAATGCGGTCATAACCGTTCCACCACCGGAGACCACCATGTCACAGAGGAGGCGGGTTGAACCGAGCATGAGTCCGGTCAGGAACGCGAGGGTCCGGGAATGGTGCGAAGCAAGAAGATACGTGAGCACCCTGCTGAACGCAAGCAGCCCTGCGGCTCCACCAGCGACGAATGCGATGATGACAGGAAGATCAAATGCGCGGAGCGCACCGAGAAGGTACCCGTACTGGTTCATGAGGAGGGTGATGTATGCACCCGATATTCCGGGGAGGATCATCGCGCACAATGCCAGCATGCCTGTGAAAAAGACCATCGGCAGCGAGTGTCCGAGCGTCGACTGGTCAAGGCCTGCGATAAAAAATCCGGCAAAAAGCCCGGGAATCAGCCATAGACCGGCAACGACCTGGTCTGCACGCTCGATCTGAACATAGATGAGAACCGACGACACGACAATGATTCCGAAGACGAAGGCGAATGTCTGGAACGAATAAAACTCCAGGAAGAAGAGGATTATCCGGGACATGATGACTGCGGCAAGGCCGATTCCTGCGAGGAGAAATACCAGGAACCATGGGTCCATGCGCTGAAATTCCCGCATGAATTCTTCTTTTCTGCCCGCGGCAAGATGCGTGAGAGCAGATATCCGTATATTGCCCACCGCCGTGACAAGACGTTCGTATATCCCTGTGATCAATGCGATGGTCCCGCCCGATACCCCGGGGATGATGTCGCATATGCCCATTGCCATTCCCTTCACAAAGATCATGACGCTATCACGCGGATCGGTTTTTGGAATCACACATTAATATGTGACAAAGAGAGGTTTTAATGATTAAGAACCTCCAAAGAGTTGAAAAGTATGGGTGTTATCGTAACCGGCGGAGCGGGCTTTATCGGCTCCCATCTCGTGGACGCGCTCGTGGGACGCGGTGAAGAGGTCACCGTGATCGACAACCTGAGCACGGGCGATACCGGAAATATCAGGTCGCATATCGATTCCGGCGCAATCAGGTTCATCCAGGAAGACCTCCTTGGCGATGGCTGGCAGGATTCGTTTGCCGGCGCGGACAGAGTATTCCACATCGCGGCTGACCCCGATGTGCGCGCAAGTGCGTCAAACCCGCAACGTGTCTACGAGCAGAATGTGACCGCAACAGTCCGCGTTCTCGAGGCCATGCACCGAAACGACGTCCCCGAGATCGTCTTCACCTCGACCTCGACGGTATATGGTGAAGCAGAGATCATACCGACCCCGGAAGAATACACGCCCATGGAGCCGATCTCCATCTACGGCGGGTCAAAACTGGCATGCGAGGCCATGATCTCCGCATATGCGTACACCTACAGCATGAAGTCCTGGGTATTCAGGTTCGCGAATATTATCGGTCAACGAAGCAACCATGGAGTCATCTGGGATTTTATCCACAAGCTCCTCGAGAACCCGGACGAACTCGAGATACTCGGTGACGGAAAACAGGTCAAGTCGTATTTCTCTGTTGACGCCTGCGTGGAAGCGGTGCTCTTCGCCGTTTCTCATTCGGACTCGACATTCAACTGTTTTAATATCGGGTCCGACGACTGGATCGATGTGACCTCGCTGGCAGAGATCGTGGTCGCGGAGATGGGGCTTTCAGGGGTAGAGTTCCACTACACCGGCGGGGACCGGGGCTGGGTCGGCGATGTCCCCAGGATGCAGCTCTCTGTTGAGAGACTCAGGAGCCTTGGATGGCAACCGGGCATTGGATCGCGAGAATCGGTGAGAGATGCGGCACGCGCCCTGATCCGCGAGCTGGGCATCGATCTTGGTTCCGGCCCTAGAGAGGACGCATGAGCACGAACCGGAAGTATATCGTTGTCCTGGGCGACGGAATGGCCGATGAGCCCATACCGGAACTTGGAGGAGAAACACCTCTCGAATACGCCAGTACGCCGAACATGGACAGGATAGCCCGGGACGGCATGTGCGGGATGATGCGCACGGTCCCTGCAGGCTTCGAGCCCGGGAGCGATATCGCCAATCTTTCGATCCTGGGCTACGATCCGGGCCGCTATTATACCGGCAGGGGACCGCTCGAGGCGGCAAGCATGGGCCTTGCCCTTGGTGAGACCGACTTCGCCTACCGGTGCAACCTGGTCACCATCCGTGACGGCATCATGGCAGATTTCTCTGCGGGCCATATCCCGAGCACGGAAGGCAAACGGCTCCTTTCGGATCTCCAGTCCGCTGTGCAGAACTCGGTCTCGTTCCACCCGGGGATCAGCTACCGCAACCTCATGATCGTG
>JAHDSI010000089.1 GCA_018432765.1 Methanoregulaceae archaeon | reverse complement strand
TATCAGGGCAGTCAATCCTTTTGTTCGGACCTGAAGGGCGATTTTTTCTTCCTCTTCCTCATCAGGTCATGTGATTTAGTGGTATCCCGTGAAATGATCGACCAGGCCGCAAAGCAGATCTCTTCCGAACTCAAGGAACAATACTCACCTGTTGAATGGAAGATTGATTGCCGGAATGAGAGACCCGGCTCATCCATCATTCTTTTGGCGTTGACTGGGAAACCGTGGGAGATGTTCCCATGCATACGATCCCGCACTTGAACAGGGATATTGACCTGACTATTGAATGCGACGAAAAGATGCCAACCCAATCCGGGCTCCCCGGACCTTTGAAAATAAAACGGAACCACTTTTTTTGTCATGCCCGGAATGCTTCCGGGCAGATTCACATCCGAACGGTGCAGCATCACCCAAACAATGCGATCATCGCAGCCCCGGCGATCATCACCATGGCACCAAAGATCCTGCCGCCGAGCTGCCGCTCGCCGAGGAGCAGCCCCCCGTAGAGGACAGAGAAGAAGATAGCGAGCCGCTTTATCGTGATCACGTAGGGGACGATGGTCAGAGTATAGGCGATATTTATCGAGATGGACTCGAATACGAGAATTGCGCCGACGGCCGGGCAGGCCAGGAAGATCGGGATTTGAAGGGATGTATCAGGCGAGGAGTCTCTCCTGTCCACGTCGCCACCCGCGCCGGCATCCACACCGTGCCCTTCACCGGAAGGCACTCTCCCTGTATCATCCCCGCGTCTCTCATCAAGAGACGCTTTCCTGGTATCATCTCCGTGCCCCTCTCGCAAGGACACTTCGCTGTCATCCACACCGTGCCTCTCTCCTCCGCTATCGCGTCTCCCAGGATGATCAGAGGAAGTGCCCATACCAGGGTCGCACCGGTTCATGGTGCCCCCACCCCCATGAACAGCGCGGTGATCATCCCGGATATCGCGAGCAGGACCGGCCGGAGATCCTCCTACGAGACCAGTCCAGCCGGATCTCCGGCCGGCAATCGCGGCTATAACCAGGAACACGCTCCCTAGAAGGAAAAAAACGATAACCGAACCGAAGACCGGGTTCGAGTTCTCCACCACCTGCTTGTCGAAGTTGACCGAGATGCTGTACAGAAAGGAGACGAAAAGCATCGACCCGACCCCCCGGTCCCGAAAGAGCGTGCGGAACGGGGCGGAAAGCGAGATCGGCCTCCCATTCCTGTACTCCAGGTTCAGCAGGTATGCCCCGCATGCGACCATCAGGATGCCGGCCGCCCCGGCGATGGTGGGGAGTTCCCCGAGGATGAAGAACGAGGTGAGGATGAGGAAGACCGGGGTGAACGCAAGCATGGGGACAGAGAGCGAGAGATCGGTCAAGACGAGGGCCCGGTAGAAGAGGATGGTTGCGACGATATTGATCGAGACAGTCACGGCCACGGCCGGGAAGAGGCCGGGCCCGAGGGGAGGGATTCCCCAGAAGATTGAGATGCACAGGAGTCCCAGTGATGCCGAGAGAAAGGAGACGCCTGCAAGTGTGTACGGCGAGACCCTCCGCAGGAGCACTTTTGCCGACATGCTATAGGTGGCCTGGGAGAGGGCACCGACCAGGGCGAAGACGATCCAGAGCACGGGCGATCACCCGGGTATTTGGAGTGGATGGGAGATTAAGCGTGCGCTATAGGCCGCTCTCTCGAGGAGATGGGCAGACCGGAATCGGAGCAGTCTCACCCGGTCGTGAAGATGCAATCGGACCAGGCCGCATATCGCTGCAGCAGCACCCGATCAGGGAGATGGCCGGGAGGTGCAAATCAATATCGGAGGGCAGAAGCCCGATACCTTTCATCGGTTATATTTAGACTTTATTCACAAAAAGAGGGTATTTTTGCGGTTTTTTCGGTCCGGACAATCTCCGAAACTATATTACCCTCCCGGCATATGCTATAACTGCGATATGGAGGTTGAGCGAAGATGAGGATACGAGAAACAGGCGTCCTTCTCCTTGCCGTCGTGCTGCTTGCGGCACTGGTCCCGGCGGCCACCGCAGGTGACGGCAACCTGGTGGAGTCTTCGAGGGCGGAACCCGTCACAGCGACCGACTGGAACCTGCTCGGCGGGACGTATTTGAACGAGGGCCGTTACGACCTCGCGATCGCGGCATTTGACGAAGCGATAGCGATGGAGCCGGGACACGCCCGGGCGTACTTCAACAGGGGGCAGGCACTCGCAAAACTTGGACGCCACAGCGAAGCGATCGCAGCGTACGAGACCGCAGTCGGACTGGACCCCGCGCTGAAGGGCGTGGTCGCAGGGTTCCTCTCGGCATCCGAAGCTGTCGTGTACCCGGGCATCCCAAGCGGATCGGTGCTCTCCGGCTACTTCCAGCCCGGCTGGAAATACCTGGAGATCGACAACCGGTACGGCAACCAGGACGTGGTCGTGGCGCTCACTCCGTTCTCGACGCGGACGGTGGCGACCACGGCAGTGTACGTGAAGAAGGGCTACTCCCACATGTTCTACCAGGTCATCCCGCCAGGGACCTACGAGTTCTACATCACGTTCGGATCGAGATGGAACTCCCAGGAGAAACGGTTCGACGAGAACGCCGGGTACCTGCGCTGGCAGCTTCCCCAGAGCTTTGATTCCATGTCCGGCTATACGATGACCTTCCTCTCACAGGAGGTCCAGCCGTCATGGTTCCAGAGGAACCTTGTGTTCATTGAGCCGGATGGTTTCCCGAGGATTTGAAATACCCCTCTCCTTTTTTGTCTCCTCGCTGTTTCCTGTGGGCGGAATGAAATTCCCTGTTCTTCAGAGGTATCCAGACTTCGTCATTGATCCGTCGCCGGGGCGCCCTCGCATATCTCATACCCAATTGCTCAATATCTGAAGGTGACCGCAGGTCATCCCGGGTCGAGGGTGGAAAGCCTCGCGGTATCTTCGGGGGCGGCGGCATTCATCCTGTTGGGCGTACGGGGGCAAGAGCCTGCCTGGGTGTTTGCATGATGAAGGATCCTCACCCACACAGGATAGCGAAGAGCCCCTTTTTTCCTGCCCGAAAGACCCGGTTGAATTACACAACTCCTCTCCTGCCGGCTCCTGCACGTATGAGTGGACCTCTGCGGGGATTCCAGGACACCGTGTGACCGCACGAGTGTTGGCGGGCACAGTCAACAGTTATCAGATTTTATTTTTTTGTGCACGGAAAGGAGTGGACAATTGATGGCCCCTTGCAAAAAAGGAACAATACTTCGCAGGAAATACACTGCGAAGATCCCCCGGGTGGCGAGGAGAAAAGAGAGACCCCTGAATGTGCCCGCCTATTGAAATCCCTAACATACCCACACAACCGCCCGGGAGCACTCCCCGGCACCATCATGCCTGCAAGAGAAATCGAAAATAAAGGATAACCGGGGTCTAGTCAGAGATCTCCGCGACCCCGAACCGCCAGCCGGTGAGCGGGGACCTCTCGAACGTCACGGTATAGTGCTTTCCTTCCGAGTCATAGCTGGTCGTTCCGCTCTCCTGCTGCATGATGGCCCTGAATACCTCCTGTGCCGCCGGGGTCTCCTGGACCAGGGGATCCTGGCCGATCCGCTGCTCCTCGGAGTTTATGATGTATCTGCCCGAAGTGTCCAGGGCGAAGAAGAACATGTCGCCCGGCAAAGAGAGGGTCCGGGCCAGGTCCCGGCTCAGCACCTCGGAGTAGACCGATGCCCCGAGCACACCCGTCACCGTGTCCCCGTCTTTTACCGGAACCGCGACGATCGCGGTGGTCCGGCCAGTGGAGAGGCTCACGACGACGGGACCGATGGCACGCTCCCCTGCAAGGACGCCCGGGAAGTAGGAGCGGACCATGAGGTTGCCGGAGGCCAGGTCGTCCACGGTGGTATAGTACGATCCGTCCGGGCGGGCATACCAGAACCGGGCGGCACTCTCTCCGCGTTCCAGTTCGACGAGCAGTGGCTTGATCTGTTCCCAGTCCCCGGATTGGACGTCGCCGGTCAGGGCCAGCACCTCAAGGGTCCGGGCGATGCACGAGAGCCGGAGGTCGGTCAGGGCCACAAGGGAGGAGATGACGGGATCCTTCCTACCGGATGGAGCCGTCTCCCCGAAATAGCGGGCCATGATGGTATCGTAGGTCCCGTCGGCCTTCATGGCGTCAAGAGTCTTCTGCCAGCCCGCTACAAGATCCGGCGAGGTCTGGTTGTTGAACGCGATGAAGAGCTCCACGGTCTTTACCGGGTAGAGGGCAACGACTTCTCCAGGGGTATACCCCGCCTTCTCGATGCTTCCTGCAGCGATTGCGCTGCTCCCGAGCCACAGGGCTATGTCACCTGCCATGAGCGCCTGCACGCAGGACTCGTCGTCGGGGTAGGTGGCAACATCCACGACATTGTTCTCCTGCAGGAACTGGTGCCTGGCATCGTCTTTCACGACCCCGATTGTCCCGGCCTTCCGTGCCGCATCGAGGCTCTCGATCCGTATCGCGGAGCCGTTCTTCGCATAGATGACAAAGTCGCGGGAGCCCACCGGCCCGACCCATGAGAAGAGCGGCTCGCGTTCTGCGGTGCGTGCAGCAGAATACAGGACGGTATTTGGTGTCTCCAGTGTCCGCTGGTATCCGTCGGACCAGGAGACGAGACTGATCTCTGCCTTCTCACCCCGCCGGGACAGGATCTCCTGTATCACCTCTGTCGAGGACCCGGTGATCGCCCCGTCCGGCCCCAGGTAGTTGTATGGCGGGAGCTCCTCGGTGTAGATCTGCAGGCCAGCTCCGGTGTAATCGTCGCCGTCCTGCTCCATGCAGCCGGCAAGGCCGCAGAGGGCGAGTATTATGATAAACGGAAGTATCTTTCTCATCAGGTCACATCCCATTTGAATATCGCATTCGGGACTAAAATGGATTCTGGTTTGGAACCTGAACCCGAATTGAAGGAATATCCTGAACTGTAAAAAGGATGAAAAGAGGTGTATTTTCCCACTCTATTCAGTCGGAGAGGAGGGCTAATGCGTTGAACCCGACCAGGCCAACAACTCATTCTATGTGGAGGATTCGTGCTGGATGGGATATAGGGAGCTAATGCGTTGAACCCGACCAGGCCAACAACAAAGAAGGCACTGTTCAGGACGCTCTTTTTCCCCCTCGAAGACGGGTTGGCCCGTCACCAAAGGATGTGGGTTGCCAGCGCCCGCAGAGGGAGAGGCCGCAGATGAAGAACGAGATCGCACAGGCATCCCCCAAGAGAAGGCGGCCGCAGCCGGGGCCACGACCCCGATCGCCATGTTCGCTCGACCCCACCTCCATCTGGAACTGCGGATGTTCCTGGCTCCAGCCCATCCGGGCCTGGTCGGATCGGTAATAGACGGTGTGCCGGAGCCAGCTCAATACTCCCACCACGCCGACCAGGAGCACCACCACTATCCGCACTGCAAGATCCGTGTCAAAGAAGAGGAAGAAGATACCGAGAAACACGCCCGCCATCGTGGCCAGTATCGTCGCTGCAAACAGGAGGGAGGCCACAGCCCGGGAGGCGGGATCTGCGAGGTGCATCAATCTGCTTTACTCCTCCGCACCCGGGAACGATTCCCCCCAGCCCTGCTCCACGTTCGGCATCGAGAAGTGGATCTGCTCGAAGAGCCACCGGCTGCCGGTGTTTTGCAGCAGTGCCGTCATCCGGCCCTGCATCGGCAGGTGCTCGCCATCGATCACCACATCGAAGATACAGAAGGCAGTCACCCAGGCACACGGCATGGTTCCGTCGAGCCGGAAGACATAGAAGGTGATCTCGACACGCTCCGCCTGGGAGAGATCGCGGGCCACGCTCTCCTTGAAACCCGTGTAATCCGCGACTATCTCGTCCGGCCCGCTCCCGAACCCAGATATCCCCTTCGAGGTGATCGACAGGAGTTTCTCATAATTCTTCTCGCGGTAGTATTTCGCATAGAGATCGAGCATCTCAAAAACCTCGTCGGTCTGCTCGCCAGTCAGTGCCATAGTAATGGAAAAGTCTGCACGGGACTATTAAACGGTTGTGATTCTCTTGAAACCGGGCATTCCCGGGCACCGGGGACAGGCTACGGGATCCGGGTCACCAGCACTCCCCTGCAGGCACTCAGCAGTGAATCCCTCCGCAATACACCGCATCTGGACAATACCCGCGTTCTCCGGCAATCCTCATTCAGCGGTTCTTGTTCCAGAGCATACACTTTTATATCCACCGGAAAAATGAGAAGATATCTACCTGTCCGGTTCGTGACGGGAAATAATCGAGGAGAGAGATCAATGGTCCGGGTAAACGAGATACCAGAGGCTGACCGGTGGCACATGGCCACCAACGTGCTCACCAGGCTGGTGGTGGCTCTTGGCAGCGGAGATGAGAGCGGCAAAGATATCTCGTCCTTTCAGGAGAGGATATATTCGGAGATGGCGGATGCGATACGTGATATAGCCGGCCAGTTTGATATGCCGCGGGGTCACGCCGCCGATATCGTCCAGACTCTCGGTGCGGTCTCGGTCATCCTCTTCGGGCCCGAGTTCGAGACACGATACATCGAAGGGTTCCCCGAGGAGGCGGTGATCCGACTGGCAGAATGCCCGATGTTTTCAGAGGACGCCGCACGGGGGATCCCACCGGGAGCGGTGAACAGCGTCTGCCGGGAATATGTCACCAACGCTGTTGCGGCCTTAAACGATGATTTTACGATAAGGGTTACAAAGGCACGGTGCCTTGGCGACTCTTTCTGCGAGATGGTCATAGAGAGACGGAAGTCCTGATTGTTCCCTGCAGGACACGAATAACCGGGATTTGATGAGTGGACGCCATGAAGAGCGAGTTTGAACCGCGTGAGGCAGTCTCCTGGCACGCACTCCCGATAGACGAGGTCTACGAGAAACTGAGCTCAGGGCCTGGCGGTCTTTCATGCGAGGAAGCAGCCCACAGGCTGGAGCAGTTCGGCCCTAACGAGCTCCCTGCCAGGAGACCGCCGGGCATCATCACCATCTTCCTTCACCAGTTCAAGAGCCCGCTCATCTACATCCTGCTCGTCGCGGCAGTCATCTCGTTCGCACTGGGGGATTACAAGGACGCAGGCTTCATCCTGGCAGTCGTGTTCTTAAACGCGGTGATCGGGCTTGTGCAGGAATGGAAGGCGGAGAAGAGCGCAAGCCGCCTGCAGAGCCTGCTCCGGATAACCGCACACGTCAGGCGGGGCGGAAAGGACGAAGAGGTCGATTCGGCAACCATCGTCCCCGGAGACATCGTCCTCCTCGAGTCAGGGATTCGTGTCCCGGCAGACCTCCGCCTCATACACGCCGCTAATCTCACCGTCGACGAATCGCTGCTCACAGGTGAGTCGGTTGCCGTCAAGAAGAACCTTGCACTGGCCGATGCGGACGCATCGATCGGGGATCGGGGGAACGTGACCTTCGCCGGCACCACGGTCATGACCGGGCGGGGCATCGGCGTGGTGATCGCCACGGGTCAGAAGACCGAGGTCGGGACGATCGCAGAGGCGGTCGCGACGACCGGGTCCTCGAAGCCCCCGCTCCTTGTCAGGATGGAGAAATTTTCGCGAAACATCGGGTTCCTCGTCATCGGCGCATGCCTCCTGATGGCAGCCATCTCCCTTGCGCAGGGGACCCCGTACACGGAGGTCTTCTTCCTCGCCGTCGCCCTCGCGGTCTCGGCCATACCCGAAGGGCTCCCGGTGGCGATCACCGTCGCACTCTCCATCGCGACGTCGCGGATGGGGAACCGGAATGTTATCGTCCGCCGCCTTGCCGCAGTCGAGAGCCTCGGCAGTTGCACGATGATCGCGACCGACAAGACCGGAACCCTCACGGTCAACCAGCAGACCGTAAAGCGGCTCACGCTTTCCGGTGGCGAGTCATTCGAGGTCACCGGTGCCGGCTACGAGGGCAGCGGCGGGGTGCTGACCGGCGGGGGCAGTGTCCCGGACCCTGCATCACTCGAACGCCTCAAAGAGCTCGCCTACGCGGCAGTCGTCTGCAACGAGGGCAGCCTGTACCGGGAGGACGACGAATGGGTGCACCACGGGGATGCCATGGACGTGGCCCTGCTCGCGCTCGGGATGAAACTGGGAATCGATCCCGACCTGGAGAGGGGCGAGATCCATATTGACGGAACAGTCCCGTTCGAACCCGAGCTCCGGTACTCGGCGGTATCCTACCATGGCACCGACGGGACCATCCGGGTGGCGGCAAAAGGCGCCCTGGAAGCGCTCCTCCCCTTCTGCGGGACGATGGAGACCGGGGACGGACCCGTGCCCATCGACAGGGACGTGGTGGAGGGGCATCTCCACGACCTCACCCGCAGCGGATTTCGCGTCCTCGCAATCGCCGGCGGGACGATCGATTCGCTTCCGAAAGGGTCGCCGACCCTGGAGAACGCCAGCCCCACACTCTCCCTCCTCGGCCTTGCCGGGTTCATCGATCCAATCCGGCCGGACGTCCCCGGCGCCATCGCGCTCTGCAGGGATGCCGGTGTCGAGGTGGCCATGATAACCGGGGATCATCCCGAGACAGCGCTTGCCATCGGTGAGCAGATCGGCCTTACAACAGACGAATCGGAGGTGGTGACCGGCGCAGATCTCGATTCCATAGGCTCGCCCGACCTCCCCGAATACTTCGACCGCGTCCGCAGCGGGCGGATATTTGCCCGTGTCAGCCCGGTCCAGAAGCTCGAGATCGTCGATGCCATGGTCCGCGACGGACACTTCGTCGCCGTGACGGGCGACGGCGTGAACGACGCCCCGGCGCTCCGGCGGGCAAACATCGGCGTCGCGATGGGGTCCGGGACCGACGTGGCCAAGGACACCTCCTCGATGATCATCACGGACGACGACTTCTCCTCGATCGTGGCAGGTATCGAGGAGGGACGGTACGCATACGACAACATCCGGAAGGTGACCTGGCTGCTCGTATCCACGGGCTTTGCCGAGATCATACTCTTCACCCTGGCGCTCGTCTTCGGCTTTCCCCTCCCCCTGCTCGCGGTGCAGCTGCTCTGGCTGAACCTCGTCACCAACGGAATCCAGGACGTCACGCTGGCCTTCGAGGCAGGCGAGCCCGAGGCGATGAAGCGGCGTCCCCGCGACCCGAAAGAGGGCGTCTTCAACCCGCTGATGGTCCAGGAGACGCTCATATCAGGCCTCCTGATGGGGCTCATCGCTTTTTCTGCGTACTTCTGGCTCAAGGGATCGGGCTGGGACGAGCTTGCGGCCCGGAACAGTATCGTGCTCCTCATGGTCCTCCTCGAGAACTTCCATGCCATAAACTGCCGGTCAGAGTACCGCTCCATATTCCGGGTCCCCCTGAAGAACAACTATTACCTGATATTCGGTATCCTGCTGGCCCAGGGGATCCACATCGCGGCGATGAACATTCCCTTCATGCAGGAGCTGCTCGGGATCGGTCCCGTGAGCCTGGAGACCTGGGCCGCACTCCTCGCACTGGCCTCCCTGGTCGTCGTCGGCATGGAGATCTTCAAGTGGGCCAGGTCCCGTGTCACGCATGACGAACTGGGACGCTACGGGAAGAGTGCATGACGAGAGAGAACGCAACCGTTTTTTAAGAGCGCAGCAGATGAGCATACCATAGAGAACAGGCGTGGACGGACAGCATGGAACAGTGGTCATCACGGAAAGGGTTCATCCTCGCGGCAATCGGTTCAGCGGTCGGCATAGCCAACATCTGGCGTTTTTCGGCAGTGGTGGGGCAGAACGGCGGAGGAGCATACCTCATCCCGTACGTAATCTCCGTCTTCCTGTGCGGCCTGCCCCTCATGGTCCTCGAGCTGGCCGCCGGCAGGCACTTCCAGGGTACCGTCGTGAGCGCTTTCCGCTCAGTCAGGGAACGGTTCCGTGTCATCGGGTGGCTTCTCTGCGCGATCGTCTTCCTCATACTCTCGTATTACCTCGTTATCGCGGGATGGACGCTTGGATACACCTTCTTCTCACTCGCTGGCAGCACCGTTCCCTTTTCCCTGTTCATCTCCGGATGGCTGCCGGTAGCCCTCTTCATCGTCACCGCCGTGATCACCGGGCTGGTGGTCTCCCGCGGTGTCCAGAAGGGGATCGAACGGATATCGATCAGCCTGATCCCGGTCTCAGTCGTGATCCTTGTCATACTCGCAGTATACGGCGTCACACTGCCAGGGTTTTCAGAGGCGATGGGATACTTCTTCACCCCTGACTTCTCGGTGCTTGGCGACCCCCTCCTGTGGGGTGCGGCCTTTGGACAGGCTTTCTTCTCCCTCTCGGTCGGGACCGGGATCCTGCTCACATATGGCGCGTACATGAGCCGCGACCAGGGGATCCCCTCGTCATCGCTGGTGATCACGGTTGCCGATCTCTCCATCGCCCTCCTGTCAGGCATCGTGATATTCCCTGTCGTCTTCTCATTCGGTCTCGTCCCGACAGTCGGCGCAGAGCTTGCGTTCACCACCCTCCCGACCGCCTTCGCCGCGATGCCGGGTGGCTTTATCTTTGCCACGGCGTTCTTCCTGGTCCTCTTCTTTGCCGCACTCACATCCTCCATCTCCATGCTCGAGGTGAGCGTTGCCGCCTTCCGCGAGTCGCTCGGCTGGACACGTGAACGCACGGTTGCCATACTCACCGGCGCGGTCCTCGTCGCCGGCCTTCCATCCGCCCTCTCCTACAGTGCAGCAGAATTGAATTTCGCCGGTATCAGGGTCCTTGATTTCATGGACGAGACCGTGGGGACCCTCGGCCTCCCGGTCACCGCGCTTCTCCTCGCGGTCGTCTTCACCTGGTTTTTGCCCCGCAGCGTTCTTGCCGACGAGATCGGGTCATCGCTTGCCAGGCTCATCCACCCCCTCTGCAGGTTTGTAATCCCGGGCGTCCTGCTCGTCACAACAGCCGCCCGGCTGCTGTCCGGTCTCGACTTCCCTGGCATGCGCAACCTCCCGGGAAGCCGGTTTATCGGCACCCTCCTGCAGGTGGAGGGCTTCGCCGTGTTCGTCGGCATGGTCCTGCTGATCGCCATCTTCCTCTGCTGGTACCGGAGATGCCCGCTGGCAAAGCGGCTTCGGGAATGGAAGTAGGCAGGGTCCCTGACGGAAGACCCCTGCCCGGGAGCATCCGGTGGCAGATTCACGCAAATCTCGTTCTTCCTGTGGTTCGGCGACCACGTTAAACCATTCATTCCGGGGAAAGGGCCGGATCCTCCCAATACATTCATATTTTTTCCCGACTCCATTAGGAGGTAGATGGAGTCGGTATTTTTCCTGGAGATACTTGTCATCGTCACCCTCACCCTCTTTGTCCTCTTCATATGCAATTCTCTCAAAATCCCACTCATCATCGGGTATATCCTGTCGGGAGTGCTTGCCGGCCCCTTCGTGTTGAGGATGGTTGGAAACACCGAGATAATCGACCTGTTTGCAGAGATCGGGGTGATCTTTCTCCTGTTCACCATCGGGATCCAGTTCTCACTAAAGAGCCTCTTTCAGGTGAAGAGACTGGTCGTGCTGGGCGGATCGCTCCAGCTGGTCTTTACGACCGCCTGTGTCCTGGCCGCGGGCCTCTTTCTTGGAATACCCCTCAACCAGGCAATATTCCTCGGGTTTATCGTCTCCTTAAGCAGCACTGCCATCGTGATGAAGGTGCTGCAGGAGCGGGGCGAGCTCGAGAGTCCCCATGGGAGGACCGCTCTTGCCATCCTCATCTTCCAGGACCTCATGCTCATCCCCCTCATGTTCATCACGCCGTTTCTCGCAGGCCCGGAGCACTACCAGGCCCCCTCGATCGTGCTCATCTTCATCACCGGTCTCTCTATAATCGGTGTGGTCATTGTTGCAACCAGGTACATCGTGCCGCGACTGCTCTACTACTCGGCGAGGATGAAGAGCCAGGAGATCTTTTTGCTCTCCGTCGTCGCGATCTGTTTTGCCATCGCCTGGATCATCAGCCAGACCGGGATATCGCTCGCGCTCGGCGCATTCGTGGCCGGCCTGATGATCTCGGAGTCAGATTTTTCCGTTGCGGCATTGAGCCACATCATGCCCTTCCGTGACGTCTTCGTGGGCTTCTTCTTCATCTCGATCGGAATGCTCCTCGATATCGGGGTCTTCCTCTCCCGGCCACTGCTCATCATCGGCCTTGCACTCGGGATCATCGTCCTCAAGTTCTTCACCGGGCTCATCACAGGCGTCTTTTTGAACCTCTCCCGGAGGACCGCGCTCCTCTCCGGGCTTGCACTCTGCCAGATCGGGGAATTCTCCTTCATACTCGCAAAGGCAGGAGAGAGCTTCGGGCTTATCGCAGGCAGCGTCTACCAGGTGATACTCGACGTGACGTTGATCACCATGCTCGCCACCCCGTTCGTCATCGGCGGATCCCACCGGATCGCCGGGCAGATCTCCGACAGGATCGGGGATATCATGGGGCCGTCATGCGAGTTCGACCTGACCCGGGCCGGGGAGATGGCCGACCACCTCATCATCGTCGGGTTCGGCTTAAACGGGAAAAATGTCGCCCGGGTGGCACACTATGCGGGAATTCCCTACCGGATCATCGATATGAACCCCGACATCGTCAGGGAGGGGTGCGATCTTGGAGAACCGATCTTCTATGGCGACGCCACCCAGCAGGCCGTGCTCGAACTCGCCGGGGTGAAGACTGCCAGAATCATCGTCATCGCGATCGCCGATCGGGTCGGGGCGCAGCAGATCGTGCAGAGTGTCCGGTCGCTGAACCCGGAGATCCAGATCCTTGTAAGGACCCGTTTTGTCAGCGAAGTCCCACACCTGGTCGAGCTTGGCGCGGACGAGGTGATACCGGAGGAGTTCGAGACCTCCGTCGAGATCTTCACCCGGGTCCTGGCAGAATATCTTGCCCCCGCCGAGGAGATCCAGCACCTCGTTGACGAGATTCGGGCTGAAAACTACGAGTTGCTTCGCGAGACTCCCAGTTCCCACCTTGCAGGGATACGGGTGCATCTCCCCGACCTCGATGTCGCATCGTTCTATATACCTCCAGAGAGCCCGCTTGCAGGAACGACGCTTGGCGAGACACGGTGGCGCAGCCAGATGGGGATCAGCGTGATCGCCATCCAGCGCGGCGACCACGCGCTGCTGAACCCCGAGGCCGGTGCAATCCTCCAGCCCGGAGACGTGGCCGTGATCGTCGGGAGCGTGGACTGTGTTCGCGAGTTCATGCACCGGTTCGGGTTCAGGAAAGAGTCCCATATTAAGAGGAAAAACCACATCCGGGAAGGACGAAGGGCCGGTTGAGGCAAGGATCCACTGCCTGTGCAGATCGTCTCCCTCACCGGGATCTTTGACCGGGCCGGCTGGGACACTGCACCGGTCTGATCACCTGTCATGGAGACGGCTCTTCCAGGCCAGGAGTGGAGAAGGAGCAGATCCCGTCCCCTTTGCCCGGGAGATCTCCGGGATTGGATACCTCCGGCAGCAATGGTGAAGGACACCACGCCGGTTCGTGTGGAAAGACTCCCTGCAACCGGTATTTCCCTCTGCGAAATGTCACTCCTGGCACCGCCGGAGGGTGTGGAACCCGTGGATGGACCTGGGAAAAAACCTTCACCATCACGCAGGGGAAGAAAAGGATTGCCCTGGGATTATATCCCGAGGACTTCGAAGGAGTAGAGGAGGCAGAGGATCAGGACTGCAACAACGGCCACGACTATCCCCCGCTTCATGCCGACCAGTTCAGGGATGGTCTCTGCGGGAAACTCTCCCCGTTTCAGGACTGTCCGGTCAAGAGCCGGGTAGAAGCGTGCGAATATCCCGGCACCGATCGCGATCCCGATCATCCCGATCGCGGCGTCGAGGGCACCGGAGCCGAACGCCCCGGCGGCGGTGCCCGGGCAGTACCCGAGGACGGCGAACCCTGCCCCGAATATGAGGCCTCCGATGACCGTGGCGCCGACCGATCCAGACCTGGTATGCAGGCTCACCATCCCTGCCCGGTTCATCAGGAACACCCCGATCATCCCGACGACGATCGCCGCGAGCATGACCTTGACCACGGTAAAATCGGTGAGGAGGAGCTGGCCAAGGATCACGCCGTACTCGGTGACACCCCCTTTCTGGAGAAGGAACCCGAAAGCGACCCCGAATACGAGGCCGAGAACGAGCTGGGCATGCGTGTTGGATCTCAGTTGTTTCAATGTCATCTTCTCCACCCTCACAGGATCGGGAACCCGTAGATCATGCCTGCGACCAGTATTCCTCCCGCAAAAAAACAGACCGCTGCAATCCAGCTCGCAACCGAGAGCTGGAGGGTCCCGGAGATCCCGTGACCCGAGGTGCACCCCCCTGCCCAGCGTGCCCCAAGACCCATCAGGACGCCGCCGACGAGCGCCACGGCGAACCGGAGGGCTGCACCCGTACCGAATGTATCGGCAAAGAGCGGAGGCACGGCCTGCAGCGAGAACGTGCCCGACAGGTACGCTGAGATGAACGCCCCGATGACCACCCCGAGTACGAGCATCCACTGCCACTCGACCTTCGGGGCAAATTTCCTGTAATAGGGCATCTTTCCCACGTTCTTCTGTGACAGGACAGACTCCACCATCCCTGCGGTCCTCGCGTAGGCGGTCGAGCACCCGAGCGGGTGGTCGGAGAGGAGAAACGTCAGCCAGGAGAGGACGCCGATTCCCGCACCGACGATATATGGCGACCAGGACGCCATCGTGAAGCATTCGAACATATTCATCCTCAAAGGATATACAGGAAAACGACGTCCCTGGATATAACCCTCCGCATCAGGGTGCGAACCCCGCCCGCTGGTAGGCAGTAAACCCGCCTCCCAGGTTGCTGACGTGGTCGATCCCGTTCATCTTCAGGATGCTCGCCGCGATGCTCGCCCTCTGGCTGCCACGGCACATCGCGATGTAGTGCCGGCCCGGATCAAGTTCCGCATGCCGTGTCCTCAAGTCATGCCAGGGGATATGGATCGAGTTCTTCACAGCTGAAGCCTCTCTCTCCTCCGCGGACCGTACATCGATCAGGACCGCGTCGCCCGATCCGATACAATCGGCGGCCTCTGCAGGAGAGATCACCGGGACACGGCTGATCGGCAGAGCGGCTGTCCCCCAGGCGAGCATCCCCCCCTTCAGGTATGCCGCGACCTGGTCGAACCCGACCCGCCGGAGCTGGAGCGCCGCCACGTTCGCCTGCCTCACGTCCTCGGTGACGAGCAGGATCTCCTTTCCTGGCGGGAGTACCCACCCCGCCTGGGTGGAAAAACTGCCGGAGATATCGATATGCCAGGTACCTGGTATATGCATCCCGGAGAATGCCTGGTAGCTCCGGACGTCAAGAAGGACGGTACCAGGTGACCCGGTCCGGTCTGCGAAAGGTTTCGGTTCCACCGGCTCCGGGTCCGGGAGGGTGCTCATCAGTGCCGGCCCGGCCCTGTTGATCTCCGAACACCGGGAGAAGTGATCAGGTGCGGCCGGCATGTCGGAGGTGAGTGCCCTGATGAACTCGTCGCGGTCAGCGATCTGCAGGGCATAGTTGTACTTCTTCTCGTAGCCGACCGTGCTCGTCCTCTTCGCGGCCATCGCCCGCCCGCATAGCGATCCTGCCCCGTGGGCCGGATAGACCTCGCATTCGTCGGGGAGGGTCATGATCTTGGTGTGCAGGTTGTCATAGAGCGAAGACGCGAGCTCCTTTGCCCTGCCCGGAAAGAGATCGGGGCGACCGACGTCGCCCACGAAGAGCGTGTCTCCGGAGAAGAGGGCGACAGGCGTATCCCCCCTCGAGGTATCGGTCGCGATGTAGCAGATGTGCTCCGGTGTGTGGCCGGCAGTCTCGATGACCGAGAACCTGATATGCTCGAGCTGTATCCCGTCCCCCTCGGAGAGGGCGACATGGGGAAACGCACAGTTCCCGGATTTTGGCGCGTAAATCTCAGCCCCCGTCGATTCGGCAAGGTCGAGATGGCCCGATACGAAGTCTGCATGCAGGTGCGTCTCGAGGATATGGGTGATGGAGAGCCCCATCTGCTGTGCGGCATCCAGGTAGCGCCCGATGTCGCGCTCGGGGTCGATGACCGCACACCCCCTGTTCCCGGCAACGATGTAGGAACTGTGGGCGATGCCGGGGACGAAAAACTGCTGGATTATCATATGGTGTCTATCAGACGAGGAGGTAAATCAGCGTTGTGGCAATGACGATAAAGATGACCGTCAGGACTCCCCCGGGCTTTGCATAGTCCCGCGGAGAATACCCCCCCGGGCCCATGAGAAGGGCGTTGACCTGGTGTGTCGGGAGTATGAAGGAGTTCTGCGCCGAGACCGCGACGAGGAGGGCGGCGGCACGGGGATCGATCCCCATACCGGCACCGGTGAGCATAACGAGCGGGACGAGCAGCACCGTTGCCGCGACATTCGATATGACGAGCGAGAGCCCGGTTGCGAGGACGGCGAATGCGGCCAGTATGAAGATCGGGTGGGCGCCGGCAAGGGTTTCTGCCAGGAACCCCGCAATGAGCGCCGCCATCCCGCTCTTCTCCATCGCGATCCCGATCGGGATGAGACCGGCGATCAGGATGATCGTGCGCCAGTCGACGGCACGGTACGCCTCGTCGGCAGTCACGATGCCCGCAAGAACCATCAGCGCCGCGCCGGTCAGCAGTGCGAGCGAGATCGGCACGCCGGTGAAGGCGAGCGCAAGCGACCCGGCAAAGATAAGGACTGCTGCAAGCCCCATCCGGTCACGGACCCCCTCCCCTTCAGGGGATGTGAGCAGGAGGAGATCCGGGTGCCCTGAAAAGAGGGCAAACGTATCCCACGATCCGAAGGCGACGATGGTGTCGCCTGCCACGAGTGGTAGATCTGAGAAGTCTGCCCGTGACTCTGACTCCCCCCTCAAAAAGATGATCGGCTCGATGGAGAACCTCTGGCGGAACCGCACCTCCCGCAGGGTCTTTCCCGCGATGGACGCCCTTGGCCGGACGATGAGCTCTGCAAATCCGTACCCCTCGCTGTCGAGGATCCGGGCCAGGGCACTCTCCCTGCCCGTGGGAATGCACCCCGAATCCCTGATAAAGCGGTTGAAATCTTCCTCGGGGCCGAGGAACGCCAGTTCCTGTCCGGCTTCGAGGCGGGTGTACCGCGAGGGGGCAATCGTCATCTCGCCGCCATCCCGCATGGCGAGGAGATGGAGACCGTACAGGGCCTTGAATGACGTCTCGTCACGGGTTTTTCCAGCAAGCGGCGATGATGCAGGGAGCACGCAGGTCCTGACCGCGTTTTCGATACCCCATATCTCGGCGACTGTCGGCCCCGCCTCTTCCGTCTCTTTCCGGGGGAGGATCCGGTCACCGAAGAAGGCGAAGAGGAATACTCCTGCCAGGAGCAGGGGGATTCCTACAGGGGTTACCGCGAAGAGTGAAAACGGCTTCTCCCCTGCCTGGACAAGGAGATCATTGACCACGATCAGCGGCCCTGATGCGATCATCGTCACGGTCCCGCCAAGGATGGCGCAAAAACCCATGGGCATGATCAGCCGGGAGACGGGGATGCCAGCCTGCTTCCCGATCCTCCTCGTCGCCGGGAGGAAGAGGGCAGCCGCCCCGATGTTCTGTATCATGGCCGAGAGGAGCCCGACGGTTCCTGATATCGTCGCGGTGATTCTCCGTTCGTTTGTTCCCGCGTACTGTACGATGGCTCGTGCAAGGCGCGACGCGATACCTGTCCTCTCGATCCCGTAGGCAAGGACCATCACCGATGCCATCGCGACGACGGCGTTCGAGGCAAAGCCCGATATCGCCTCGACGGCCGTGATTGTGCCGAGCCAGGCAAGTGAGAGTGCCGCCAGGATCGCTACGAGATCGATCCGGAGCCTGTTGCTGACGAGGAGTACGATCGTTGCCGCAAGCACGATCCCGACGAGGAGGATATCTGTGTCCATTGGAGCAATAGGCTATACGGGGCACGGGAAAAAAAGGTTGTCCATGCTGGATGGACCGGTCGGGGGGCCGGTCTTTCATCTGCCATGTTCATTTTGTATCGTGTGTCTTGATGAGGATCGCGCGAAAGAAAAAACCCGGGCTCGTCCATCCTGCCTGAACGAAGAGATTCGTCCAGTTTTGGAAAAGGTGTTGTATCCGGGTGCAATCGGCGTCTCCCGGATCCGGTGGATGTGTTCCGGGGAATTTTTTCTGTCAGGCTCTCATGAAACGACAAAAAGAAGGCCGATCCCACGGATTCGAAGAGAGGTATCTTCGGCCGACCGGGGGATGGGAAAGGGACGGCGTCTCCCGGATCCGGTGGATGTGTTCCGGGGGATTTTTCCTGTCAGGCTCTTATGAAACGACAAAAAGAAGGCCGATCCCACGGGTCCGAAGAGCGGGAATTCCAGCCCAGCCCCGGAGGTGTATCGGGTGATCATGTTTTTCTTCTCCGGCCCGATACAGAGTAGCTGGTAGAACCAGGTAGCGTGATGATCTCATGATTCGAAAGATTGTGACAGGAATGGTCCTCCTCCTTCTCCTCTCCGCCACGGGCGTCCCCGTCATGGCGGCCGGCGGCAACGGTGACGGTTCGGGGGGACCGGGGAATGGTGGCGACGATTCGGCAGGAAATGCCGGGAACGGCAGCGGCGGGCCGTCAGGGAATGCGGGAGACGGCGGACAGGCCACTCCCGGCCCGGATGGCCCGCAGGCGCAGCCATTACAGGAAGAACAGAAACGCCAACAGCAGGAGACGGTCGATCAACCCGGCGTCCAGGTAAACCAGCAGGACCGGGACCAGGACCAGGGCAGGACCGGGGTCGATACGACTGCCGAACCAACGAGCACGGGCGCCGGACAGCAGGGCAACAGGGACCTCTTCCTCGAACGGCTCAGCCTGCAGGAAGAGCGTATCACCCAGGCACAGGACCGGCAAAAGGCTCAGGTGGATGTCGCACTCTATGCATTTTCCAGTGCGGGGGATGTGACCGCGGGCGCCGGCCCCGAATTCAACCGGCTTGCAGGAGTTATCAATGCATCCCGTGCCGCAACCAACCAGGCGGAATACCATGTCCAGACCCGGAGCTCCTTTTCGCGGATGCTCTTTGGCGGAGACCAGGACGCTGCCGGGCAGCTCATCCAGCACGCAGACCAGAACCGGCAGCATATCGCGCTTATGGAACAGCTCGTGGCAAACTGCTCGGCATGTGACCCGCAGGTGAAGAATACGCTCATGGAGCAGGTGCAGGTGCTTTCGCAGGAGCAGAACAGGCTCACCGCCATCGGAAGGCAGGAACAGGCTGATCGGGGACTCTTCGGGTGGTTATTTGCCGGATCGGGCAGCACACCCGGCACCGGGCAGGCTGTCGCCCTGACCGATGACGAGCGGTACTGGATGACGTTCATGCGGGAGGAAGAGAAACTCGCCCGGGACGTCTATCTCGTTCTTGGGGCGAAGTGGAACCTGCCTGTCTTTACCAACATCGCCAGAAGCGAGCAGACCCACATGGATTCGGTACAGACCCTCCTCGACCGGTACGGGGTTGACGACCCTGCAGAAGGCCGGGCACCGGGCGAATTCGAGAACCCGGACCTCCAGGCACTGTACGATGACCTGGTCGCACGGGGAAGTGTCTCACCGGAAGAAGCGCTGAAAGTCGGGGTTCTAATCGAGGAGATTGACATCGATGACCTGAACACGGCGATCGCAACAACAGAAAAAAATGACATATTGAACGTGTACATCAACCTGCTGCAGGGATCACAATCGCATCTTGAAGCATTCCAGCAGAACCTGGCGAGGTATTGAGAACCAATTATCATTTTCCCATGAAATTGGCCCTGGCCATTCTTTTTTTTCCTCATCCTCTTCGTCTTTACGTGAATCAGGTCACTCCCTGGGGGGAAATCCTGGCTCTTTGCTAGTGTGTGAGGATCCCTCATCATGCAGACACCCAGGCAGGATATTGCCCCGTACCCCCACCAGGATGGATGCCGCCGCCCCCGGAAATACCGCGAGGCTGATTCACAGTCAAAATTTGAGCAATTGGGGAAGAGTTATGTGATGGCGCCCAGGCGGCGGATCAATGACTGAGTCCGGATTCCTCTGAAGAACAGGTAATTTTATTCCCCCACAGGAAACAGCGAGTAAACAAAATTTTTGATGCCCCCCTTCTGCTGTGAAAAGCCCGACAAAAGAGTGCGGATGACTGACGGATTAAATATTTCACAGCGCCAATAGAGTAGAGGACAAATCTTTTTTTGTCCGTATTGTCCATATAAGAACCCATCAGGCACCCCCGTAGTGTAGTGGTCAATCATACAGGACTTTGGATCCGGTGACGGCGGTTCGAATCCGCCCGGGGGTATGCAGCATTCAAGTTCGAATCCGGTATAATCAAGCGGCTGCTTTTGCGAACTTAGGAAAATAGGAAGAAGCCGTCGATGCATTCGGCATAGCCTCCAAAAAACCTAATCTTTCATCAAATACTCACGATATGGCACATACCAGCCGGATACAACGTATTTTGTGACATCATAACCGCGGTCGAGGTATATGGCAGCGATGATCGCCTCGAGTGTTTCTGCGATCACATTCGGCTGCTCGTGGTGTTTCTGTTGTTCTGCACCCTTCCCGGGCAGAATAGCAACGGAAAGACCCAATTGCTTCCCCAATTCAGCGAGGAACTTACGTTTCTCAGCCTCGCTTTTGATGGTTGTGATCTCTCCTTTCGTATTGAATCCCTGGTGGAAGAGCCAGTCGCAGAGGATAGCCTTCAGCACTGCATCGCCGAGTGTGCGGAATGGATCTTGGTCTTCGCAGTCATGCCCCTCTTCATTCGAGCGTGATTTGTGAGTCAAAGCTCGTTTCAGATGGTTCTTATCGTGAAAGACATATCCAATCCGCTTCTCCAGATCATTTCGTTTCAGCTCGAACTCTTGATCGAGTGAATTGTCTATTTGGCCGATATTTCCCGTGGTATCCATTACCTGAGAACATGGATGACGCAGCAATAAGGATGTGCCTTTCTACGAAATAATTGTGGCTGCTAAATTGGCCTGTTTGAGTCTGTGTCGTATTAAATCACGCTGTGAATGTGTGGCAATTGTGAAATTATCCGGAATCTGTTGAGAGAGTGAGAAATGTACATAAGACGGCTCAATACCCGAACCTGCGATCATATTCGGTGCGATCCAGCCATTCGATGATCACTGCGATAGTGTAACCGTCACTGGCGACAGTGTACATCAGCCGCCATTTCCGGGATAGGTTGAACTTCCAGAGGTTATGGAGCGGGCGGTATTTTTGATGGTATTCCTTGGGAATCAGGTATTTCGGTACCTGAACCCCACAAAAGGCATTCTCCGCAATACGGTCAATCGCCCGATCCAGCAAGGCCGAAAGCTGGCGTTCTTCACCCCTCTGCGAATCCCTGAGCGCCTCAAAAGCCTCCCGGACTTTCTCATCGGCAAAATAGATGCAGCATCTCATCGGACCCGGAGATTCTCACGCATCGCGTATCTTCTCACCAGATCCGGGTTGTGAATCCAGCAGATCTTTCCCTCTCTATCTGCGGCAATTTTCCCGGACTCCTCCAGGTAGTCGAGGATGGTCTTGAACGTCTGATACATCATCTTCTTCGGCAAATTCTCCCAGAGGGCCCGGCGCTTGTATTCCCCGCTGTGTTCCAGGATACAGTGCTCGACCATGAGGATTGTGTCCAGCTGCGGTGAGTGGGAAGATTTGCTGCACGAAGGCATGAGGTGCATTTTGCTGTATAAGTATATATAACTAGTGATCCAGATAATCCACGTTTTCATTCAACCAAATGTTCATCAACCGCTAAATAAGCGTTTTTCGTTCGCGAACAAAAAGATCGTAATCGTGGCTTTTCGAGGTGCTCACATCAGAAGAGCGGATACTCGTTCCCTGCTACGTCTGCCTCCACGCCTTGGGTTACCCTCCGGTCAGTTCAAACATTTACTCCCGGATGCGGTCGAATGATTCCATGTTATCCCTGGCGGCCTCCACGAGTGGGAAAGATGGCCACCTAGCCCTTATCACTCTTTTTTCCCGCCGTACGCCCTTACATGCTCCCATGCGCGGTGATATAGCGGATGCTTCTTTTTATCGGTGTAGAGCGAGGGATCCTCCCGTCCGAAAACCTCCCGGTCTTTCCCGACAGGGCAGACCTTTATGCAGATCCCGCACGGCGAGATGTAGCGTCTCCCGAGCGCGAGATTGTGGGAGAGGCAGGCCCGCTTGTCGGTCAGCCCCTCCGGGTAGTCATCCTCGTCGAGAGCACCCGCCGGGCACATCTCGACACACTTCATGCACCGGGTGCAGAGATCCTCTTTGATGAGGGGATCGGGAGGCAAAACTGCCGTCGAGAAGACCGAGCCGAAGCGTACCCTTGGGCCGTATTCGGGGGTAAGGAGCGTATTGTTCACACCGAACGTCCCGAGGCCCGCGAGGAGTGCTGCATGCCGGTGCGAGAAGAACGCCACCGGGTTCTCCCGGAGCACCTCCCCTGCACCGTACCCGTCCCGTGGGATGAAGATCGACGGGTACCCGAGTTCCGTGAGGTACTTCGCCAGCCGGTAGGTATACTGGTCAAGCAGGATGTTTACCGTGGTGTAGAGCTCGTGGTAGTGGATCGAGGGTGTGCTCTCGAGAACGGGGAGGGGTACCGGCAGCCCGATGACGATGACCGATCTCGCTTCAGGGTAGATGGAGCGGGGATAGAACTCTTCAGGCATCCATGGCAGAAAAGGGGGGTCTTCCCACCGTTCGACCGATGCAACCCCCACGAGGGGGATCTCCATCTCCCGGCATCTGTCGAGGAGGATCTCTTTTAATTCCCGGTTCATGGTTTCCTGAAGAAAAGAATGCGTGTGCGCGATAATAAATGCAATCCAGGTCGGATCGATGTGGTGGAATCCACGAAAAAGGCGCCTTTATCGGGATCCCCCTGTTCCGGTTCATCAACCTGTGGTATTCTCGTTGTGCCTGTGGTTTCGTGCGTGGTGAACCCGGTATCGCCCGGTAACGGTGGAAGGAAGGTTCAGAAGAAGAATCCTCTTCACATACCTGGTATTCCAACAGGATTGCCGGGATTGATGGACGCGGAGTTTTTTAGTCCCCACGGGACCGTATCCACCAGAGGACCAGTATTATTACGAGAATAACGAGGTTTACCGTGCCGAGGGTGGTGAATACCGGGTCATTGAAATAATTCCCGGGGAGCATGCCGATGGGAAACAGCATGAGGGATATCCCTGCGGAGAGAACCGACACCAGGCAGAAAGCAGGAAATGACGGGGAATAGCCCGGTGCGGCAAAATTGGCATGGAGGGGCTGGGCCAGGGACCAGGTTCCATACGCTATGACAAGGACGGATGCTGTAAACGCAACTGTCACCGGCACCGCCAGTCTCCCGAGTGCATCCCACCGAATCAGGAGGTAGAGAAGGGCGACCGGCGATAAGCCCACGAATGCCGAGATCCAGGTTGTTGCTCCTGCCATGAGGCCATACGGCGGATCGAAACCGGCAAGGACGAGCGATCCGGGCATGGTTATGAAGAGGAGAACACAGACTACCAGGCAAAACTCGATCGTAAGCCTTCGTCCGCAGGGAGAGATCGTCATACTGTTGTCATGGAACAGGTTTGCGGTCAGGTCTGATAATATCCTTCCCGCGAAAGAGCCCCGGGAAATGTTCAAACCGGATAAAGTCAAAGGGGTGTACAATGGAACTGCTTGTCTGCCCACGGTGCGGAGGGGAATTTTACCTGTACACCGGCTGTTCCTGCTGCGGCCCGCCGTCCGGTCTGCATTACTGCCCCGAGTGCGGAGCGGTCCTTCAGGGCATGAAGCGATCCTGCAGTTACATGGATGGCTGGGAATTCGATTAGATCAGGATTCCAAACTCCCTGGATCCGCAGCGAAACAGTTTTTTCCCATTCGGGACAAATTCCCTGTAGGAGGCAGGCATTTGAGCAAATACCGGCTGGTCGATGCAGAGACCGGGATGACGCTTCGCCATTATGTCCGGACGCTTCAGGAGGCGGACCGGGAACGGGAGTGGTACGAGCAGGAGACAGGGAAGGAGATCCGGATCGTCAAGATATTCGATGCCGGGCTTTTTCATGAGGCATCTGGAAGGGAAAAGTCTGATTGAGGTTGCCTTTTTCTCCAGGCCTGCTGGTAATCGGACGATGAAGGCAGGAGTCTCGGATGTATCTTTTCCCATCCCCTGACCGGCCGGCGGTTCTCAAGATTTCTCCTGTATCATCGTGATATCAAGCGGCGTTCCCCACTGCTGGATGGTATACATATCCTCCCGGATTACTCCCTCGAAGACCACCGAAATACCGTTCTCCTGGTATTCTTCCGGGAGGTTGAGCGGCAGGTACTCCGAGCCGTCACTGGCTATGATCCCGTAGAAGCCGCCTTCGAGGTCGATATAGACCACCGTGCCGGCTCCGCTGACCTCATTTGGGTTCTCCGCAGGAATTGTGCATCCGCTTGCGAGGATGAACGCGATACTTGCGAAGCAGACGATGATTGCGATCGGTTTCATCACCTGTTGATTCTTCCCGGGCCTCATCAATGTAACGGAGGCTTTGCAGCTGCATGTGCAATCGGGATCCGGTTCTCGCGTTTATACCATATACCGAAGCTATGTTGTCCGGTCAAACGGTATGGATTGATACATTCTATTAGAAAACTTTATCAGTTATAGAAGGCAACTTCCTTCTACCACTATAAAATGTGGCTGGAACATTACCATGATTGAAAAACGTATGCGTTGGGGGATTGCCACCCTGTTGTGTCTTCTCCTGCTTGGAATCACACCGGTGGCAGCTGCTGATTCCTCGGGGGCGGCGACACTGGCAGAGGATCCCTTTGCACCGGTAAACTTCACCTGGGTCCTCATCTGTGCATTTCTGGTGATGCTCATGCAGGCGGGCTTCGCCATGGTCGAGACCGGTTTTACCCGTGCAAAAAATGCGGTCAACATCATGATGAAGAACCTCATGGACTTCTCCCTTGGATCGCTTGCCTACTGGGCAGTCGGTTTTGGGCTCATGTTCGGGACCGCAAGCGGCATTACAGGCCTCATCCTTGGCCTGGACGGCTTCTTCCTTGTTGGAGAGAGCTATGACGTCAGTACAATCGAGCTCTGGTTCTTCCAGATGGTATTTTGTGCGACTGCAGCCACGATCGTCTCCGGGGCCATGGCTGAGCGGACAAAATTCTCGACCTACATGATGTACAGCGTGATAATCTCTGCACTCATCTACCCCATCTATGGGCACTGGGTATGGGGAGGCGGCTGGCTCATGGCAAGTGACTTTATGGTAGCTCTCGGCGGCGGATACGGCGTCCTGGACTTTGCCGGATCCGGTGTGGTCCATGCGATCGGAGGATTCGTGGCACTGGCTGGTGCACTTGTCCTCGGCCCCCGAATAGGAAAGTACAGGAAAGACGGTACCCCTGTGGCTATCCCGGGTCATAGCATGACGCTTGCAATGCTCGGGATCTTCATCCTGTGGTTCGGTTGGTTCGGTTTCAATCCAGGCAGTACGCTTGCGGCAACAGAACTGCGGATCTCCATCATCGCTGCCAACACCTGTCTTGCAGCGGCTGCGGGAGCGGTTACCACCATGTTCATCACGTGGTGGCGCTTCGGAAAGCCCGATGCCAGTATGGCAGGAAACGGTGTTCTTGGCGGACTGGTCGCTATCACCGCACCGTGTGCCTGGGTGAGTCCACCTGCAGCGGTGTTGATAGGAATCATTGCCGGGTTCGTGGTCTACCTGGGTGTCTGGGTGATGGACTGGAAGTTCCATATCGACGACCCTGTTGGTGCGGTCTCGGTCCACGGGTTCAACGGCCTTTGGGGCCTCCTGGCACTCGGCCTGTTTGCCGATGGAACCTACGGTGTGTACACCACTGAAGGACCAATGGTCGCCGGGTTACTCTTTGGCAATGCAGGATTCTTTGCTGTCCAGTTGATAGATGCGGCGGTGGTATTCATATGGGCCTTCGGCCTTGGATATATCATGTTCAGGATCCTGGACCGTGCGGTTGGAATACGCGAAACCCCGCAGGAAGAAGTAGACGGGCTGGATATTGGCGAGCACGGTGTTGCGGCATACCCAAACTTCGTATTGACCGAGCCCGCTATTGACGGAGAGATACCATGAAAAAGATTGAAGCGATAATCAGGACCGTGAAATTTGAAGCGGTCAAGACAGCCCTCGAGAGGGAGGGAATCGAATCGATGACCGTGAGCGAGGTGAAGGGCCGGGGAAAACAGAAAGGGATCACCCAGCAGTGGAGGGGTGCCGAGTATGTTGTCGATATGATTCCAAAGACCAAGATAGAGATAGTCGTCGACGACATGGTTGCGGGGAAGGTCGTCGACCTCATATGTGACGTGGCCGCCACCGGCTCCATCGGGGACGGAAAGATCTTTGTCATCCCCGTGGAGGATGCAATCAGGGTCCGCACGCGGGAGCACGGTCCAGGTGTCCTGTAACCCCCGGAAATTTCATGCAACGCCTCTCGTAGCGGGTTGGGAGAATATCTCCTCTCCCCTCCCGTTCGCCTCGAACCCGGAATAACCAAGAGATCCATTCGCGTCTTCCGATATTCCGTGCAGTATCCTGATCCACCGGACATATGTTCAATACCAATTGCAGACCAGCTGAATGGTACATGGAACATGATATGACAGACCTGGTCAAGGGCTTTCTCTTCGCTCCCGTCGAGACCTTCGGGACAGTGAAGGGTACCGGCATCGGCGATGCCCTGAAGTACTTTCTCGTCATTCTGCTCATCAACATCATCCTCTCATCCATCGTCACCCTCGTCATCGCCAGTACAGCATTCACGGTGATTGAACAGGTGTTTTCCGGTCTTGGAATCGCCATGCCGCTGGCCGCAGGGGCGGGGATCATCATCTGGGCCGTCATCATGGTCGTGCTGATGATCCTTTTCGCCTTCATCGCAGGCGCCTGGCTCCACCTCTGGGTATACGTGCTCGGCGGGAGGAGAGGATACGCCGGGACGATGAAGGCCGTGCTGTACGGTGCCACCCCGTACATGTGTATCGGGTGGATACCAATCATCGGCCCGTTCGTCGGTGGCCTCTGGTCGGTCGTTGTGGAGATCCTCGGCATCCGCGAGTTGCATGGCATCTCTACCGGGAGGGCTGTCGCCGCCTACCTCGCAGCAGTCATCGTACTCTTCATCATACTCGTCCTGATTGCGTCTTATTTTGTCATCGCAACGGTGACCGTGACCCCTGCAGGGCCGGCGTGACACTCTTTTTTTGCCCTTCGCTATCTTGTGTGGGGATGATCCCTCATTATGCAATCACCGGGTTTGTTCGTGCCCCCGTACCCCCAACAGGATGATTGCCGCCGCCCGAAATAATACCGCGAGGCTGATTCACAGTCACAGTTGAGCAATTGGGTATGAGTAATGTGAGGGCGCCCCGGCGGCGGATCATATGATGAAGTCTGGATGCCTCTGAAGAACAGGTAATTTCATTCCTTCTACAGGAAACAGCGAGGGGGCCTTTTTTGTGCAGAGATGGCTCTGCCATCCGCATCAACGAATATGCACGGGTCATCGTGGAAAAGTCGTCAGCATACCCTGTTGCACGTGCAAATGGCCACACCATTTTCATTTTTGTCTCTCTCTCAATGAGGACCATGTGGCTCTTCAGAGCCAGGTACCCGGGACCAGCACAAAACCTCATGGAGAGGAAAACCCATGCGCCCGGCAGGGTATTCGTGATCTTAAAAAGGAGAAGCTGATCCTCTGATTGTGTGCAGGTCAGAGGGGTCCGTGCATCGGTACACCGGAGATCTACTGTCCGAAAGCTGCGCTGTGGCAAGGATTGGTCGCATGCCCACAGCACAGGATCATCTGCTCCAATCAGTAATAAATTTTTTTAAAATTGTACTACTTGGTAAATAATTAATTTGTAAATTTAATAATACCGTCCCGGGAGATTAGACTCTCCGATTCTTCCTCATGGCATCTCCAGGGAGAAGAGAGCGGCGTGGTACCGGAGACCGGTGGAAAAAAGATTCGGTTATTCTTCCGACTCAGAGATTGCGAGCTCGTACATCCAGTCCATCAGGCGGTGACACTCGCGCACGCTGCACTCGAGTTCACAGCCGATGCAGGGGATAAGTTCGTCCCCGGCCATGATCAGGGCTGGCTCCACGGGCCTTCGCTTTGCCTTGAGAATGAATGTCTTGATCCCGTTTTTCCTGAATTCGATCCTCTCGATGAGCCCCGAATCAAGGAGTTTTTTCACAATACGCGAGCATTTCCTGCTGTCCACATCCAGTATCTTCCAGAGCTCGCTCTGGAGCACGCC
>JAHDSI010000146.1 GCA_018432765.1 Methanoregulaceae archaeon | reverse complement strand
CGGGAAGAAACCTGTTGAGCGAGTACCCTATCCCGAGTACTGCCACTCCGAGCATCCCGTACACGGATGCGATTGAATGTTCAGAGTGCAGGATGGCAAACGTGAAGGGGACAAACAATACTGCCCCCATCCCGATCAGCAGGAGCCCCAGGTATTTGAGCACCAGTCTGAAGTTTACCGGAGAAACAAGCTCGTACATTCCAAGAACCGGTTTTCTGCAATAGGGTATTAAAATCCTTTCATTTTTTCGGAAGCGGGAAAAAACATCATTCCAACACTTTAATGTAAATCGCCAGCCAGATCTATAATCCGATGATCCCCCTTATGGTAGACCTTGCCAAAAAGACCGTGATTGTCTTCGGAGGGGGCAGGGTAGGCCTGCGAAAGACGGCTTTTTTCTGTGGGGATGCATTCGTCAGGGTTATCAGCCGTTCGTTTCTCCGGGAATTTTCTGAAATGGGAGTGGAATGCACCAGGAGAGACATTGCATCGATGGATGACCAGGAGTTGGTGTCTCTCCTGGACGGAGCCTTCCTGGTGGTTGCTGCAACCTCTGATGAGGAGCAGAACAACCGGATCGGGAGGGCATGCCGGGAGGCGGGCGTTCTCTTCAATAACGCACGCGGGGATCCCGGAGATATCATCATTCCCTCGGTGATCAGGGGAGAGAATTTTGTTTTTTCGATCAGCACAGGTGGATCGAGTCCCGCCATATCGCGGTTCATCCGTGAATTTTTCGAGAGGTCCTGCCCAAATCTCGATGCGATGATCGGTCTGCAGGTCAGGGTCCGTTCGTCTCTCAGGTCGACAGAGCCCGATATAAAGAGACGGAACGGACTTATAAGGGATATCCTGTATGATAAGGAGATATGGAGAGCTCTTGAGAATGGAGAGGAGGAGGCATGGAGAATAGCAGAGGCAAAGTACCTGTGACAGAAGACGTGCTCTTCGCCCCGCTGGCGATAGCCGGGCTCTCCCATCACGACGCGACAGTCGATCTCCTTGAAAAATTCCGGTTTTCCGACGAAGAAGCGTTCCTCGAGAGGGGACGGAACCGTTTCCATGGCATCATGCTTATACAGACGTGCAACAGGGTGGAAGTGCTGGTGCATGGAGATGCCGAATCTCTCCGTGATCTTCTTGAAGAAGAGGAAAGATATGGGTTTACGATCTATTCAGGCACCGCTGCCCTGCGCCACCTGTTGAAAGTCGCATCAGGCATGGATTCCATGATCGTCGGGGAAGACCAGATCCTCGGCCAGCTCAAAAAAGCGATGAGCACGGCACAGCAGGTCGATACATCAAGCCCGCTCCTTGAACTCTGTATCAACAAGGCCGTGCATGTCGGCGTGGAAGTTCGCAAACGCACCCAGATAAACAGGGGTGCGGTCTCCATCGGGTCCGCGGCGGTCATGCTCGCCGAGGAACAACTGGGGACGCTCAAAGGCAGGCACATCCTCGTGATCGGTTCGGGGGAGATGGGAATGCTTGTTGCCCAGGCACTTGCCGCCAAGGATTTGACCGCGATGTACGTCGCCAACAGGACATACGAGCGGGCCGTGATCCTCGCCGGAAAGATCGGTGGCAAAGCCGTCAGGCTCGACGAGTTGAACAGGTACCTCCTCCTCTCCGACGTCGTCATCTCGTGCACGTCGGCGCCCCACGCCGTCATCAAGCGCGATGAACTGCGCGAGGTGATGAAGGGGCGATGCTGGCCGCTCGATGGTCATCCCCGGCCCCTCATCCTCGTCGACATCGCCCAGCCCCGCGACGTGGAAGAGGGTGCGGAGGATATAGACGGGGTTGTCCTCTTCACCATAGACAGCCTCCGGCGGATCAACGAGATGACAATGGATGGCAGGAGGCTGGAAGCTGAGAAGGCACGCGCCTACATCGAGGAGGAACTCGCCCAGTTCATACGGCTTCTCAACGGGAAGGCTGCCGACTCGGCACTCGCCATCCTGCACCGGTGGGCAGAGTCCATCCGCATGCGGGAGAGAGACAAGGCCCTCGGGCGTCTCGGCACGGAAGACAGTCGTACATGCGAGGTCGTCGACGACCTGACACGGGTCCTCGTGAGCAAGTTGCTCTCTGATGTCAGCGTCTCCATCAGGTCGTGCGCCGAGACTGGAGACCTGGAACGTGCTGAATTGATTGTTGCCGCAATAACGAGAGGTGAGAGAATATGTTTCCGCAACGAAGAATGAGAAGGCTTCGGGGGAGGCTCCTGCAGCCCCTCCTCCAGGAGCACCAGGTAAAAAAGACTGACCTCATCGCACCGATATTTATCGATGCAACCGCTTCGGGACCGGTACCGATACCGTCGATGCCGGGGCAGTGTCGATATCCCCCTGCCGATGCAGCCAGAGTGGCAGGAGAACTCTATGCCAGGGGCATACGTGCGGTGCTCCTCTTCGGCATCCCGCGGGAGAAGGATGCCCGGGCCACCGGGGCGTTTGCAGACGACGGGGTAATCCAGGCCGCGGTACGAGATATCAAGTCGGCAATCCCGGAGATGGTTGTCATCACCGACGTCTGCGCCTGCGAGTATACCGACCATGGGCATTGCGGGATCGTCGGGGAGACCTGCAACGGCCCCGATCTCCTGAATGATCCGTCACTTGAACTGATGGAGATGATAGCGGTGAGCCACGCGGAGAGCGGGTGCGATATCGTAGCGCCCTCGTGCATGCTGGACGGCATGGTCGCCTCCATACGACGTGCTCTTGATGACGCAGGCCATGAGAACGTCGCGATCATGTCCTACTCCACCAAGTTTTCAAGCTCGCTGTATGGACCATTCCGGGATGCGGCCGAATCGGGATACGCCTTCGGCGACCGGTCCACCTACCAGGTAAACCCGGCGAACGGGAGGGAGGCGGTCATGGAGTCGTTCATCGACCGGGAAGAAGGCGCCGATATCCTGATGGTCAAGCCGGCCGGCTTATACCTCGATCTCGTGGCCGCGATAGCAGAGTTCGGTCTGCCGGTTGCCGCCTTCCAGGTGAGCGGTGAATACGCGATGATCAGGGCAGCGGCACGAAACGGCTGGATAAACGAGAGAGAGGTGGTCATGGAGAGTATGAACTGCATGAAACGTGCGGGTGCCGATCTCATCATCACCTACTTTGCGGCAGATGTGGCGGGGTGGCTCGATGAAGAGCGCTGAATTGTTCGAACGGGCGAAAAAGGTGATGCCCGGCGGCGTCAGCAGCCCCGTCAGGGCGATCAGGCCGTACCCGTTCTACACGGCCAACGCCAGCGGGTCTCACATAACAACCGTGGACAGCGAGGAACTCCTCGACTGCTGCATGGCCTACGGGCCGCTGCTGCTCGGTCATGCACATCCCGAGATAAAGGACGCAATACGCGAACAGGTCGAGCACGGCTGGCTGTATGGCACACCTGTTCCTCTCGAGCCGGAATTTTCCGAGCTGGTCACCGGCGATCACCCCGGCATCGAGATGCTTCGGTTCGTATCGAGCGGATCCGAAGCCACGATGGCCGCCATCCGGCTGGCACGGGGCTTTTCCGGCAAAAGAGACATCGTCAAGCTGGAAGGCGGGTTCCATGGCGCACACGACGGCGTGCTTGTAAAAGCCGGTTCGGGGGCGACTACGATGGGCGTCCCTGACTCTGAGGGTGTGCTCGCCGACCTGGTCTCGCATACCAGGCAGGTGCGGTACAACGACCTCGAAGCCCTTGAATCGCTTCTCTCTTCGAACGACGATATCGCAGCCTTCATCCTGGAACCCGTGATGGGCAACGTCGGATTGATCCTTCCCGACGAGGGATACCTCGCAGGAGTGCGGGAGATCACGAGAGCCCATGATGTGCTGCTCATATTCGACGAGGTGATCACCGGGTACAGGCTCGGGATCGGTGGCGCACAGGTGAAATTCGGGGTGGTGCCCGACATCACCACGCTCGGAAAGATCCTCGGCGGGGGCCTTCCCATCGGAGCCTTCGGCGGGAGGAGAGAACTGATGGAGATGGTCGCGCCGCAGGGCCCGGTATACCAGGCAGGCACCTTCAGTGGAAACCCGCTCTCGCTCGCCGCAGGACTTGCGACAATCAGGTGGCTCCACGAACACCGGGACGTGTATGCACGGCTCGAAGAGTCGGCAAAGGCGATCGGGGAAGCAGTCGGTGAGAGGGAAAACGGATCATTTGTCAGGATCGGGTCGATGTTCAAGTTCTTCTTCAGGGACCGGCCACCGGCCGATTATATGCAGGCAAAAGAGTGCGACACAGGTGCATTTGGGAAGTTCTGGAAGGATATGTATGGCAGGGGAATCTTCCTGCCACCCTCGCAGTTCGAGACAAACTTCCTCTCCACTGCCCACAGTGAACGGGATGTCGAGCAGATCGGGGACGCCTACAGAGAATGTCTCTCCTGATCGGGACACGGGGGAGCCGCCTGGCTCTTGCCCAGGCAGAGAAGGTATGCGCCCTTCTTGACATGCAGGGTACCGCGACGGAGATCGTGGTGATCAGCACGCAGGGAGATCGCGAAACAGGTGTCCCGCTTCACGAGATCGGTGGCCAGGGGGTCTTTGTCAGGGCTCTCGACGACGCCATCCTTTCAGGCGAGATCGATGCCGCCGTCCACAGCATGAAAGACATTCCTGCCGCAAGACCGGAGGGCCTTGTCACGAGCGCGATCCTTGAGCGTGACTCCCCTGCCGATTTCCTGGCTCACTCGATCCCGGGGGACGAGGTAGCAGTCATCGGGACCTCCAGCACACGGAGGAGGGCGCAGCTTCTCAGGTCCAACCCGGATCTCGATATCAGGCAGCTCCGGGGCAACGTCGACACGAGGCTACGCAAACTGAAGTCTGGCGAATATGACGCTATTGTTCTTGCAGAGGCAGGAATGCAGCGGATGAATCTTTCACTCGAGGGAGAGCGGCTCGACCCGGAGGTGTTTGTCCCGTCGACGAACCAGGGCACCATCGCGGTGGTGAGCAACACGAGAAGGGAGGTATGCGATGCATTCTCCCCGCTTGATCACCCGCCCAGCCGGGCGGATGTCGAGGCAGAGAGGGCCGTCATGGAGGCCGTCGGTGGAGGCTGCTTCACTCCGCAGGGGATTTATTGCAGAGACGGATACCTGATTGGAGAGATACTCTCGCTGGACGGCTCGCGTTCGGTCAGGATAGAGGAAGAGATCGGCTCCATCGAAGATGCAGCAAGATATGGGGCCAGGCTCCATGTCGAGGGGCGTGACCTGATACGTGAAGCATACGAAAAACTGGGGCTCTAACAGATGACAGGCAAGGTATATCTTGTAGGATCGGGGCCGGGCGGTCTGGGACTCCTGACCTGCAGGGCACGTGATGTGCTCGATTCGGCTGATGTAGTGCTTTTTGACCAGCTCCCCGGCGAGGAGATACTGGCGACGCTGCCGGAGAACGCCGAGCTGATCGACTGCGGAAAATACGGGGGCATGCACCTGCGGGAACAGGAGGAGATAGAAGCCCTGATGGTCGCAAAAGCGCGGGAGGGAAAGCAGGTTGTCAGGCTGAAAGGCGGAGACCCGTTTGTCTTCGGCAGGGGTGGGGAAGAACTCGAGGTTTTGAGGGATGCCGGAATAAAAGTCGAGCTCGTCCCGGGAATAACCAGTGCCGTGGCAGTCCCGGGGGCTGTCGGCATCCCCGTCACCCACCGCTCCTGTGCCTCCCAGGTCACCATCCTCACCGGGCATGAAGACCCGACAAAGCCGGAATCCGCGCTGGACTGGAGCCTGCTTGCAAAGTCCAGGGGTACCATCGTCATCCTGATGGGGGTGAAGAACCTCCCGCTCATAGCACAGTCACTCGTTGAAAACGGAAAGGATCCGAAGACACCCGTGGCTATCATCGAACGGGGGCTTCGGAAGGACCAGCGGGTGACGACGGGGCCGCTCGACCAGATCGGAGAGATCGCGGCCGGACGAAAGGTTGCTCCACCGGCGGTCATCGTCATCG
>JAHDSI010000232.1 GCA_018432765.1 Methanoregulaceae archaeon | reverse complement strand
AGGCTGATTCACAGTCAAAATTTGAGCAATTGGGCATGAGTTATGTGAGGATGCCCCGGCGGCGGTTGTGAGTGACTGAATTGGGATGCAGATAACAATTCTATTCTGTCTCCCCATATAAAACAGCGAGAAGGCTAAAAAACCACGCATTGTTTGGTCAAATGACGGAATCGCTGGTATTGACAGCACAAATTCCGTTTTCATCGCGCGAATAAATCCCGGATTCACACAGAACGCTGAGGGGGAGATTTGAACTCCCGAGGGGCAAATGCCCCACAGGCTTTCCAGGCCTGCGCCCTACCGCTAGACTACCTCAGCAAAAAATTGCAGTATCATCATTGGACTCCCGTTTTTTTAAGGCTATCCCCGGGTGGAGGGAGGGGGTATACTGCGCTGGAAAAAGGATCTGTCAGCTCCGGCGCTTCCAGCCACGGGGATAGGTCCCCGGCGCCATGAAAACCGTGCGTGGTGCGATGACGAGGCCATGCTCCCCGGGTGCGGTCTTCTCCGAGGAGACCAGCGCCTCTCCAAGACAGATGAGCTCGCCTTTGCCTGTCCAGACGGTGACGAGTTCGCCCTTCCGGAACGGGGGCGACCTGATGATTCCCACGCCAGAGAGCGCCGCACCATGGCAGAGTGCGTCCACGGCGCTGTCCCTGACCACGACTCCCGCCTCCCCGCCGACCGCATGTTCCAGTGGAAGAAGCATTCGTTCAAGTTCACTCCGGTCCCCCCGCTCCGCGAGGACAGAGGCATCCACGAGATCCTGCAGGGTGTGGGCCATCCGCTCATCGAACCTTCCTGACCGTGTTCTCCGGAGTTCCTGCATGTGGGCGCCACACCCCAGGTAGAGCCCGAGGTGGTGACAGAGCGTGCGGATGTATGTCCCGGCGTCACAGACAACCCTGAAGAGGACGAGGCGATCCTGTACGCCGAGCACCTCCAGTTCCCTGATGGTCCGTATCCGCAGGTTCCTGGCGACCGCACTCTTCCGGGGGGGCCGCTGGTAGATACGCCCGGTGAACTCGCCGAATGCGTCGGCGATCCCTCCGCGTTCTACCTTTCCGTGGAGTCTCATCAGGCACACGTACTCTTTCTCCTCTTTCAGGAGAAGTGGTGCGAGCCGCACGGCTCTCCCCGTCATGACAGCAAGCACACCCGATACGGCGGGATCGAGGGTCCCCGCATGTCCTACGTCGGCCCCAAGGATCTCTCCTGCCCACGCGGTCACCTGGTGGCTGGACGGCCCCCTGGGCTTATCGATTATCACGATCCGGTCTCCGGTACCGGCAGGGGATCTCATGGCTCTTCACGGCCGGCTAAGCCGCGCTCCCGCATATAGCGATCAAGCGCCTGCAGTGTTCCCACGAGTGACCCGTTCCCTGTCACGTGGGGCGAAAAGCCCCCCTTCCCCATCTCTTCGGCAGTGATATCTCCTATTGCAACAAGGATAATCCCCGGCACCTTCTCCCAGATCGCGGACCGGAACGAGAAGGCGGAGGTGAAGAGCAGGGCATCGGCCCCTTCGATCCCGAGAGGTTCGTTGGTCGGGACCAGGGAATAGCACCGGATCTCCATGGGTATTCCCCCTGCACCTGCAATTGAAGCCATAAGGGCATCATTCGGTACATCGGCACGCGGAATTCCGATCCTCTTCCCCTCGATCCAGGCACCCAGGTACGGTACAAAATCCCTGGAATAATAGTGTGGGAGGACCTCGCACGGGATGCCCCGGGATTTCAGTATGCCTGCCGTCTGGGGGCCGATTGCCACGACACGCGGCCACGTCCCAAGCAGGGGAGCGATGATCTTTGCCGGGAGGGCACTGGTAAAAAAGATGCAGTCATATCTGCCGGCATTCACTTCACGGACAAACTCTTCGATACGGTCCTCGTGTACCTGTGCCTCGAGTGGGGAGACCGTGTAACAGGTATGTCCGAACTCCGCGCAGCGGCGTGAATCATCGGTATCTTTTCCCCGCAGCCGGGTGATGGCGATCTTCATGTCTCTCTCATACCTGTAAGGAGAGAGAATATTTGTTTCGGTTGCTTTATGAGCATTGTCCCCTGAAATTTCCAAAAGATGTTCGGGATCGTGATCGGGACGGTTGCCGGGGTGGCAATCGGGTTGGCAAGCGGCCTTTTGCCGGGCATTCATGTCAATACCATGGCCGGAGTTCTCCTCACGTTCCAGGTGGCCCTTCTTCCCGTTCTCGGGCCGGAGACGCTCGCATTCACGCTCTTTGCCGCGCTCATCACACATACGTTCCTTGATGTGATTCCCGCGACTTTTCTCGGGATCCCGGATGCCGACACGGCGGTCTCGGTTCTCCCCCTCCACGAACTCTGCATGGAAGGGAAGGGTGAGGAGGCGGCCAGGATATCTGCGCTTGGGAGCGCTGCGGGACTCCTCGTCGCCATCCCCCTCTCAGGAGCACTTCTCCTTCTTCTCCCGTCGGTCCAGGCGTATGTGGACTGGGGGATCGGTATCATCCTTGTCGGGATCCTGGGATACCTGATCGTGTCAGGAGAGTCACCTGGCTGGGCCCTCCTGGTCTTTTCCGTATCAGGGATGCTTGGCCTCTTCACGTTCCGGTATACCTTCCTCGGCACCGGAGTCATCGGCAACGCCGGACTCCTCATGCCGCTGTTGAGCGGCCTCTTTGGCATCGCCATACTGCTCTTTTCCGGGACAGGGCCGGTGCCGCCGCAGAAATTCGAGGGGCTGGATCTCGAGAAGGGAACAGTTCTGAAGCACACGCTCCAGGGATCTGTTGCAGGAACAGTGGTCGGATGGCTTCCCGGACTGTCCAATGCCACAGCGAACGCGGTTCTGGCAACGGGTATACGGTACGATACGGATCGGAGGGGATACATCCTTGCCACCGGTGCTGCAAACACCGTGAATGCGCTGGTGGCTCTTGCCGCTTTCTTTGTCATCGGGAGGACCAGGAACGGGATCATGGTTGCCTTCTCCTCACTGGATATCCCATCGATGGGACAACTGGTAACCGTGGGCGCACTTGCAGGCGCTATCGCCTACCTGCTCACCATATATATCAGCGGATTTGCCGGTTTATTCAGCGGAATCGACAGGAAAAAGTTGCATTTCGCAGTCTGCGTATTTATCGCCCTGATCTCGCTCGCCATCTGCGGGTTCTTCGGCCTGTTTATACTGGTACTCGCCACCGCTGTCGGTGTCGTACCCCGGCTTGTCAATGTGGCACAGGTGTATTGCATGGGCGCAATAGCCCTCCCGGTGATCCTCTTCTCATTCGGCCTGTGAAGGAACCGGGGGATGTCTGCCCGATCCTGATAATACTATATAGGACATTGGATACCAGTAATTGGCATGCAATCCTACTGGTTCGGAGATATTGACGGGGAAGGGTGCCACCCGTTCGTGGGCAGCCCTGCCGATCAGGCTGCCAGGCTGGAGAGCATTGACACGGATATGGCCGCCTATATCCCGGTTGCGTGGGAAGACGCGGTCAGGTGCGGGTTTGCGAAAGATCGCGGCGATTATCTTCAAAAATTGCGCAATCTCTGTTTTTTCATCGCGGAGGCAAAGATCGCGGAGCATTTCACAAGCAGGGATATCGAACTCGTGCAGATGGTGCGGATGCTGGACGAGCTCGATGACGTGATAAACCTTCTCACCGAGCGGGCCGTGGAATGGTACCGGACGAAAAATCCCTCGTTCTCACGGAAATACCGGTCGCTTTCCGGAAGACGGGTCATCCAGGTGATGAAGAAGGAGCGTGACCGGGCATTCGCAGAGATCATCGCAGATATTGAAAAACTCCAGGAGTCGCGGACACGGCTCATGCGGGACGTCACAGCCCTTGCCGATACCGTTATTCCAAACTGCAGCGCCCTGATCGGGGGGCTCGTTGCTGCCCGGCTGGTATCGAGGGCAGGCAGCCTGGAAGAGCTGTCACGGCTTCCGGGAAGTTCGATCCAGGTTCTCGGCGCACAGAGCGCACTCTTCTCACACATGCGAACCGGTTCCCCCTCACCAAAACACGGGATCATATTCCAGCATCGGAGGGTGCACAACGCCGACAGGGACGTGAGGGGGAGAGTCGCACGGGTTCTCGCGGCAAAACTGGGCATTGCCGCACGTATAGATTATTTCAGGCAGGAGATCGACCAGGACTTTCTCAACGCTTCGCAGGAGGCGGTGGACAGGGCAGGGGAGGGCACGTGATGATCTGGATTGACGGTGTTTTGGTATCGGAAGGGAAGGGTGGTGTCTATGGCGAAAAGATGCTTCGGAACTGCCGGATATGGGATCCCTACCGGAGCAAGCTTGCCGCATACTACCACAAGGGGTGCGGACACGAGCTCCGGAAGGATGACGTTGTCCTGTACCTCGGAGCAGCCAACGGTACAACGGTATCCCACGTGGCAGACTACACCGAATGCGTGTATGCAGTTGAATTTGCACCACGACCCATGCAGGATCTCCTGGCTGTTGCCGCAAAGCGAAAGAATATCGTACCCATCATGGCGGACGCATCCCGTCCGGAGTGGTATGCCCCGCTGCTCGAACCGGTCGACCTGCTGTACATGGATGTGGCGGATCCAGACCAGATCGGGATCGCATCGAGAAACAGTGTCTTCCTGAAACAGTCAGGCATCGCTCTTCTCATGTTGAAGACCAGGAGCATAGACGTGCGATCCGATCCCGGCGACGTCCTCGCAGAATCCATCGCCCGGCTCGAGGAGAGCGACTTCGTGATACAGGAGACGATGTGGCTCCTTCCCTACCACCAGGACCATGCAGCCATCCTGTGTGCGAAAAAGTGAAACTCCTTTTAATGCCCGAAAAAGTGCAGGGATTCTTTTGGGTATACAATTGGTCCGGGATTTTCTGAAAGGCCTATTCCCGCCAGCACGAGACAGAAGAGCGATAGCCCGGAGCAGATTCGAACTGCTGTCGAGAGATCCAGAGTCTCCCATGATTGACCGCTACACTACCGGGCTGTCTGCCTTATCAGATTGCCCCTTTTTCCTAATTAATGTGTCTGATTGAGAGCGGGAATCCATGCTTCAGCGGCATTTCCCGCAGAGACTGCAGACCTCGGGGATGGGCTTTATACGAGATCCCCTGCCGCAGAAAGGCTCGATGTCGTTCATGTCACGCTTGTAATAGATGTGGGGCACCAGCGAGATGTGTGTATAGGACCCTGCCGGGAGAGAGAGTCTGCCGGCGATATATTCCTGGAGGCGGGTGAGAGCATACATGTTGGCACCGGCTGCAGTGAGCATGTCGTTGCTCCGGAAGACCACCTTCATCTGCAGGCGGTCGTTCCTGACAAGGCACTGGACCAGCTGGAGGCAGGGGCAGTCGTCCAGGGATTCGTCTATTACCGGGTTCCAGGTGATCGCTATCGCTCTCCTGGTCTCACGGGCCTCCGAGAGCTTCCGTACTATATAATCCACCTGGTTGACAGAGACGTCGGCTCCACCGGAAGAGAGCCGTTCTCCCCATTGAAAGAGGCGGCCGTGATAGTCATATTCAAAGACCGAATCGGATCCCCTGACCAGATCCTGTGCATATTTCTCCATGAACCTCTCCTGGAACCGCGAATGTGCACTGACCTTTGGAGCGGAGGCCGGGTTGTCGATCTTTAATGCCACCTCGTCAAACTCCACCGTGGCTTCCCCGTCCTCTGTATCCAGAACCCATCCCTTCTCAAGTATCATCTTTACCACCAGTTCGTGAGCCCTCCCGATGGATGGAGCCTTGATGATTCTCATGAGATCCTGTTGGTCTGGCGAAAAGGTAAAGGTATGGAGTCCGGGGTCTGTGCAGGTGGACGTGGTCTCTGGATACAAAACTTCGACACTTTTTGCGCCGGCCAGTGCTGAACGGGAAGAAGTTTACGGTGAGATACTCCCATTTTTTTGAATATTCGTGATATCGCGCGTTATAGGCGGTTCTTCGACATCCAACCTCTTCCACGGATACCGGGATCGAGGGAGCGGACAGGACCAAAAAACCCTCATCCGTATACATTTCACCGATCTAATCCCTGCAAGCCCTTCCTCTCCGTTTGTATCCGACCAAAAAAGATATATTAAGTGTTCCACTAATATTGAATCATATTCCGTTATTCGGAGTATGGAGCACAATGAACCGTCATTCGACATGTGTCGAACACGGTTTGCCCCGTGTGCATTGGATTGAACGTTTCAAATTTGGACATGAGTAAGGAGGACTAATATTATGACTAAGCGCTTTAGCCTTGCACTGATTGCAGTTGTTGCGCTGGCAATGCTTATCCTGCCAGCGTCAGCAGCGGTAAATCAAATCACTCAAGGTGGAGATGTGTTTATTGGTGAAGAGGGGCTTGATGTGTCCGCAGCAGTCGGAGCATTCAACCAGGTCGCCTGGTTCGCATCAGGTACCAACCCGAGCACCGACACACCAAACGCCGTTATTGCCGTAGGCAATCCGGCAAGCTTCTATGTAGCACCTGCCGACTTTGTCGGCAAGACCGGCAACTGGTACAGGTGGGACGGAGGAGCGACCCGCAACCAGGTTGCATTCAATGTCGTTGACCCCAACATCGCCATCAAGATCTGGGATCAGAACGCGAACAAGGATGTGACCGGCAAGTCCGTGCCAGCTGGAAACTTCGAGAACTTCAGAGTTGAGACCAACATCTACTCGGTTACCAACAGGCTGAACTACGCAGGTGAGGGATTCGTCAACATCCGCGTGAAGACCGCCGATGGCGCAACCTACACCGCGCTCTGGCAGTCTACAACCGTTTCTATACCGCTGACCAACCAGGTCGTTGACACCTCGCTCTGGTACTGGGTACCCGCTGGATCTGTCACCCAGGGATGGAACACCGGTGTGATCGATATCAACGGTGCACGGGTCTACAAGGCTGGTGTATACACTGTCTACGCCGAGATCAGCCTGAATAAGATGAAGGACAACTACAAGGCACCTGACGGCTCCGACTACACCGGAAAGACGATCACCACCACAAACACGGTGAGCATCGCTTCCGACACGGTCAAGGTCGAGGCCAGCAAGGATGTCGTTGTCCGTGGCAACCCGTTCTCGGTCACCGTCACCGGAAGGCCCAACACCTACTACGCTATCTGGGTGAAGGGAACCGGCCAGATGACCGGACTCGCGACCGACCAGCCGCCCCTGATGCTGGCTGACCAGAAGGATGTCACAAACGACCCGATCGGAGGCCCGTATGACATCGGAACCTACGCATACGAGGGAGGCGCAGGACGCACCATCAAGCAGGACGTCCCGGCAGCACCCGACAATGGCGTCTACTACTATGCCGCAGTGAAGACCTCCAACAGTGGAACAATCACCGTTGGGTTCACGAGCGGTGCTGACACCAAGGACAAGAAGTACACCGTCCGTGTAGAGAGAGGCCCCGGCGCAATCAACATGCCTGCACCATGGAACGTTAATCTCTACGGCGACCAGTACAAGTCCGACGAGGTCGATGTGAAGGTCGAGAAGGGAACCGTGACCGTGGTCGCTGCTGGTGACCAGAGCTACTTCCTTGGACAGGAGATCAAGCTCTCCGGTACCAACTCCGAGACTGACACCGTCTACCTGTTCATCACCGGTCCGAACCTGCCCGGAAACGGCGGGCGCCTGACCGACCCGAGGATGGCAGTCACAAACAATATCGGGAACACATTCACGACCGCTGACGTCATGGATGACAACACCTGGGAGTACAAGTGGCAGACCGCAAACCTGAACATCGACTCAGGTACCTACACCGTCTACGCACTTGCAACCCCCAACGACAGGAACAACCTTGGCGACGCACAGTACGCAACCGTCTCCCTGATTATCAGGAAGCCGTTCGTCAGTGCAACTGCTTCGCAGTCCACTGTAGCCGCCGGTGACAAGTTCTATCTCCGTGGTGTTGCAGAAGGCCAGCCCTCACCTGGTGTGGCAGTCTGGATCATGGGTAAGAACTACGTCCTGTACACCACCGAGAGCGTAAACTCCGACGGAACCTTCGAGAAGGAGATCTCCGAGGGAGTCACCTCGAACATGGCAAGCGGACAGTACTTCGTCGTTGTCCAGCACCCGATGTACAACGACCAACTTGACGTCTATCCAAGAGCCGACGCAGGCTATCCATACCGCTACGTTGTTGGACCATACCCGATCATGGGTGCAGAGAACATCATCTTCACACTCCAGGGACCCGGCAGCCTGCAGGGATCTGACGCAGCAGAGGCGCTTGTCATAGCACTCGACAACCCGAGCGTCGACGATACCTACACCAAGCTCCAGTTCCTGATTGAAGAGCCATCCATCCGGATCAGCCCGATCACCGAGAAGATGGTCGGTGACAAGTTCGAGATCTCGGGAACCACCAACCTGGCCGTCGACGACGAGCTGCTGATTGAAGTCGTATCTTCATCCTTCGCTCCGACCTCGAAGACCCAGAGTGGTGAGTTCAGCGGTGCAACCGGCACTGTGAAGGTCGTAAAGGGTACCGGTGGCTTTAACACCTGGTCATTCCCTGTCGACAGCACCACCTTCAAGCCCGATGAGTACATCGTGAAGGTCCAGGGTGTAACCGTTGACGTGACAGAAACCACGCTCTTCAACGTCGTTGAAGGTGTAGTTACTACCGTCACCACAGCCCCGCCAGTCACCACCGCTGTCACCACGGCAGCAACCACAGCCCCACCGGTCACCACCGCTGTACCGACCACCACACCTGGTTTCGGTGCACTGGTTGCCCTGATCGGCCTTGGAGCCGTTGCGTTCCTGATCGTGCGCAAGCACTAAACACCAAAATCTAACTTTTTTTCGTCGGTTCCGCCCCTTAATACGTATAATTCTCCTTTCAGGGAGCATGTGCCACACAATTAGGCGGTGGACCTGCATCAGCTGGCATAAAGGGGTTTATACGATAGAACCGCAATACTCCCAAGAAGAGGATTTTTACAAAAATCAGGAGTAATCCATCCATGATACTTGCGGCAAAACTTATTGATATCCAGACACGGGAAGTGATGTTAAACATCGAGGATGCACGGACTGTCGGAGTCCTGGCAGGTGACCGGGTGCAGATAATCAACAATGTGAATGGCCTCTCGGTCGCGGCTTTTGTCGATACCACCACGACGATCATACCACGGGGGACCATCGGCATCTACAGCCGCACCAACGAACGCCTCTCGGTAGAGGATGGCATGGAAGTCGAGGTGAGAGTGGCTGAGCGGCCGGCCTCGCTCACCCACATCAAGAAGAAGATGGACGGTGAGAGGCTCTCCAAGGAGGAGACATATGCGGTAATCGAGGCCATCGTCGCCGAGGACCTTTCGCCGGCGGAGATCACAGCCTATATCACCGCGTGCTACATCAACGAGATGGACATGGACGAGGTCGAGCACCTCACGAGGGCCATGGTCGATACCGGCGAAAAGATCGATTTCCATGCCCACCCCATCGTGGATAAGCATTCGATCGGCGGCGTGCCCGGCAACAAGATCTCACTTCTCGTGGTTCCGATCATCGCCGCAAGCGGCTTAAAGATCCCAAAGACCAGCTCCCGGGCCATTACGGGAGCGGGAGGCACGGCGGATCTCATGGAAGTCCTGGCTCCGGTCGAGTTTTCTGCAACCGAAGTCCAGCAGATGACCATGAAGGTGGGTGGCGTAATCGTATGGGGCGGTGCGACAAATATCGCGCCTGCCGACGATCATATCATCATTCATGAATATCCCTTCAGGATCGATGCACGGGGCCAGATGATTGCCAGTGTCATGGCGAAGAAGTACGCGGTGGGGGCCGATCTCGTGGTGATCGACATTCCTGTCGGCTTGCATGCAAAGGTCCCCACCGTGCAGGAAGGGAGAAAACTTGCCCGTGAATTTATCGATATCGGGGAGCGCCTGAACATGCGGGTTGAATGCGCCGTCACCTACGGGGATTCCCCGGTTGGAAGAACGATCGGTCCAAACCTCGAGGTGCGCGAAGCACTTGCCATACTTGAAGGCAAAAAAGAGCCCGGTTCGTTACTCCAGAAGAGTATCGCGATTGCAGGAATAGCACTCGAGATGTCGGGAAAAGCACCTATAGGCAGGGGTAGCCAGATGGCAGGCGAGATACTGGCAAAAGGGGCGGCTCTTGCAAAGTTCAAGGACATCATCGGGATCCAGGGCGGAGATCCTGACGTGAAGGCCGAGGACATCGGTCCGGGATCACTTGAATTCGTGGTGAATGCCCCTGCGAACGGGTACGTCATCGAGTTGAATAACAGGTCCCTGATAAGCCTGGCACGGCTAGCCGGTGCTCCCAATGACCGGGGTGCCGGGATCCTGCTTCATGCCAAGAAAGGGAGCAGGGTTCAGAAGGGCGAGCCGATCTTCACCATCTATGCCGAGAGAGGCTGGAGGCTCCAGAAGGCGATCGAGGAGGGGCGCAGGCTCATGCCCGTGGTCGTGGAGGGGATGCTCCTTGACCGGGTGCCTCATGAAGTGACATGGGAGTGAGACGACCCGGATATTCCTTGAAAACTAACTCTCTTTTCCGGACACTGGATCCGAATGGGTGACAAACACCTGGATGTCGCGATTGCGCACCCACTCTCTTTTGAGGAAAACACCAGGTCCGTACTTGGAAATAAAAGCGTGTATGGACCCAGCGGGAATCGAACCCGCGTCCTTGGGTCCGAAGCCCAAGAGGATATCCGCTACCCTATGGATCCTTCCCGACATTTGGAATCATAAGATATTAAGCATTTTCGAAGGTACTT
>JAHDSI010000153.1 GCA_018432765.1 Methanoregulaceae archaeon | reverse complement strand
TTCTGTGTCTTTCTGAAGGTCGCCGACCAGCCAGAGGACGTGCGAACTGTGCTCTGCGAGCGAGGTCAGTATGAATGCCTCATCAAGACTCTTTCCGGAAGCGAAGGTCCCATGCCCCTTCACGACCGTAACAAGCGAGAGGCAGAGGGCATTTGCAACATTTCTGGCCATCTCTTCTGATCCGGGTTTTCCATCCACAACCGGGATGATGGGGCAGAACGTCTGGCCTTCGATGTCGACAGGGACTATCTCGTCATATACGAGAGATGCCGCCACAGTGTAGGGCGGGTGTGCATGGATGAGGGCATTATGGCGTGTGCTTCTGTATACCTGCCTATGCACCCGGTATTCACTTGAAGCCTCCCGGGGTGCCGGTCCTTCAAGTGGAACAAAGACCGGGTTTCCCGGGTCGTCCAGGTACGATCCATTTCTGGTGATGTAGAATCCACCCTCCGCCCGCACACTGATATTCCCAAAGTTGCCTCCAACAAGCCCCTCTGTAAACAGACGGGCACCTATTCGCATAAATTCCGTATCACGCATTCTTCACACCTCGACTTATTACAGAAATCCTTGGCATATTCCACCAGGTGGCCGTGTATCCCCCGCTTAGCAGAGGAGGTACATGGGAGGGCATCCTCGAATGCCCGGCGCAGTTCATCACCATCCGAGGTGATGCCTGCACATGCAAAGATCCTTTTTGTGTATCTATCGATGACAATGCAGTCCCTCATGAAGCCATATGCGAGGATACTATCGGCAGTCTCTTCTCCGACACCGTTCACGGAGAGAAGTTCTCTTCGAAGGAGGTGGGTCTCCATATTTGAAAGGTTCTCCATCCCGCCATGTCTCTCCAGGACAAATTCTGCAAGCAGCTTCAACCTCCTGGTCTTCTGTCGATAATAGCCTGTCGGCCGGATCAGCTCCTCGATGAAGGCTGGATCGGCGGAACGGATCTTTGGAAAACTGCACAAACCATGCATTTTCAGGCGTGAAATGGCGGTCCTGACATTCTCCCAGCGGGTTTGCTGGGTGAGGATTGCACCGATCATCACCTCTTCTGCCGAATCTGCCTCCCACCACTCGTCAGCGCCGTAAATCCGGGAGATTTCTGATATTATCTCAGATATCTTATCTGAACTGGATTCCGACATCCCTCATCCTGTTGAACCGTGCAATGTTGAGGAGAAGGGGTGTCAGGCATTCCACCATGCAGGAGCCGGCCAGCGGTCCCGCGTCATAGGCTTTTACACGGGAGATGCTGTTTACCAGTTCCATTACGACCGATTTTGCCGAAGGGTCATCACCGCAGACCGGGACTGCCAGGTCGAGTTCCAGGTCCAGCGCCTTCCACTTGTTGGCAGCTACCGTGTTGAATGCGGTGCACAGCCTTGCCTCTGTGGGAAGAAATTTCCTGATGAAGAGTGCAGCAGATCCCTCGGCCGGCGGGGTATACACGAAATAATCCCTCTTCTCCATCGGGTTGACCGGTGAGACGACGATCTTGTCCTCGAACCCGTGCAGTGACGAAAGCGTAGGCTCGACATGCCTGAATGGTATGGCAAGGATGACCACGTCGGCCAGATCCACTGCATCCTGGTTTGAATGGCCGCTGCAGTGACATGGCAGCCCTCTTCCCGTTATGGTCGAAAAACAGCATTCGCTGGCATATTGTGCCTTCTCCTCCTCACGGGAACCGATATACACCTGGTGGCTCGAGGAGAGTCTCATTGCTATACCCTCCCCGATATCGCCTGTGCCACCAACTATGCCGATTTTCACTTACTCCACCAGCGGTGAAAGCATTGATTCAAGTGACTCGGTACTGGTCACACCTTCAAGGGTCCGGACCACTTTTCCATCCTTCAAAATGATCAGCGTGGGAACGACACGTATACCATACTGGTTGGCAACATCCATATGCTGGTCCACGTCTATCTTCTGGATCTCTACCTTCTCACCCATCTTCTCCTTCAGTTCTTCCAGTATCGGACCCTGTCTCTTGCAGGGGCCACACCAGTCGGCGTAAAAATCAAGCAAAATCGGTTTAGCCATATGAATTACCTTCAGAGTAGTCAGTGAAAAAAACAGATAAAGGTTTTTATATTCCTTTATTTGGAGAGCATTTCCATGATTATCTTCCCATATGCGGGCCTGGTGATTGTCACGCCAATCAGCACGCCAAGGATGGTGATGATGGCAAAGCCCCGGAGCGTGGATAGATCCATGAGCGCCAGCGGCAGCATCGCAAAGATGATTGTTGCTGCGGATACGGCTATGATCGATAACGCCCTTTTCAGTCTTTTTGTGTACAGGCTCTGGGAGGGTATCTTTCCTTCATGCAATACTTCGTCCGTGATGACCACGAGCTGATCGATCCCGGTTCCAAGAACCGCGATAAGTCCGGCGATGGCAGCCAGGTCAAGCTGCTGAATGAATGTGGCGATGCCGAGAAGGATGACAATCTCGGAGAGGTTGATCCCGATCATTGGCAGGACGATGGAGGCCTCCCTGTACCGGTAAAAGACGGTTATTCCTACGGCTATGGTGGCAAGGACGAATGCGACAAGGCACAGCATCTTGAAGTAGTCTGATAGTGCCGCCGGCACGTACCCTGTCCCTGCAACTGCCACATCGACAGGGAGCGCGCCTGCTCTCAAATGGATCTCAAGGTTCTTGGCGTCTGTCAGGCCTGCATCCCCGGTTCCCGTGGAGGCATAGAGCTGACGAACCGGTTCCACGGCGATGCTCGCCGCAAGATCATCGGACATGGCGGCACTGTACACCGTCTCCCCGTCGAGGATCATATCGAGGTTATGGGCTGCGGGGTTGCTTACGGCCCCGAACCGGATGGCAGCCTCCCGTAACTTCGCTGCGCCGTCCTCGTTTAAGGTAAATGAAACCCCCCAGGTCTCACTGCCGGGTTGCCGACTCGGGACGCCGACGCTTGTTATAGACTCGCCGTACAGGACATGCTCAGTCTGGTTGCCCACGGTATGGATCCTGATCTCGAACTTGCCCTGTTTCCCAACGATCTCCTTCGCCTGGGCCAGTCCGACACCGGCGAGCTCGACCCTGATATACTGGGTCACACCTGAGAGTCCGGTAAGTGGGTTGACCTTCGCATCCTTGGTCCCCAGCGTGTTGATCTTGTTTTCAAGGATCTGCTTGACCTCTTCGGCGGTGGCTTTTGATACACCCGGGTCATAGGACGTCAGTCTTCCGCCTGCTTCGGCAAACGTCGTCTCAAGTACCTCTCGCGGATAATATTTCCGGATCTCGAGCCTGTCATCGTCTACGAGATAGATATCGGCGTCCAGTTTCTCTTGTATGTCACCAATGAAATCCCCGTAGGGCCTGTCAGTCTCGAAACCGACGACTTCTGCCTTGAATTCCATCTGGAGCCATGTCCCGTCCTGCAGGTCCAGGCCGTACTGGAGGTTGGTGGTGAATTTCCCGTCCTCGAACCGCGGATAGATCGCAACGAGCGATCCAAGCACCAGGATGATCACGAGTGCTACCTGCCAGTGCTTCACGATTGAGACCAGTTTTTCGCTCTTCATCGTCCACCCCTCGAAGTCACGTACCACTTGATTATCCCTGCATTGGTCAGCCAGGTATTCATCATGTCAATCACAAGACCGATGATCAAAACGGTGGCGATCTCCCAGATGACGGTAATCTGGCCGACAAACGCCACACCCCACATGGCAATGATTGCGGCGAGCGTTGTTGTGGTCATGATGATACCTGTGCGAAATGCACCGGCAAGTTTCTCCTCGAGTTTTCCTTTCCTCTTCAGAACCCGCATAGTCAGCAGTATATCGCTGTCAACCGAGTAGCCGATCAACATCAGGAGTGCTGCGGTGGTGGGAAGTGAGAGATCGATCCCGATAATGTTCATCACTGCTCCGGTCATTGCGATGTCGGCAAATGCCGAGAGCACCACCGCACCTGCAGGGATAATCGTCCTGAAGGCGAGGAAGACCACGATCGTCATTCCGATGAACGAGAAGAGAACAGCGATAAACGCCTGCTGTTGCAGCGTCTCGCCAAAGGTCGCCCCGATCTGGTCTATTTTCGCTTCAGGATATTTTTCCCCGATCAGGGTTGCCAGAGACTGGAGGCTTTCGTCGTCCATCGGGCCGAATTTGAGATATTTGCCGTTGGAAAGCCCTTCCCCGATCGAGAGGAGGGGAAATTCAGAGAAGACATCCCCGATCTCCTGGGCAGAATCGGCGGTGAAAAGAGTGACCGCCGTGCCTCCCGAGAAGTCCATACCCGGTTTTACAGGCATACCTGTCGTGGCCATGGTATACCCAAGCACTGCCAGTGCCAGGAGCAGGAGGATCATCGGAATGGCTATCATCTGTTTGGGTGAATATTTATTCACATCATAGCCGGTAAATCCCATATTCCTACATGTTGGCAGAGTACAGGTAAAATCCTTCGGATACCACAATAGACCTGCAAATATCGCCAGAGGCCCTCATAAATGAGAATTCATGGGAAAAAATTGGCCTGAATCGGTATTTGGGACCATCGGAGGGCCGGGAGAAAACAAAAATATTAAATAAAGCCTGCAGCGAATCCCCCTTTATGAGATCTCCGCAAGAGATCAAATCGGTAGTGGAGGCAAGGCTGAAAAAATACATCTCCAGAGACCGTACAGGCATACGGCGTGCCATGCTGAAACTGTTCCTTCGTCTTAAATCGTTGACTATTGCCCAGATCTTTGAAGAGCTCAATAAACGGTTTGTCATCAGCTACCATTCGGTTGCGGCAATGGTAGGAATCATCGCATCCCGGCTTGGCATCCTTCATGTAATCAGGGAGAAAGACGGGACCTGCAGTATCTACCAGCTGAAGGAACAGTATGTTGAGATGGTGAGGGGAGCTGTCGCGGGCTGAAATAACATGGATCATAATTTTTTTAATCGGTGCCCGCGTATGATGTGAGCATCATGTATGCTCATACCAATAACCGCCCTTCTCTTGAAGAGGTGTTGATCCAGACCGAGGTGGTGGATTACATCCAAAAAAGGGGCTGCGATTTTCGTATCTGCACGTCCTGTGGAGGCCCGATTCTCCTGCCTGTGCGGATGAAACCACCAAAACCGACCGACCTGCAGATAACGGTCGGTGATCATACGATCTTTGTCTCCATTCACCAGGCCCGTTACCTGCATTCGATTCACATGGGAATGGTTCCAATCTTCTTTGACGAAGATGATTGAGTACGTGCCGGAATGACCTACAAAGAGCTTGAGCATACCGCTGATGTGAAGATCCGTGTTGTGGCCCCTTCACTTGAAGCGCTCTTTGGAGAAGCTGCCTGCGCCCTCATGGAAGTGAAATACGGGGCTGTCGATGCGGGCCCGGTCAGGTATCCGATAACCGTCGACGCTGACGACCCCGTCTCCCTGGTTCACGATTTTCTCTCCGAACTCCTGTACATATCGGAGGTGGAAAATCTCGTGGTCGCCTCTGCGGATGTATCGATACGCGGGGGCCACCTCGAAGGCGAGCTGTATGGTGAACGGTTCGATCCTGCGAAGCATTCGGGAGGCACCGAAGTGAAAGGAATCTCCTATTCAGGCCTCTCGATTCACCGGGACAAGGAGAATTATATACTGGAAGTTATCTTTGATGTGTGATTAAGCCTATGTATGAGGGGATAAAAAGGATAGGGCCTTACGAATGGGAGGTCCCAACCGGCTTTGTTCCGGGAATGCGGGTTCCGGGAAGATTTTTCCTCTCCGAGAAACTCGCGGAGACACTTGAAGAAGGAGCCGTGCAGCAGCTTGCGAATGTCGCCACCATGCCGGGTATCGTGAAAAATTCCCTTGCAATGCCCGACATACACTGGGGGTATGGTTTTCCCATCGGCGGAGTCGCCGCATTCGACATGGAGGAGGGAGTCATCTCTCCCGGTGGGGTGGGCTTTGACATCAACTGCGGCGTCCGGTTGCTCGCAACGCCGCTTCGTGTGCCTGACCTGAAGAAGAGACAGGAACTGGTTGAACGCCTCTTCTCTGCCGTACCTACCGGGGTGGGTGCAAAGAGCTCGCTCCGCCTTGCCGGCCGGGACCTCCTGGAGATGCTTATGAAAGGCTCGAGATGGGCTGTGGACCAGGGTTTTGGGACAGAGAGCGACCTGGAATATTGCGAAGAGGGCGGCTGCATGAAAGAAGCAGATACTGCACACGTCTCTGACAAAGCACGAAGGAGGGGCCTGCCCCAGAGCGGCACACTCGGCGCAGGCAACCATTTCCTCGAGATACAGGTTGTCAGGGAGATATTTGACCAGGACGCGGCGAATGCATACGGTCTTGCCGAGGGCCAGGTGTGCGTCATGATCCACTGCGGCTCACGTGGTCTTGGTCACCAGATATGCACAGACCATTTAAAGGAGCTCGAAGCAGCCACAAAGAGATACCAGATACACCTTCCTGACAGGCAACTGGCCTGTTCGCCGCTCGATTCGCCTGAAGGAAGGGCATATTTTGGTGCAATGGCTGCGGCGGCCAACTATGCATGGGCGAACCGGCAGGTCATCATGCATAATGTCAGGAAAGTCCTTGCTGACATGTACGGGATTGGATACGAGGACCAGAAGCTGGTCTACGATGTCGCCCACAACGTGGCCAAGTTCGAGGAACACACAGTTGACGGAAAGAGTATGAGGCTCTGTATCCACCGGAAGGGCGCAACACGGGCATTTGGTCCGAAAGCGCCTGACATTCCCGCCGCGTACACATCGATCGGACAGCCCGTCCTGATCCCGGGAAGCATGGGCACCTCGTCATACGTACTGCATGGAACCGCGATGGCCATGGAGAAGTCTTTTGGGAGCACGTGTCACGGGGCAGGGAGGGTTATGAGCCGGAGCAAGGCCAGGAAGAGCCTCAAAGGAAAGGAGGTCAGGGATTCCCTTGCCAGCGAGGGCATCCTGGTGAGGGCCCCCTCAATCGGGGCACTGGCCGACGAGGCGCCGGAAGTCTACAAGCCAAGCCGGGAGGTCGTGCAGGTGGTCCATGAAGTGGGTCTCTCGAAACTGGTCGCCCGGATGGAGCCGCTCGGGGTGATCAAGGGGTGACCAGCCGTTGCGCCCTGGTATGGGACCAGAAGATCGTCTTTGCCCGTTACATTGAAGACTGCGGTGTACCCTGCGAGCATCTGACTCCTCACATGCTCGCGACACCGTTCTACAGGGGTCGTTTCGTTACCCTGATCGTCCCGACGGGATTTGGAAACCCCCAGTTTTCCAACCTGCTTCCTGCCTTGCGGGCGGCCGCACCACGAATCAACAGGTTCGTGAACTCGGGTGGACGGCTGCTTGTTTTTGGTGCGGCCTGCGATAATGCCGCCGCCTACGACTGGCTGCCCTTCGACCTTGTGTATCACCATTCCTACGGTCCCTCCCGGATCGAAATTGATCACTCACATCCATGTTCAGCATTCCTGGCAGATTATGATACCTCCTGCGTGGAGTGCGATGGATACTTCACGGAGCACGAGGGCGTGGTTGTTGCCAGCGCAGATGGCCGCCCGGTGATGATAGAGGTGGATACTGGCGAGGGCAGGATCATTGCGAGCACTGTCCACGAGTATCCTTCCCGGGGTTTTGTGAAGGAGTTCTGCACGGCAAAGGGGGAAACATTATTTTGACATGCAGCAAGGGATTTATGAGGTACCTTCGATGCATCGCTATGTAATCTCTTCAGACTTCTCTGCTGAAGATATCGAACCGGTTGGAATGGCCCTGCATGAACTCCTCAACCGCCTTCCGGTGACTGCACGGTCAAAGGATAGAAGAGGGATCAGGATTGAGGAGGGAAGTGTTCTGGACAGTGACTATACCGGACCGGTACTCGAAAAGGTACTGAGCGAAAACAGGATTGCCCGGGAGACGCCTCCGTCCGGAGCGTACAAGGGGGTTCCTGTTGTGGTAAGCCCGATACGGGACCATGAGGGAGCGGTGATCGGCGCCATCGGGGTTGTCGACATCACAGGAATTTTCGACCTCGCGACACTGATGGAACACCAGTCCATGATCCTGCAGCAGGTGTGCGGAAAGGATCCGTGTCCCCTTCCCGGTGAACAGATCGGAGCCAAAAGGTAATCAGAATGTACGACGCAGCCTTTAGGGTCCTTGAAATTCTTGAATCCAGCGATGGGCCGGTTTCCGGGGAATCCATCAGCAACAAGCTTGGTATCTCCCGTTCAGCTGTCTGGAAACACGTAAAGGAACTCAAGAACATGGGCTACGAAATATCCTCGTCGCAGAAAGGAGGATACAAACTGGAGCAGAAGAGTGACCGCCTCCTCCCCCATGAGATCAGGAAGAAGCTCCGGACACGCTTCATCGGCAAGAAGATGAAATATTTCGAAAACACGCCATCCACCATATGGGTTGGAAAAAAACTTGCCAGTGAGGGGGACGCCGCCAATCTTCACGGGCTCGTAATCATTGCCGAGGAGCAGACGGGTGGTATCGGGAGACTGGGTCGTTCATGGGTCTCTCCTGCAGGCGGGATATGGATCACAATAGTACTCAAACCGAAAATTCCCGTGGACCACGTCTTCATGGTCACGATGGCGGCTTCGGTTGCAGTTGCACGGGCTATACGAAAGGAGTTTGACCTGGGTGCCCTGATCAAGTGGCCAAATGATGTATATATCGGCGACAACAAGGTTGCCGGACTCCTCCTCGAGCTCTCTGCAGAGGCAGACACCATTCATTACTGTCTTCTCGGAATAGGAATCGATGTCAATATCGCCCCAAACGAACTCGAAGCCGTGCCGAGCGCAGCCACATCGATCAGTTCAGAGGTCGGGTATGATGTCGATCGGGCGTCATTTCTGGCCCGTATTCTCAGGGAGTTTGAAAGCCGTTACCTGCTGATGGAGTCCGAGGAGTACGAACCGGTTCTCCGGGAATGGAAGAGCCTCTCCTGCACCCTCGAGCACCGGGTCCGGATAAACACCCTGAAAACAACCTTCGAGGGAGAAGCTATTGACATTGACGAGTTCGGCGCCCTCCTGATACGAAAGGACAACGGCAAGGTGGTCCGTGTGATAGCCGGGGACTGCATCCACCAGTAGATTTTATCGTCAACCTCTGCGTAAAGTAAGGTTGACGATGCTTGGCGACCGGCGGCGATCACTCCTTGTCTCCCTGACAGCGGCGAATGTAGGGTTGATAATTGTCGGGTCCTGGATATCCATACCTTTTTTTCCGGTACCAATCACGTTGCAGACACTTTTTGTCCTGCTCTCCGGCGCGGTGATGCGCCGCTATGGGGCAATTCCTCCGCTCCTGTATGTCCTGATGGGAGCCATGAACCTGCCTGTGTTCCATAACGGGATGGCGGGGATAGGGATACTCCTCGGTCCGACCGGCGGGTACATTCTTGGCTTCATCCCCGGAGCACTTGTGACAGGGCTGGCATACGAGCGCCGGTCAGCTATATGGCGTGGTGCGGGTCTGGTTACAGGCGACATGGTGATCCTCTCCTGCGGAACGGCCTGGCTCTGTATAACTGCAGGCCTTTCCCTGCAGGCGGCATTCCTGCTTGGGTTCCTGCCGTTTGTTGCCGGAGATCTTCTCAAGGCCTGTGCAGCATTCTCCATTGCCCGGCGTCTTGATGCGTTGAGAGAGGGAAAACCCGGGGAAAGAGTGATCCCGGCAGAGGAGGGGAAAGGATGATCGATATCTCTGGTCTCGTCTTCAGGGATCTGGCGATACAAAAACTCCGGATACCCCCGGGCCACACCGCGGTAATCGGGCCAAATGGATGTGGAAAAACCACGCTTTTACGCCTGATCGCCGGGCTTCTCACGCCGTCTGCAGGGACGATCTCGATAGATGGATGCAATACCGGAGAGATCGAAGCAGGGTTCGTGAACGAGTTTCCTGACCGGAACATCCTTTTTTATCGTGTGGAGGATGAGATCACCGCACCACTGAGATTCAGGGGGATCTCGTGCAGGAAGACCCGTGAAATGGCAGACGCCGTCATCAGGCAGGCGGACCTGTCGCATCTTACCACCAGGTTATCAAAGCAGCTCTCGGGAGGCGAAAAGACACTTGTGGCACTGTTGACTGCGGTCGTCCCGTCCCCTCGTATCCTGATACTTGATGAATTCGACTCGCATCTCGACCAGGAATCGATATCGCTTTCCCTGGATATCATTGAACACAGTGGTGCGGAGTACG
>JAHDSI010000236.1 GCA_018432765.1 Methanoregulaceae archaeon | reverse complement strand
GTCTTTAAGGGAGTTGATGAGCGGCTCGATCGCCCGCTCGTCGCCTATCCGCCCGAGCGACTTTGCGGCCTCCCGCCGTACATACCGGTTCTCGTCTGAGAGGATCGAGATCAGCGGGCCGACCGCCCGCTGGTCGTTTAATTCTCCAAGAGCCCGTGCGGCCTCTTCCCTCACCTCCTCGTCATCGCTGTGGAGCGCCTGTATCACGTCCTCGAACGCTCCCTCGAACTTCACCTTGGCCTTCTCGTTGGGGCGGCGTATGCTCTCCTCGAAATGCTCCCCGAGACCGGAATGGTCGAAAAATCCTTTCAGGAACGACTCGACAAGGGTCCGGTCCTTGGCATACAGGGCAAGGACGACGAATATGGCGATGTCCATCCCCGCATACAGGAGAGAGATGAAGGGGTCAAGGACCGTCCCCTGCATGTACAAAAAAACGGTGAGCACGAGGATGGCCGCTATCAGCAGGATGGTGATCTGGAGCCCCCGCTTCGGATACCACAGCGCCAGCAGTATGATAGGTATGAGATAGAGATGGGGGATGAGCGGGTAGATCGAGAGGAAGAGCTCCCTGTCCATGAACCCTATCATGTATGTCGTGAGCACGAGGGAACAGACGGCAAAAATTCCGATAATAGCCAGTTTTACCGTGTCTTTCGAATCAGTAAAACTCTTATTTCCCTCGTGGCTGGTGCGGATATAGGAGGCCATCGGCAACAGATAGGTATGTCCCCGGAAAGCATTTAAACGGTATGGTTGGCATCCGCCACGGTGCATTCCAACCCGGTACCGGGTCCGGAATCGGGGAGATCGGGCGGTTTGAAACAGGTGGGTGACAGCGTGGATCAGATCATACATAAATGATGTGCGATGAATAAAGATCGAGGATCTGGATAATGGACATCATGAATGTAAGGACGTGGATATTCTTCTATCTCATCTGCTTTGTCGCAATTCTCCTTGCCACCACATTCATCGTGCAGGACATCACCCCGCTCTTCTGGGTGAGCAGCACCCTGATACTCATCGTGGTGGGATTCAACTTCATCCTTATATTCAACGAGATACGTGAACACCGGAAGAGGCATGAGCTCATGCAGACGTTCCTTGACGAAACGGGGAAGAAGGGCAGGTAGAGGTGGGGGGAGTCATCATGGAGAAAGACCTGTTTTCACCCCAGCCGGGCTACGAAGCGGAATTCTGGAAACGGTACCGGGTCATGAAGGCCATGCTCTCCCATCTCCACCAGCAGGAGATGCTCCTTTCCGGGCTGAAGCGTGAGCAGGCGATACCGGAATCAGCGAGGGACATGGCAATACGGGCTGTTGAAGGGGAAATATCGGCTAATAGAAAAGTATTCCATGACTTTCTCGTCAATTTCATAAATTACGGGGCACAGGGACTGCACAGGATGGATGTCGATATCGGGTTTGCCCTGATCTCCGGGGTTCTGGCTGAAAACAGGCATTGTTCACTGCATGTTGAAGGATTTGCACATACGCTTCCCCCGGATATCGGAACAATACTGATGGAGAAACTGGTTGATATGGCAGGCGGGAATGACAGGTCCCTTCCCGACCGGATAATCGAGGTGTATAAGAAGATAGAGGGACACTATGACATCATTTCAGGAGGAGACCTCGGAAGATGCTCCCTCTCTCTCACCGAAGAACTGTTTCCCTGCAGGTGTTACCACGTCAGGATACGGTTTCCCGCACGGATACTCCTGGAAGAGGACTTTATCCGGCTGCAGGGTCTTTGACAAAGATCTTCTCCCGCGGACGGTACGGCTTGAAGAGATGGGCAATCTCCTTTCCAAGAAATTCTGACATGCCGATGATGTAATATCCGCCCGGGGCGAGTGCCCCGTGGAACATGCGGTTGAGATCGTTCTTCTGCTCGTCCGTAAAGTAGATCGTGACATTCCGGCAGGAGATGATGTCGAGGCCCCTGCTGGCGGGCACCCCGCCCATGAGATCGTGGCTCTGGAAGCGTACCCGTTCCCTGACAGCGGGTTTCACCTCGAATTTTCCGTCGGGCCGTTTTGTAAAATGCCTTCGTACCTGGCTTTCACTCAGGTTTTCAAGCGCGGAACGTTCATAGATTCCTTCTGCTGCTTTTTTCAGTATTTCGCGATCAATATCGGTTGCGATGATCAAAGCGTTCATATCCTTGTTGAAGAACGAGAGCTCGGAAAGAATAATCGCGTACGAATAGGGCTCCTCACCGGACGAACAACCCGCACTCCATATCC
>JAHDSI010000195.1 GCA_018432765.1 Methanoregulaceae archaeon | reverse complement strand
TGGTGAATCTCTCCCGAGACCTGAGCGTCCCCGGACCCGGCAATGAGATCGAGTGCCCCGGGGGTTGACAGTATCGGAAGTGCTACCTCGCTGATAGTCCTGCCGAACACATCCTCTTTTGCAATCCCGCACTCTTCCAGGAACCGGTCATTTACCTGGCTTATCCGCCCGTGGCTGTCAAGGACAACGATGAGATCCCGGGTAAAACAGAGAAACGAAGAGAGTGGTACACGATGGGCGAGGGAGAAGACCTTTGCGGTTCCGATCTCCCGGCATTCGACCTTTCCCGATATGCGAAGCATCTCGAGATACTTTGCGGCAGTATTCCGTTTAATCCCGGTCTGACTGGCAATATCTGTGATCGTCATTCCCCGTGGCCTGAACCGGAGAGCCTGGAGGATCCTGGATGCCGGGTCTTCCTCGCCCTTCATATGATACCGTTTTTTCTGACATTCGTATAAATCGTTTCGAATTGGTTTTTTCTCCTGTTCTGCCGCTCATGCCTGTCGAAATCGTTTTTTTGCAGCACTTTGCCCTCCAGCTCGTCACAATGTCCCAGATCCTTGGTACCGCTCCCGGATGAAATTGAGGCATTAAAATAGGATAAGATCAGAAGACTCATTCCAGCAGGTGTATGATGAAGCGGATCAGTGCGGTTCTCATTCTCGGTATCGTAATCTGTGCATGCATTGGAGCGGGCTGTATATCCCCGTCCGAACCGGGGGCAGGCACAGGAAAAGAGACTCCTCCAGGTGATCAGGGAGACGGGAATACCCCGGCGTCCTCTGTTGCCCGGGACGAACTGTACTTTGTCACCGAGGAGTACCCTCCCTACAACTACGTGGAGGACGGGATGATCCAGGGAATCGGGGTGGATCTCCTCCGTGGTGTCATCCGCCGGATGGACAGCACGGTATCATCCGACAACATCAGGGTCCTCCCCTGGTCAAGGGCATACGAAATTGCGCAAAAAGAGAATAATACCGCGATCTTCGCAACCGTCCGGCTCCCGGAGAGGGAGGATCTCTTCAAGTGGGCGGGTCCGCTCGGCTCGGAACGGAAGGTGATCTTTGCTGACACAAACAGCGGAATCGTAATCACCGGTCCCGGAGACCTGGACCGGTACCGTATCGGTGTCGTACGGGACGATGCCGCATACACCCAGCTCCTGGCTCTCGGCGTCGATCCGTCGAACCTCGTCGCGATGGGTACCGTACCGGCCCTTCTGTCTCTCATGGAGGAGGGAGCAATCGATCTCTGGTGTTACGGAGACCTCGCCGGCAGATACTATGCCCGGACAGTGACGGGCGATCCCTCGTATTACAAGGTCGTGTACACGCTTGACTCCGAGGATCTCTACTATGCGTTCAACAAGAATACCTCTGATGAGACGGTTGGTGCCTTCCAGGGGGCGCTGGACACTCTCCGGTACGAACCCGATGCAACCGGTATCACAGAGTACCAGCGTATCGTCTACCGGTATACCGGCGTCTCATGCCTGCCCGATTCCGGGATCACGGCCGAGCAGGTGACCGGTCTCGTGAACCTCACGGCAGGCTGCATTGAAGAAGACGCCCCCGGGACCCTCGCCCGGATCAATGCAGGGGAAGATCCCTTCTGGGACAGGAACAACCGGGCACTCTATGTCTTTGTCTATGATACGGACGTGACCATCGTTGCCGAGGCCGACAACCCCCGTCTCATCGGTGTGAGCATGAAGGGAAAGACTGATGTTGCAGGGACGCCGTTCCGGGACCTGCTTACACAGGCTGCTCTTTCGGAGGGATCCGGCTGGGTGGACTACGTGTGGATGGTTCCCGAGGAGAACGGGATCTATGAGAAGTCCGCCTATTGCCGCCTGGTCGAGGGGAGCGACGGGAACAGGTATATCGTGGTCAGTGGGATGTATACACCCTGCGACGACCGGGGAGCGAAGTGATCACCCGTATTTCAGAGTGAGGCCCACCCCTGTCTCATAGACAGGTACAACCCGGGAGATCGCTACCTTTGACCCAAGGCCGGTGCAATGGCAGGGATGCATCGCCTCCGGTCCCGTAGAGCCAGGCAGGCGCAGGTTTCAGCGAGAAATCCCCGGGTCAGGCGAAAGCAGGTGAAAACCGCCGACGAGATCGCACACACGCTCCTCGCCGCAGACTTTTCCAGGGCATACTCCCCCGGTATCATACGGACCTGTTCTGTCAAAGATCCGGAACTGCCGACGAGGAGGGCAGGCTACCCTTTTCTCCGATAATCCAGCACCCCCCGGGAACAGAGATCTCGAAACGTGCACCCTCCCCGGGTACACCTGACTCGCGGATCCTGATGCCGGTGATGGATAAGATCTCGCGGGAGAGGAAGAGTCCAAGACCGGTGTTTTTGTAAAATTCCCGTTTGAATATTCGTTCCTTCTCCTCCTCCGGAATGCCTGTGCCGTCATCCTCGCAAAAGATCGATATCTCCCCGTCTGCTCTCCGGCAGGAGAACCTGATTGCGGTGATTGGTCCTGCATGGCGGATCGCGTTCTCAACCAGGTTGTAAAACACCTTCTGGAGGAGCGGGTCGGCATAGATCCAGAGGTTTGCGAATCCGACATAGAGGGGCACATCACCGAGCGGGAGGGACGAAGTACCCTCCCTGATCACGTCGGCGACATTCTGCCAGCCCGGTGATTCAACCCCTATCTCCTGGTAGTTCTTCATGAATTCAACATGTTTCTGGATGTTTGCGGCGATCTTCTCCATCGCGTCGAGCGATCCCAGCAGATCAGGGTCTTTCGTATCCTCGCGGGCAAGTTCGAGGTGCATGAAGAGTGGTGTGAGCTGGTTGATGATGTCGTGCCGCGTGAGGGAGTTCAAGATCGCCATCTTCTCGTTTGTCTTTGAAACCGCCTCTTCGGCCCGCTTCCGGTCAGTGATGTCCATAATCGAGACGATTATCTGTTTACTTCCAGGGAACAGGCCCACGCTGATGGAGATATCACGGACCTGCCCCTCGCTGTCGATGACTTTTGACTCGTAGTAACGGGGGACATCGCTCTTTCCTGCCAGCCTCTGGGAATGGTACCGGACCATCGTATCACGCATCGTCTCATCGACAAGCCGGGGAAATTTCAACACGTTCTCCACCTCGTCGCGGGTGTAGCCGAATAATCTCTCAAAGTTGGAGTTTACCAGCGAGATTATCCCGTTTTGTTCGACAACTGCCATTGCAGTACCCGAATACTCGAATATGATCTGGTAACGCCCGATGAGATCTTCTGACGTCTTCTTCAGCAGTGAATGCACTGCAGCCCGGTCACGGATGGCACGGTGGTATTTCAGCTCGAGAAGTTCGATCTCATCGCCGAGACGTGAGAGGGAGAGGTCAATCTTCTCTCTCTCCTCCTCCGTGAGGCCTTCGATGAGCCGATCCATTTCCTTCCTGAATGTCTCGAACTTTTTCATGGTACATCCGGTGAAAAAGTGATGATTGCAAGGCTCAGGCTCTCGTTGTGGAAGTCGCAGGTGCCCTGGCTGGTATGCCCGATCTCGCCATAGGAGAAGAAACCGATGAGAGGCCGCCTCCACAGGTCAAGCGCTGCCTTTAACTCGTCATTCACGAGGCTTCCCGCGGCCCAGTGCCGTGCCATGCACGAGAACGCGAGTACCATGTCCGCAGCGGGATGCAGATCATGGCACTTTCCGATATCCCGGACGGACTCTTCGATCGTTTCCGCCCCAAAACAACTGGAGAAACGGACACTGGCGCCCTGCGGGACCGTCCCGGCAAAGGTTATCGAGCCTGCCTGGAAGTCGGCCGAGAGACCGGTACGGAGGACCACGGTCCCGTCAGGTCGCCTGATCTGGAGAGGAAAAGTGACTGCAACCTCGACGAGCTGATCGTCGGGGACATTCAGGTATTCACCGAACACCTCTGTTGCAGGCCTCCCGTTGATCGAATGGAGGACGTTTCCTTCAGACTTTGTGACCATCATGTCAGCCCCGATGCCCGTCCACCCGCATGTGACGACGTTTTGGACAGTAACCCGGGAACGATCGAAGATGAGTGCCACCGCCCCGTTGGTGCTGCATCCTTCCTGGGAGAAGACGCATGTTTCCCGGAAGAAGGAGTCGTCTCCCGCAAGCCCGCCGACGACCGGTGTACCCGGTGGGACCGCCGACCTGATTCCGGACACTATCGCGTCGCCGTCATTGGAGAGGCCTGAGATCGCGATGATGAAAGCAGGCTCACGGAACAGTTTCGTTCCCTCCACTCCAATCGCCTCTCCGAATTCAAAGCATGAGCGTTCCCCCCTGTCGAACAACCGGATTGAGAAGAGAGACGGATCGATATCGAGAAAGCAGCAGACGGCGGAGCGTTCACGCACGGGGTCTTCTCCGTCAACGCCGAGTATCTCCCCTGCGGTTGACGCCCCAAAGACCGGCACGTGTGCTGATGCCAGAATATCAGCTATTTTTTTGATATCAAGGGCCACCGAGCTGAAGACGAATCCAAAAGTAGGTGAAAACTCTCCCTTCTCCTCCAGTCTATCTTCAATCTCTTCCGCCGACAGAGCGGAAAAACAGAGGTGGCCAGGTATCATTATATTAAAAGGAACTTTGCTTCTTGATAATATTTATAGGGAAACGATCAATATTTTGGCTGTTTGATACCTGTGAAATGCCGGGTCCAGAGTCAATAAAAAATAGTTAAAAACAAGATAAAGTAAGCCAAAGATATCATAGTAAAGATGGATGAAGAGGCCACCCCATTCAAGAGAATCCTGCTCATTGCAATTTTAATCGGGATAATCTCGGGTTTTGGGGCTCTGCTCTTCTTCGAGGGACTGGAAACCGCCATACTGTTTGTTGCGAAGACGATCCTTGGATACAACCTCCCTGTTGAGGGTATGACTGCACAGGAGATAGCCTCCTGGTCGCCTCCCATCCATATATGGCTGATACTTCCGGTCATCACGCTTGGCGGACTGCTCTCAGGCATCCTTGTCTACTCGCTTGCCCCCGAGGCGGCCGGACACGGCACCGATGCGGCAATCAAGGCGTTTCATGGTGATGGAAAAGTACGGTGGAGAATCCCCCTCCTCAAGGCCGTGACCTCGATCATCACCATATCCACCGGCGGAAGTGCGGGGAGGGAAGGGCCGACGGCCCAGATAGCGGCAGGTTTCGGCTCCATAGCCGCAGACCTTCTCCACATGGGCCCGCGTGACAGGAGGATGGCCATTGCAACCGGGATCGGCGCCGGCATAGGTACCATATTCATGGCCCCCCTTGGAGGCGCAATCCTTGCCGCGGAGATATTGTATACAAGGGATTTCGAGGCAGATGCCATTATTCCCGCTTTTCTCGCTTCGATCATAGG
>JAHDSI010000058.1 GCA_018432765.1 Methanoregulaceae archaeon | reverse complement strand
CGACAAGAGAAAATACCTTTTTGATAGGCAACACGATCCCGTTAACCATCTGCCTCTATGTGTGATGGCAGACTATATAAGTTTCTTCAAGTGGCATAAAACAATTTAACTTGATTTAGCACAGAGTAATCAGGCATGAAATCCGTACCCGTCCTGATCTGCGCATCACTCCTCCTTATCATGGCCGGTTGCACCACAATCGGAGAGCATCCGGCCGGGACAGTCACGTTTACCGACGATTGCGGCACAACCATGGAGATAGCTGCGCACATTGAGCGGGTGGTATCGCTTGCACCGAGTGAGACAGAGATCTGCTGTGCGGTGGGAGGCTGCCCTCTCCTGGTGGGACGCACCGATTACTGCACGTATCCTGCAGAGGCGGCGGCAGTGGAGACGGTGGGTGGCCCGCGCACCTTCTCGGTCGAGAAGGTGATAGGTCTCGAGCCCGACCTTGTCCTCGCCACGACTGTCACCGACAGTATCCGTGTCCAGGAGATCCGTGCGGCAGGTCTTCAGGTGGTCGTCTTCAGGCTGGAGACGATCGAGGATATATACCGGAATATGAAGGTCCTGGGGACACTTCTCGGCACATCGGACGATGCTCTCCTCCTGGTCCGAGACCTCTCGGCGCGCGAGGCAGAAATCGAATCTGCCTCGCGTGGTGGAGAGCCCGTGAGAGTACTCTATGTGCTCTGGGACGAGCCCCTCTACGTGGCCGGGAACAATACCTTCCAAAACGACCTCATCGTCCGGGCAGGAGGCGTAAACATCATGTCCGATGTCGAGGGATATGCGACGGTCTCCGAGGAATCGGTCGTCAACCGCGCCCCGCAGGTGATCATCGCGTCCCGTGAGCACACCTCCGGCCTCGCGCGGATATCTGACCGTCTCCTGTCCAGGCCCGCCCTCGCAGAGGTGCCGGCGATAAAAGAGAACCGCATCTGTGAGATGGAGCCCGACCTGGTCAATCGGCCCGGCCCCCGGGTAATCAGCGCGCTGGAGATGTTTTCCCGATGCATACACGCCTGAATGGCCGGCTCGTCATCGCCACCCTGTGCCTGGTGCTGGCGGCTGCCATGCTTCTCGGCGTGGTGGTGGGGGAGTCCAGGATCTCGTTTACCCGTGCAATGGCTATAATCGGGAGCACGTTTCTTCCCATCCCCGCCGACTGGAGCCAGTCCGAAGAGTCGATCATCCTCCTGATACGACTGCCCCGGGTCATCCTGGCCGCCCTCGTGGGAGCGGCCCTTGCAGTATGCGGGGCGGTTCTTCAGAGCCTGTTCCGGAACCCGATGGCCGATCCCTTCCTGCTCGGGATATCCAACGGTGCGGCACTCGGGGCGTCGATCGTGCTCGTCACCGGCGTAGGCTACGGAGCCGGTATACTGGGAGTCCCGGTGGCCGCGTTCGCCTTCGGCCTTGGAACGATCTATATCGTGTACGAACTGGCACGGGTGGGAAACAGGGTGCCGGTCACCACGCTCCTTCTCTGCGGGATCGCCGTTGCCGCCTTCATGTCTGCAGGAACCTCGTTTCTCCTCTTTCTCTCGGGAGAGAACCTTCACCAGATCGTCTTCTGGCTGCTCGGCGGCATATCGGGGAGGGGATGGGACTATGTCCTTCTCCTCCTCCCCTTTGTCATCGGCGGAAGCGTTCTCTTCTTCTCCATCTCGCGGTCGCTGAACGCGCTCATGTTTGGAGAGGAATCTGCCCAGTACCTCGGCATAGAGGTGGAAAGCCTGAAGAAAATAATTCTTGTGGCAGTCTCCCTCGTAACCGGTGCGGCGGTCTCGGTGAGTGGCATCATCGGTTTCGTGGGCCTCATCACGCCGCACATGGTCCGGCTCTGGATCGGCCCGGACCACAGGATACTCATCCCCGTATCACTCCTCTTCGGGGCGATACTCCTTGTCATGGCAGACCTTGCCTCGCGGGTGCTGCTCGCTCCAAACGAGCTTCCCATCGGGATCATCACGGCCCTCTGCGGGGCGCCGTTCTTTGCGTACCTGCTGCGCAGGAGGGGGAGAGAGGCGTGACTATCATCGAGGCGCGGGATATCGGTTTCTCGTTCGGACGAAAGGCGGTGCTGAGAGGGATCGACCTGGACTGCCGTGACGGCGAGGTGCTCGGCATAATGGGCCAGAACGGTTCGGGAAAGACCACCCTCCTGCGTATTCTTGCAGGGTACCTGCAGGCGGACAGGGGGAGCGTTAGGTATGGCGGACGGGAGCTCTCGGGGATGGACGCACGGGAGATGGCGAGGCTGAGGGCGGTCGTTTCGCAGGGGGTGGGTGCGAACTTTGACTTTCCTGTCGCCGACTACGTGATGCTCGGGAGAACGCCATACCTCTCCCGGTTCGGGCGGGAGGGAGTACACGACTATCGCATCGTCGAGCAGGCCCTCGGGATGACCGACACGACCCATCTCCAGGACCGCCCGGTCTCGCGGCTTTCAGGGGGTGAACTGCAGAGGGTGATGATCGCACGGGCCCTCTCCCAGGAGCCGAAAGTCCTGATGCTCGACGAGCCCACGTCGCACCTGGACATACGCCACCAGATGGAGATCATGGACCTGCTTGGAGATCTCTCGAAACAGATGGCCGTGATTGCGATCGTTCACGACCTCAACCTGGCAGCACGGTACTGCGGGAGGATCGCACTCCTCCACGAAGGAACCATCCATTCCTGTGGCCCGCCAGGGCAGGTTCTCGCCCCCGACACAATCCGGGAGGTCTTTGGAGTCCGGGCCTGCCGGGCCGAAGATCCGGGCACGGGTGGAGGGATCTTTTCCTTCTCCATTCCAGGCCCGGATATGGCCGGGAAGAGCCGTGTCCACGTCATCTGCGGGGGAGGATGCGGGAGGATGGTTCTCCACATGCTTGCGGGGAAGGGATACAGGGCAAGTGCCGGAATACTCAACGAAGGCGACATGGACCTGGAGGTGGCCCGGTATCTCGCAATCCCTGTACTTTCGGCACCACCGTTCTCCCGGATCGGAGGGGAGCAGGCACGCATGCTCGGAGAGACGTGCCTGGAAGCGGATGCGGTCGTTGTGGTTGCAATGCCGGTCGGGGAAGGAAATATCAGGAACCTGGAGGTTGCAGCGAACCTGCCGGCACACATCCCTGTCGTCCTCTATTCCCCGGAATGCACCCTTGAAGGCCTGGATTGTACCAACGGGAAGGGCGACCTCCTGTATGAACAGATCCAGGGGAGGGGAACTCTTGCATGCACCCTGGAAGAACTTGCGGCGGTACTGGAGAATACGGGAGGTACCTCCAGGCGGGAAGACACCGGAAGCTGAATCAGCGGCGATTCCGGCCGATGCGGTACCGGCCACTTAAAATACTCTTGGGATAATTTCAATGCATAAACAGGGGTGTTTTCATGACGAACAGAAAGGTCTTTTCCAGTGGACTGCTGCTCATCGTCCTTGTCATCGCAACAGTCGGATATGGTGTGGCCGAGGACGGCGTAGGCGGTGAAGTAGGGTATTTCCAGATCACATCGGACCCCTCGGGTGCAGGTGTCCATTTTGACGGTACCTACCAGGGAACATCGCCGGTGACGGTCCAGGTATACACCACGGCATCGCCAGCGCATACCATAAGCGTCTCAAAACCGGGCTACCAGACCTGGGTATCAGAGTACACGGGAAACCCGGGTGCAGGACAGACGATAACCATCCGGGCGACCCTCTCGCCGATACCGACCACCGAACCCACGCCCGTACCGGGCTCGGGGAAGGGGTACTATTCCATCACATCCTCGCCCCAGGGCGCGGATGTCTATTTTGATGGCACGTACAAGGGCAAGACGCCGGTAACCGTTGAGGTGTCGACCACCGGGACACCCGGCCATACCGTCAACATCATGCTGTCGGGATACCGGACATGGACCAATACCTACCCGGGAAATCCGTCCAGCGACCAGACGGTCTATGTGACCGCGTTCCTGACACCGGTGGAGAACTATGGCACCATCACGGTCCAGTCCTATCCATCGGTGGCCACTGCCGTTCTGGATGGGATAAGCTCACAGACCACGCCCTGTTCGTTCCATAACGTGGCGCCGGGTTCGCATATCATGACCGTGACAAAGGACGGTTACGGGGACTTCACAACCACCGTGATGGTGACGGCAGGGAAGACCACTCCGGTCACCGCCTATCTCTCGAAGATTGCGCCAACGAAAGGCGAAATGCATATAACCTCCGATCCACAGGGGGCCCTTGTCTACATCGGCGGTGCGTATTACGGGATAACTCCCCAGATCGTGGGCGACCTCCAGCCGGGGTATTACGCGGTCCGGCTCGAAAAGGCCGGCTTTGAAGCCTGGAGCGATAACGTGTACGTGACTGCGGGGGAGTCGACCGACGTGAGTCACACCTTCTCGGTTACGCCGACACTGACGGCAACCCCGGTTCCCCAAACAGGAACCCTTGCAGTCTCATCCGAGCCTGCCGGCGCACAGGTCTTCATAGACGGCAGGTTCGAGGGGATTACTCCTGTCACGATACCCTCGATCGAGAAGGGGTCCCGAACTGTTCTCCTGAAACTGATCGGGTATGCTGACTGGCAGGGAAAGGTACAGGTGGATACAGGCCAGCAGGCAAAAGTCGATGCCACGCTCTCCCTGCTCCCACCGACTCCGACGGAGGCGGGTCTCGCACCCCTTCTCGTGGTCCTCTCCCTGGCAGGCGTTGTGCTTGCTTTTGCCGTGAAGAAGAAGTGAACCCTTTTTTTATTTGTTGTCTGTTTGATCTCGTTGTGCCTGTCATGCAGAAGGGGGGTTTTGCATTTCGTGGTGTGCGATATCAGGTGGGCAGGGTTGACCTGG
>JAHDSI010000007.1 GCA_018432765.1 Methanoregulaceae archaeon | reverse complement strand
GGAACCATCAGGACGTGTGTGCAGTTCCCGGTAACAGGGCCCCTTTTCCATCCCGCCTGATATTGACCTTCTGTATACCATCGTCCAGCCAGCGGGCATACATCTGTCACAATCCGGAAGGGTCGTGGCAGAGATCTCGTATCGCCTGAAAAGAGGAGCGATCAGGTATTTCCAGTTCACCAAAAGCGCCTGGCAGGAGATACCCCTCCACAGGATCGGCGAAGAGCAGACCAATCCCACTCCACCTGTTCTCGGGCATCCGGACACCCTGACTGTATCACCGGGCTTGATTCCCCGATATATACCACTGCCGCTATGGTTCCTTGAAAATTTCACGTTCCGCGTGGTGCATCTCTCATAAAGAACCGTCTTTCATCGGGAAAAAGAAAGGAGAATACGAAGGGCAGGCTCACATCGCCGCGACGGCTCCATCCCCGGCCCTGAGTCGCTTGTACGCGAACGATATCTGTCCTGCAGATACTTGGACCGTCGTATCGGCCGGATAGTAGCCCTCCTTTGAGAAGGTGACGACGTGTGAGCCGGGAAGCACCCCCCAAAAAACGGTCGGCGTGTAGCCCGCAGCTGTCCCGTCGAGGAATATCCGGGCACCTGAAGGCATTGAACGGACAGTAAGGGTTCCATACAGGGGGACAAGCCGGGCGCTCGTCGTGGATGACCGCCCCGACCGTACCTCGACCACGGTACCCCAGGATTCGTATCCTTCTTTCTCGATCAGGACAGTATACACGCCTGGATCGATCCCTGTAAGGAAAAGCGGGGTGGCGCCCTGATACTGACCGTCGACATAGGTTAAAGCGCCATCGGGGGTCGAGGTAACAACCAGTGACCCCGTATCGGAGGGCCGGACATTGACGACGAAACGAGAGAAGGGTTCAGGCCCGAAGGGATTGAAGTCGGAATCCGGGCACGAGATCGAGGATGTCTCACCTGATACGAACTTCACGGAGATTCGTGACAGGTCGCCTGGATCATGATAGGTGTGGACCTCTCCCGGGAGAAGCCAGCCCGTCCACCTCTCCTGGCCGGACCGTGAGATGGAGACCAGTGCCTCTTCTGCAGCACAGGCATTGTCCGAGCAGCTGGCGCAGTCGGTGTAGGTTTGATACCAGAGTTCGTATCCTTCATCAAGCGGTGCACGAAGTGTGGACGGTTCACCGAAGAGATCGGTGGCATACCAGTTGTCTATCACGGACGTTGGAACAAGTTTGGCGATCCCCTGCCATGACCCATTGGGATTGCCGGTCACCTCAACGGTATCACCGGCATGTGTGTATGAAAACACCTCGTTTATCGGAACCGTTGCCCGCATCTCCCGGTGATCAATCTCAATCCAGCCGCAGATGGCAAAATCCTCTTCGAAGATGCATCCCCATTTGTGAGTGGCTTCTATGGACAGGGTTTCGCCGGCCGGATCGAGATCGGTGACAGTACCCCTGTACGTAAAGATCGGGGTCATCGCCGATGCCGGGACGATGCATACCGAAAAAACCAGTATCGCCAGGAATATAAAACGAACAGACGTCATTTCTACCACAAACCTCCTGCAAAAACCCAAGTCTCTGAAGAACAATACAATGAGGAGAAGATATGGATTTCGTTTCGTCCGCGAGGACTGGACAGGGAGTGGTTCAGTATAGCCGTTCTCATCCCTGGACAACTCTATGAGTACGTTCCCTGCCGTTTTCGGCCGGGAATCCGAAACCCGGATATGCGGATGTAGTTCCGAATACATAGCAGAGTGACATATGCCAGTCCGTCTTGCCCGTAAATTACGAGAGGGATTGATCCTTTGCATATCACGGTGCGATAAACGCCAGGTTTTGGAAGAGGGGCGCCACTTCCCGGATCGGAAGTGGTTGGACAAGGATTTTTCAGATCTCCTCCCTGCTTCCGGCGGCACCCTGAAAGACCCTCAGGGAAGACCCAAGAATCGACGTCTTTCCCATGAGGGCTGCAATGAGGATGGTATCGAGGATCTCGTCCCGTGTCACCCCGGCCTTCATCGCGGCAGAGATGTGGACTTTCAGGCACGCCTCTGACTTGAGAGCGGCCGCAGCAGCGATGGTGACAAGCTCTGCTGTCCGCACATCCATGCTCTTCGGCCTTCCCGTGTAGAAATCGCCGAGTGTATTGACGACGAACGCTTCCGGGCGTTCGCTCAAGATGGAGAGAATGAAAGGCACGGTGCCGAGCATCTCTTCTGCCATCGTATCGATCTCCTCGGTTATTTCATCTGAATGTGCAAGCAAATCCTGTATCTTTTCCTTGATTTCCGGTCTCATCTCATGTACCTCTGATTAGGTGTTGTTGTTTGCAGGTATAACCCGGTTTCGGGGTGGCAAACCTTATCAGAGAAATGTGCAGGGAATTCTGCGGACCCGAATTCAATCAAACCCTTTTACAAGATGATGAATTATGATACATGACACGGACTTTTC
>JAHDSI010000006.1 GCA_018432765.1 Methanoregulaceae archaeon | reverse complement strand
GCCGGGCAGGCCGGTCTCGTGCTCGAGCAGGTCGTTGAAGTACAGCAGGGTTGCAGATACTGCCTGTGCGAAACGCCCTGCACCACAGTTGACCATGGTTGCAGCGAGGGTTCCGGCGGCCGCATATGCGTTCCAGAGCATGGGGTCCTTGGTGTCATAGAAGACGTAGCCGCTCTTGCCCTTCTTTCCGGGCTTGATGACCTTGTCCTCGATGGCACGCTCGACGAGGCTCTGCACGACGGAACCGATGGTACCGGTCTTGCCGTTCTTCTTGACCAGGTCGTAGACGATGTTGTTTGCGTTCAGTCCCTGGTACGCGTAGAGCAGGAGCTGGGCACGCTCGAACGGCCCGATTGCCATTCCCATCTCGAACTCTCCGGCCTGTTCGAAGGTCGAAGAGAGGGCGGCCGCCTGCATGGCGTTCCTGTGGGTCATCATTGCCACGTGGTTGGCAGGGATGTTGCGGAGTGCGTATCCGAGACCCTCGTTGTTCTGGGGGATCGAAAGGATGGAGATAATGTTTCCGCCCTGCATGTCCATCGTCTGCGGGTATGCGCCCCAGACTGCGGACTTCACGTAGGCACCGTCATACATGCCGACCTTGTACTTCTCGATGAGAGCGTAGGTAACGGCTGCGGCAACAGCAGAGGTCGCCGCATCATATGTTGCGGCTGCCTGAAGCCGTGCAGACGGAACTTCGACGAGCAGCATCTTTCCGCCGCCGACTTTCGTGATCTTGGTGTCGTCTCCGTCCTCTACCGATACCATCTTGGCGATGGCGTCCGAGAGAGCGTCCGCGTCCTTGACACAGTCAGCCTTGATTGCACGGCCCAGGATCCGGCCCTTGCCCATTGATCCGGTCTTGATTGCGTTGTCGATTCCGGCCAGGTTAACAGCTACGGTCCTCTTTGTGAGGTCGATAGCTTCCAGAGCGCCTTTGTTGACCAGCGGGCTGATCTTGTCAAGTGCGACACCGCTCTTGAGCTGCTTGCCCTGGTCATCGTAAAGGTCGATCGTTTCTTTGTATTTTGCCATAATAGTCCTCTTTTAATCAAATTTAGCCACAATTCACTACGATAACTGAACATTGGGTAGTATGACTATATGCGCACTGATGATAGATGCCTGTCACTATTGCACGTCCCCTCACGGGACAATT
>JAHDSI010000073.1 GCA_018432765.1 Methanoregulaceae archaeon | reverse complement strand
CAGCAGGTAAATACGTGATGGAACGCCTTCACCACTCTTTCACGCACGTAAACGGTTATTGCCTGAAAAACCCAAAAATACCCCCGGGGAAACTACAATACACAGACCAGCCCGGCACGGGTGGTGGCGACACTGGTGATACGGAGACGGTTTACGCTCAGGGAGACGATCGCGACCATAATTGCAGACAGCGAGACGCATATCGAGGCTGCCAGAAAGGGGATTATGGAGGCGAGGCGGCAGGTCGAGGCATACCTCGCAGAGGACCCTTTCTTCGCAATCACCCTCGAACCGTATGATGTCGTGAGCAGGCACCTGACCGTCCGGAGGATGGCTGATGCCGCCTCGGGTGCGGGAGTGGGGCCCATGGCCGCCGTCGCAGGTGCAATCGCCTGGGCCGGTGTCGAAGAGATGGTTCGGTCAGGGGCTACGTTCGGCCTCGTCGACAACGGAGGAGATATCGCATGCATCACCGACAGGGAGATCCGGGTCGGCATCTATGCGGGGCAGTCGGAGATCTCCGGCCGGTTCGCATTCGTCGTTCCACCAACCGGCGGGATTACCGGCATATGCACCTCCTCTGCAACAGTCGGACACTCTTTTTCGTCAGGGACTGCGGATTCGGTTACCGTCTTTTCAAAAAATCCTGCGGTCGCCGATGCCTGGGCAACATCCATCTGCAACCAGATCATCGAAGAGGACCCCGGACTGCTGGAAAGACTCGATCTTTTTGGAGTAAGTGGTGTTTTCGTGATAATCGGGGCGAAATCGATCTCCTTTGGGGACCTCCCCGCACTGGTCCGTGCACAGGTGGATGAGGATCTCATCACCGGCGGAATCCTGTGATATCATCTCTTCCAGAGGTTTTCGCGGATATATTGGACCGCTCTTTCGTATGCGTCTCTCCCGCTGTACCGAACAAGAACGTCTTCTTCGTCGGAGACCAGTATCTGCGAGCCGTGATCCTCTACACGGAACACAACCCTGATATCTTCAAACTCGTCGAGAAGAACCCCTTTCACCAGTGCTGACGCAGGCTGGAGCATGAGCCGCTCCATCTCGAGAACACCGGGCTCCACGCGGAAAAAATAGTGAAAAACCTGGTAGGCATTCAGGAGGTCGGAGATGAGAAGATCGTTACGGATATCTGCCTCCAGGCCATCGAGCGCCCGGGCAAGAAGCGCTGCGTCATCCTCGCATTCCAGGAAGAGATCATCGGCGATCTCAGTCAGAACCGAATAGGGAATCTTTCCCTCTCCCTCATCCATGTGTATACCTGGGTCTTTGAGAATCCATATAACCGTAGGCCGGGATTGCGCGGCAAAAACTTTTATTCGCGGGGCGGCGGAATGTGTACGGGTGAGAGCGGAAGATCTGGACTGGAAGCTGTACCACATTTTGGCAGCGGATCCATCGAAGGGCGAAGAGGAACTCGCAGCAATCGCCTGCGTATCGTCCGATACTATCAGATCCTCCCTGGAAAGACTTGTTGCGGCATACCTCCTGGAGAGAGGTGAGACGGGGTACAGGGTACTCTCCATACAGGAGATGCTGTTGCGATGCCAGGCCAAGTATGACAAGTCCTGTCCTTTTTTCCTGGAGAATGGCGTTCTGAAGATGAAGTCGATGCCGGATACCAGAGATGAATGAGATCGTTGTACTCAGGATTGGCCACAGGCCCGAACGCGATCAGCGCGTGACAACACATGTAGGCCTGACTTCACGGGCTCTCGGTGCCCGCGGCATGTTCCTGTCAGGCAGCGACAGCGGGGTGGTCAGGAGCATCCGGGATGTCGTCGAACGATGGGGGGGCGATTTCTTCGTTCAGGACGGTGTGAGCTGGAGGCATTGCATTCGCGAGTGGAAGGAGACGGGCGGATGTGTGGTCCATCTTACAATGTACGGGGAGTCCGTGGCAGACCATGAGGTGGAACTTCGGGAGATGGAGCGGATCATGGTCGTTGTAGGAGCCGAGAAGGTCCCGGGCGAGATCTACGGCCTCGCCGACTTCAATATCTCGGTCACGTCACAGCCACACTCTGAAATTTCCAGTCTCGCGGTCTTCCTTGACCGGTTATTCCAGGGATCCGAACTGAAACGTGAGTTTCCGGGAGGCCGCATGAGGATAATTCCATCCAGGAACAGGAAGACAACGGAAGAACTATGAGAATGCGGGTGCTTGTTGCAGGGTTTTCCACCCGACATGTCGCACGGTCGGCATCGAATGCCGGTCACGCTGTCTATGCCGTCGATCACTTCTGTGACCAGGATCTCTCCTGGTATACCCGGGATGCGATACGCTTCGAGGAACTTGCCGACATCCTACCCGCGGTGGAGGAGATGTGCAGCCGCCATGCGATCGATCTCGCTGTTGTCACGTCGGGTGCCGAGTCGCTGGGCGCCGATCTGGAGGTCTGCGGAACTTCTGCTGAATTGGCCTCGGAATTTCTCGATAAACTGAAAATCCAGCATTTCTTCGAGAACCTGGACGTCCCGACACCCCGTCTCGTCCCGGAGGGGACCTACCCCGCAATGGTGAAGCCACGAACCGGGGCAGGCGGATGGCGAAACCGGGTGGTCTATTCCACCGAGGACCTGGATCTCTGGAACGAGACTTTTGAACACCCACCCAGTATCATCCAGGAACTTGTCGGAGGTGTGCCCTCATCGGTCTGCTGCCTGGCCGACGGAACACGTGCCATGGCGGTGGCAGTAAACGAACAGATCCTCCGGGGGGAAGAGGAGGCATGTGCCTTCGGCTTCGCAGGATCGATCACGCCATATATCACCGGGCAGACGGAGACCATGATCCGGTATGCCGAAAAGATTGCAGCAGAGAGCGGATGCAGGGGAACGGTCGGTATAGACTTCATGGCCGGGGACGAGGTCCGGGCAATCGAGATTAACCCCCGTTTCCAGGCCACACTCGATACGGTGGAGATGTCCACGGGATGGAACCTCTTCTCCCGGCACGTTGATGCCTGCAGGGGGAGACTGCCCGGTGCGAGGCCTTCCTCGGTACAGTTCGCGGTCCGCTCGATCCTGTTTG
>JAHDSI010000211.1 GCA_018432765.1 Methanoregulaceae archaeon | reverse complement strand
TTCACGTTGTTTTCCGAGTTGTCGGTGAACTGGACGGTGAGCGGAGCATATCCTGAATCAGGTTCGGCGGTGAATGCCGCGACCGGCTGGAGACAGTTCGTGGTAATCGGGGCCGTTGTCGAGTCGGTACCGCAGTCGTTCCACACGGTAAGTTCTACGGTGTATTCCCCGATCCCGGTGAACGTGTGCGTCGGGTTCTGTTCATCTGAGGTTGTCCCGTCGCCGAAGTCCCATAACCATGCGTTCACGTTGTTTTCCGAGTTGTCGGTGAACTGGACAGTGAGCGGGGCATATCCTGAAGTCGGGTCAGCGGTGAAGGCAGCGACAGGCTCAAGACAGCTCGTGGTAATCGGAGCGGATGTCGAGTCGGTACCGCAGTCGTTCCATACGGTGAGGGTTACGGTGTATTCCCCGATCCCGGTGAACGTGTGAGTGGGATTCTGCTCCTCGGATGTCGTTTCATCACCGAAGTCCCATAACCATGAGTTCACGTTGTTTTCCGAGTTGTCGGTGAACTGGACAGTAAGGGGAGCATACCCTGAGTCCGGGTCTGCGGTGAAATTTGCTACCGGTTCAAGGCAGATGGCATTGATTGGTGCAGACGTAGAATCGGATCCGCATTCGTTCGACACTGTCAGGGTGACGGTATATGTCCCGATCTCCTGATAGGTATGGCTCGGGTTCTGCGCAGTAGAGGTAGCCCCATCGCCGAACTCCCATACCCATGTGGCCGGATTGTAGGTGGAGAGATCGGTGAACTGGACCGTCAGTGGAGCATATCCTGAGTCAGGGTCAGCATCGAAGGCTGCTGTTGGTGGCGTACAGCAGTCAGGATAGTCCCAGATCAATGATATGAACCCGGCCTCTTCACCCCGTGGGAGGAAGGGGTCAGGATAGGGGTCCGACGTCGGAAAGTCGGTGGATCTGGTCCATCCAACGACATAGACCCCGCACTCCCCGTCCGCGACCGCCGCATGCCCTTCATCTTTTGCGTCCCCTCCGAGATAGGTGAGGTATTCAGGGATCGGCTCGCCGTTCACGAACTTTGCGACGAATGCATCTTCCGGGTCGCCGCCATAGGTCGGCTGGATCGCGTTGATCGTCTCCAGGTGCGGATTTTTCGTTATCCCTGTGACATAGACGGAACCGGATGGAGTGACAGAAATCCCGCGGCCCTCGTCAAGCCTCA
>JAHDSI010000149.1 GCA_018432765.1 Methanoregulaceae archaeon | reverse complement strand
GGGAATGCTGACGGGGGATTGCACCCCCCGACCCCCCGCAGGGGATTTCATATGGGCAGGGTTTCCCGGGGTGAGTGTGTGGTGTATATCCTGATGTGTGGGAAAACAGGAATCCATTGGGAATGCAGACAGGGGGCTGCCGCCCCCCTGACCCCCCGCATGCGATGTCAGGTGGGCAGGGTTGATCAGGGTGAGTGTGTGGGATTCAGAACACTCCCCCATTAGAGTCCTATCGCCATTTTGGGGTTCGCCGCAACGGCAGGGGATAGCGTTGCGCAGCCCCTGGGAGTGTCTTAGGATGCATGCAGACAGGGGGTTTCACCCCCCCGACTCCCCGCCTGCGATACCCTGTGGACAGCGTTGACCGGGAACACAACTCACACCGTCCGTATACGTTTAATCTTGGGATATCGACGAATCGCTTGAAAAAAGGCTATATGAGAGAAAAAAATAGATCTCATTCAGGCAACGGTTCCCAGCGGTCCTGGAGGGCTTTCTCAACGGCAGGGAGGGTGGTGTACTCCATCTCGTCGAGGGAGAGGCGGTGGGGCTCGAAGGGACCGTGGGCCCGGAGTATGTCCGCAATTTCGTTGCAGCGGGCCCTCACCCGGTCATATGCTGGATCGTCGAACATGTCTGCGGGTCCGATCAGCCTGCCGTTGCATATCTGGAATCCCAGGCAGATGACCCTTGGGGGGCCGTCGAACCGGGTGCAGTTTGCGTCAGGGAGACCGACCGGCATGAAAGGCCCGTGATGGGACCCCCTCATCCACCCTGCCACGATGATCGGTATGCTGAAGGGGTCGATGATCTCTCCGACCGAGGGAAGCCCGCTCTGGCCACGCACGATCATGACCGGGTCGTCTTTTCCGACATACTTGCCTGCCATCAGGTTCAGTCTTTGGGTGCTCGTGGATGCCGCAACCAGGCCGTCCTTTCTCCACACGCCCTTGACGACATAGCGCGAAGGTGCACCGATGTAGGCGAGGAGACTGTAGGACTCCTCCGGTGTCCTGAACCGGATCACGCGTTTTGCGATCACGTCGTGGACCTCGAAGATGAACCCGTCATGCATGTTCGGGTCGATGACAAG
>JAHDSI010000054.1 GCA_018432765.1 Methanoregulaceae archaeon | reverse complement strand
CTGCACGCTCGCCAGGCCCGAGATCGCCAAGGAATGCGATATTTTTGGTACAGGTGAAGGGGTCCTGGGCGATGATCCTGGCCTGCGCACTGTACACAGGTGTCTCTCCGGCATTCTCGTACTCGACCGTGATGGTCTCCGAAGACCCGTGGTACATCTCGACTACAGGGGAAAGCACGTTGAACCGGATCCTGCCCCCCACCGGGATGCCGACGGTTATCGTCTCCGACCTGACCGTGTCCCCCCGCTCATCCACATATTCCACAGTCACGTCGAGGGGGTAGGTGTTCTCCTCCGCGCTCTCAAGAACATTCACCTTGAACCGTGCCCCGACAGTCTCGCCCGGCGAAAAATCATCGATATAGACACTGGAATCGACAGGGACCACGGGGCTCTCGTCATTCCGGAGAATGAGCAACAACGCGGATCTTCCCTCCAGGTGTCCGGAATTGGCGACCTTCAGGGTGATATAGCCCTCCCCTCCGGCATTGAGATGCTCCGGTTTCGATTCCATGATCCGGGGAACGACCTCGGCTCGGATCCGTACGGGGACCGCCAGCGTGGTATTCCCGGTCCGGTAGTGGTAGATCGCAGTGCCGGCATCGGCGAGCTCGGTATCATGAAGGTACGTATACGAGAGCTTCAGAAGAAGCGGATACGTCCCCCCGGGTGTATCGGATGCGATCCTGACAGAAAATGGGACCGTGACCGTCTGGCCTCCGGCGATCTCCCCGACCATCTGGGGATCGGTCCTGACGGTGACGGGGGCGTCGCCTGCTTCGAGTGCGGCAGTCACCATCCTGGCGGTATTCGGCAGTTCGCCGCCGTCAGGGGAATGCGCCGATAGAACCTTGATCTCGTTTATACCGCTGTTCTGGATGACTACCATGATCTCGGCATCCGATCCCGGACTGAATTCGGCGATGCCGGAGACAGTCGCCTCGAGATCGGGCTCCCCGTGCAGGTAGGTTGCCGCTCCGCTGGCCAGGGAGACCAGGAGAAGCAGCAGCAATGCAGTTGTGTATACCCGGCGCATGAAACAGGCCTCTTTTGTTGTCATAAAAATAACAACATATTCCTATAAATAGCTGTGTCCCCGGGCCTCCAAATCCCTTCAGAACGACAAACGACACTCATACAGAGAATTCCTGGGTCGCGATGAAGCCATAGGGGATATCACTCCTGTCAGGTTCGTATGCCACACCGACGCCGATCGTCCGGTAGAGCTCTTTTACAATATTCTTCCTGTGGCCGGGGCTCTCCATCCACTGCTCGCAGACGATGTGCTGACCCACGAGATCGGGATCGGCCGACTCGGAATATGTCGCCATGGTCGCCGCAATATTCTCTGCCGCGGTGAAATAGCCTGCCTGCCGCACCCTCTCGGCGAACGTGTATCCGTAGGGCGAATCATGCGCGAAGAAGTTGTTGTCGCGCATGTCGTCCGAATGCGCCATCGCCAGTTTGGAGAGTTCCGGATCAACGGTCAGCAGGGGGACGCCCGCCTTCGCCCGCTCGGTGTTCGTGTATTTCACGATGGCGGCGGAGACGGCTTTTTCAAGAGATGTCGGCTCTGACGGGAGCGGCACGCAGAGCATTACGGGGGACTTCCAGCCATTGTTGGACGTATCGGGTTCATACCCCCTGCCTGCCGGGTCAACGATAGCGCCGATCCAGCAGCACTCCCCGGGAGTGAGTACGGGCAGTGTCGTCCTGACCGCCAGCGTCTTCTGCTCCCCGGGTTTGAGTGGCCAGAGGGCTTCGCTCCCGACGAGGGTATCCTGCTTCGAAACCGCGGCATCGGAAGAGAGATACACGGCGACTTCGCAGTAATCCGACTTTGCCGTACCCCTGTTTCTGACCGTAAGGCCTGTATTGAACGATTTGCCCGATCCGGCAGAGTCGGGGACCGTGAAGGATGATATCACGAGGTCGGGTGCCGTGGATGCCGGGGTAGCCGGGATCGAGGTCGTGATCCATGGAACGGACGTCGGAGTTGCAGTCGGTGTCGGGATCCAGGGAGAGCGGGTCGGTGTCGTCGACGGTCGCGGGATCCATGGCGTCCTCGCGGGTGCGGGAGTCGGGTACCACGAGGGCAGGATGATGGTGGGTCTCGGGGTCGGCACCGCCGGCCGGAACGTCGGGGTCGGCGAGGTGGTGACCGGTGTCTTGGTCACGGTCGGATACGTGATGAATGCTATGGGCGTGGGTTCGGACGTTGAGACGATCTCAAAAGATTTTGTTCCTGCGTACCAGTTATTCGACTCGTCCGATTCTGATACCCTTGACGTTTTGTCCGCACACGCCCCGAGATGGTATGTGCCCGGGGCCAGATCGGGGGAGAGGCCAAACCTGAACGACACCACCTTCTGCAAACCCGCCGGGACCGATACCAGTATCCTCTTCCCGATGCAGGAGTCCGCGGTATCGACTGACGCGTCCTCCGACAGATAGACCCACACCTCGGACAGCCCGGTTGTGGAGCCGCCGGTGTTCTCCACGGTGACTGAGACTGATATGAATCCGCCGCTTTCAGCGCCATCTGGCGCCGAGATGTCACTGACGACGAGATCCGGCAGGGCTGACCCGGCTGCGGCCGGAATTGCGGTGCACAATGACAGTGCTATGAGAAAAAAAATCGGTATTGACCTGTATATCTCCATTATCAGACACCCTTTTCGTGACTAGATATCAGGGTGCGATATCCCTTGTTGGTTACCCATAGCCGGATATCTCGTAGTCTATCTCCGACGAGGTCCGCACGCATTCCTCTCCGTTTGCTAACCCTT
>JAHDSI010000128.1 GCA_018432765.1 Methanoregulaceae archaeon | reverse complement strand
GAAGAAAGATCCGGTTTTTCCTACGCACTCGAAGAGAGCCCCTGCGGCAACGTGGTCAGGAAGGGGTTCTGCCTGTACAGTGACGATGCCGCGACACAGTTCCCGGAAAACAGGTTCATATCCGACCATGCGATCAATGGATACATGGGCACACCGCTCCTGGGTTCCGCAGGAGAACCCATCGGAATCCTCTGCGTGATGTCCAAAAATCCTCTCCCGTTTTCCCGGACAATGCAGGATTACCTTGACCTCATTGCCATGAAGGTGGCCACTGAGGTCGAACGTCTCAGGATTGAACGTGAACTCCGGGAAAGCCGGCGCCTGCTCGCAGAGGCGATGTACCTCGCCGATCTCGTTGCATGGGAGTGTGATGTCCCTTCTGATATGTTCACCTTCGACGACCGGTTCTATGCCCTGTACGGCACAAGTGCAGCGAGGGAAGGCGGTACGCGGATGTCGGCGGAGAGGTATGCCCGTGACTTCGTTCATCCCGACGACCAGCACCTCATCGCCAAAGAGATGGAGAAAGCGCGAAAGACAGGTGACCCGGGCTTTGTCTCACAGCTCGAGCACCGGATTATCCGCAGGGACGGCGAAGTGCGAACCATCATGGTCCGTTTCGGTGTCACGAAGGACGAATACGGCAGGACGATCAAGACGCATGGGGCAAACCAGGACATCACGGAGCGGAAGCGTGCCGAAGAGGCCCTTCGACAGTCCAACAGGAAACTAAACCTCCTATCGAGCATCACGCGCCATGACATCCTCAACCAGATCATGGTGGTGAAGGGATACCTCGACTTTGCCGAAGAACTGAGCGAGGATCAGGTCCAGGCGAAGTATCTTGAGACGGTGAAAAAGGCGATATCGACGATCCAGCGACAGATCACGTTCACCCGGGAATACGAACAGCTCGGCGTGGACGAACCGGTTTGGCTCCCCATCGAAAGACTTGTCAGGAAGGCCGCCGATTCAGCCATCCCCGTCAACTGCGACTGCCCGGGAATCTCGGTCTATGCCGATCCGATGCTCGAGAAGGTATTCTCAAACCTGATGGACAACACCCTCCGCTATGCCGAGGGGGCGACCGGCGTCCAGGTCCGGTGCATACCTGAAGGTTCCGGGCTTGTCATCACCTGGGAAGACGACGGCCCGGGGATTCCCGATGAAGAAAAAGAATTGATCTTCTCCCGCGGCGTCGGAAAAAACACCGGTCTGGGTCTTTTCCTGACCCGTGAGATCCTCGGGATCACCGGAATCTCCATCCGTGAGACCGGTGAGCCGGGCAGAGGGGCCCGGTTCGAGATGACGGTCCCTGAGGGTGTGTACCGGTCAGAGTCAGGCGATCCGGAAGCTCCCGGTTGAACGGAAAACACCCTGGTCTCTCCAGACGGTTCCTGTCCAGATGACCTGTTCCAAGATACGCAGGAATTCCGGGATTGCGGCATGCGAAAAGCGGACATCTGAAAGGGGGACGCTCTCCCCCTGGCCGGCACGTTTCCGTGCATGGAGAGAAAGATATCCCCCACGGAACCTGCCCGTTCTGCACCAGGAGACCCCTTGCTCGCCAGGAATAATCCCTGACGATTGCCTGCAGTGAGTCCCCCGAGTTACCGGTCAGTGATATATAGTCTTGCCATGATAGACTACCCACATGGAGGGGAAACACGGTGACCATGCCGGGGGGCATGCTCGTGCCGGGAGCCACCATGCCCACATGGCCAGTGATTTTCGGAGACGCTTTATAGTCTGCGCAATCCTCACCATCCCGATCCTGGTCCTCTCTCCGATGATCCAGGAATGGACCGGAATATCAGTCTCGTTCGAGGGCGACGGTCTCGTGCTCTTCGCACTCTCCTCGATCGTCTTCTTCTACGGAGGGTATCCCTTCTACTCAGGGCTGGTGCGGGAGATACGGAAACGACAGCCCGGGATGATGACCCTCATCGGGGTGGCGATCATCGTCGCCTATACCTATTCCACCATAGCCCTCTTCTCCGTCCTCGGGATCACTGGCAAGATCTTCTACTGGGAGCTTGCGACACTTGTCGACATCATGCTGCTCGGCCACTGGGTCGAGATGCGGTCCGTCATGGGTGCGTCCCGTGCCCTCGAGGAACTCGCCCGGCTCCTCCCGTCCCATGCCCACCTGGTGATGGAGGACGGGAGCACAAAAGACGTGCCCATCGAAGAGGTGGCGGCAGGTGATACGCTCCTGGTAAAACCGGGTGAGCGGGTTCCCGTGGACGGAACGGTTCAGCGGGGTGAGACATCGGTCGACGAGTCGATGCTCACCGGAGAATCCGTCCCGGTATACAAGAACACAGGAGAGAGCGTCATCGGGGGATCGGTCAATGGCGAGGGGGCCATAGAAGTGGAGGTGACCCGCACGGGTAAGGAGTCCTATATCTCCCAGGTCATCGAGATGGTCCGCTCTGCCCAGGCCAGCCGGTCGCGCACCCAGGGGCTGGCCGATCGGGCCGCACTCTGGCTCACAATCATCGCGCTGTCCGCGGGAGCGGTCACATTCCTGGCCTGGACCTTTGTGAGTGGCCAGGATTTCGCCTTTTCGCTGGAACGGAGCGTCACCGTGATGGTCATAACCTGCCCGCACGCGCTCGGGCTCGCCATACCCCTGGTGATCGCCGTGTCTACCGGTCTTGCAGCGGGCCACGGCTTCATCATCCGGAACCGCACGGCGTTCGAGAACGCCCGCAGGATCCAGGCGGTGATATTCGACAAGACAGGGACACTGACAAAGGGAGAGTTCGAGGTGAGCTCGGTCATCCGTCTCGCCGGGACCTGCGATGAGGAGAAGCTGCTCGTCTACGCAGCATCCCTGGAAGGGCTCTCTGAGCACCCGATTGGGAAGGCCATCGCCAGGTCGACCGATACGAGGTTGCCTGTCGACGACTTTGCATCCATGCCGGGAAAGGGCGTTTCAGGGAGGATCGACGGCCACGAGGTGATGGTGGTCAGCGCGATGTATCTCGAGGAACTGAAAGGGTCCGTTCCCGTCGATCGGATCGGGGACGCCACCACGGGGGGGAAGACGATCGTCTTTGTCCTGATCGACGAGGAGGTCTGCGGTGCGGTCGCGATGGGCGACGTCATCCGGCCCGAATCGAGGGAAGCGATCGAGAGACTGAAAGGGATGGGCCTGGAATGCATCATGATCACCGGTGACCGGAAGGAAGTGGCCTCGCATGTCTCCGCCGAGCTCGGCATCGACGAGTTCTTCTCGGAGGTTCTGCCTGAGAAGAAGGCCGAGCTGGTCCGGGAGATCCAGGCCCGGAGCCTCCTCGTCGCCATGGTCGGCGACGGTGTCAACGACGCCCCGGCCCTGGCCGAGGCCAATGTCGGGATCGCTATCGGGGCCGGGACCGACGTGGCCATCGAGGCGGCCGACATCATCCTTGTCAGGAACAATCCCGGCGATGTCGTCTCGGTCATCGAGCTTGGCCGGGCGACGTACCGCAAGATGGTGGAGAACCTCATATGGGCGACAGGATACAACGCGGTTGCGATCCCCCTCGCTGCCGGAGTGCTCTATTCTGCAGGAATTCTCCTCTCGCCCGCAGCGGGGGCAATTCTCATGTCGCTCTCCACGGTCATCGTCGCGATCAATGCACGTTTGCTGAAGGTGTGAAATGACGGGTGATGTCTGTGATACATGTCAATCCATCGAATCGGTCTGGATCACCTTTAGAGCGATACGGTAATCTGACGGCGGGTTTGCATCCCCGGCGCCCCGCGTGTGACATCAATCCCCGATCTCCCAGGATACCAGGTATGTAGACAGGGGCTGCCGCCCTCTGAACCCCCGCAGGCGATACCAGGTGGGCAGGGGGGATCTTCACTCTCCCAATAAAGGCCTATCGCCATTTTGGGGATGCCGCAGCCGCGGAGG
>JAHDSI010000142.1 GCA_018432765.1 Methanoregulaceae archaeon | reverse complement strand
GATAATTTCGAAACCCTCGCCAATCGGCTGGATGCCGGCCTCCCCCAGATCGGCATCGACCATGATCTTCACGAGATCGCCGAACGTGACATTCGGTCTCCAGCCAAGTTCCCGCTCGGCCTTGCTCCGGTCCGCGATCAGGACCTCGACCTCGGTCGGCCGGAAATACTTTGGATCGATCCTCACGTGTTTCTCGACGTCGAGCCCTGCATAGGAGAAGGCCTCCTCGAGAAACTCCTTCACCGAATGAGTCTCACCCGTCCCAATCACGTAATCCCCTGGTGTATCATGCTGTAGAATTCTCCACATCGCCTCCACGTATTCGGGTGCATACCCCCAGTCCCGCCGGGCATCGAGGTTTCCAAGGTAGAGGTACTGCTGCTTTCCTGCAAGAATCGACGCGATCGCCCGGGTGATCTTCCTGGTGACGAACGTCTCGCCCCTCCGTGGCGATTCGTGGTTGAAGAGGATCCCGTTCGAGCCGAAGATGCCGTAACCCTCGCGATAGTTCTTCACCATCCAGTAGGAATAGATCTTTGCGCATGCGTACGGGCTTCTCGGCTCGAACACCGTCTCCTCGTTCTGGGGAGGTTTTGCGCCCCCGAACATCTCGCTGCTGGAGGCCTGGTAGAACTTCATATCATTCCCACACCTCCGTATCGCCTCGAGAAGCCGTGTCGTCCCGAGCCCGGTCACGTTCCCCGTGTATTCAGGGATATCGAAACTGACACGGACATGGCTCTGGGCACCGAGGTGATAGACCTCGTCGGGGTGGATGCGGTGGATGATGTTCGAGATCTGCTCGCTGTCGGCGAGATCTCCATAGTGGAGGAAAAGCTTCGACTCGGTATTGTGGGGATCGGTATAGATATGGTCGATCCGCTTTGTATTGAAGGTGGACGCCCTCCGGATGATCCCGTGAACCTCGTACCCCTTGTGTAAAAGAAACGCTGTCAGGTACGAGCCGTCCTGCCCGGTAATTCCCGTGATTAATGCCTTTTTACCCATCTTTGTCTTATGTATAATCTCTGGTAGGGAATAATAATGCTTGTTCTCTTGTAGCCAGGTTGGATACCTGGACTCAAACCTGAATGGAAATCCTGGTGTCAGACGAGTTCGGGATGCTCAACTGAATACTCCTGATATAATACGTGACAACCCGGTACGAAGTCCCCTACGTGTGACCTCGATAAACGTGAGTCACGGGCCTGTTAAAACCTGGACGATTCCTCTCCCCGGTATAGCTCCCACGAGTCTGGTGCAGTATTCCCGGAAAACCAGCATGATTCCCTGCCGGGACACACGCATACAAACCCGGCTCTTCTCTACCTGGTGTGGGTAGGATTGATGAATGGGGGCTATCCGCCCCTACATTCCCACGTGCGATGCACGCCGCCGCCCCCGAAGGACGCCCCGGCGGCGGTTGTGAGTGACTGAATTGGGATGCAGATAACAATTTGATTGGAGTCTCCCCACACAGCGAGGAGGCACAAAATTAAATGGCAAAGCCGTTTCAATGTAAAAGATTAATCCCGAATCCCTGCTCTTTACATAGCTGTGATCCATTC
>JAHDSI010000037.1 GCA_018432765.1 Methanoregulaceae archaeon | reverse complement strand
TGCTGATCAGTTCAAAGGTCTCGGGCACCATCTCCCTCCCGCCAGGAGCCTTATCTATCGCCTTCACCTGCCCCGATATCCGGACAACGGATTCGCGGGAGACATCCCTGATATTTTCGAGCACTGATTGTGGAACTTTCTTTTTTGGGATGGTGACCTGGATGATCCCTGAGCGGTCCCTGACCAGGAAAAATACAAGACCTCCAAGGTCCCGGACCTCGTGGACCCATCCGCATATTTCGGCCCTCCCGGTTTCAGGCGTGACCTCACTTACCGGTATACGCATACAAATCCTATAGGTATGTGATGCGAAAAGATAAATTGGCTTGTGCGGCACACGTCTCAGTGGCTGAGGATCTCTCTACCCCTGCCGGGCCGTTCCTGCAGGAATGCGCCTTCTTACGGGTTATTCGCGTCCGAAGAGGTCATCTGTGACGTAATTCTCGGTATCATTCCTGTTCTTCAACGTGGCAAGGAGATTGTCTGCGCTGTCCCAGGTATACCAGTCCTGCATCGCCATCATCACGAGCCAGCGGTTCACGATATCGGCACAGCATTCGTACACGGCGAGGAAGTAATCGGGATCGAGGGCTCTCTCGAAATCATAATTGATGCTTAACTTGAGGATGTTGGACATGGCGTCCCCGATCACTTTCGTGTGGTACCAGATAGACCGGCTCCACCGGTGAGTCATCATCTCCTTTACGTCAAGGTTCCGGAACCTCTGCAGTTCGGGGATATTGATGACGGGGTTTAACTTGTATTCTGACATGATGTACGCCAGAAGCATGTCCCGGGCATAAAACATCCCGTTGTGAAGGACGAAGTAGCGCTGGGGGATGAAATCCTTGACAGGCACCAGGTCGTGCATGTCCCTCATACTCCCCTTGAGAAGGGTATAGACCTGTGCGTTTCTCATCACGGGATATTGTTTTGCTATGACAACATTTGCAAGGATTGTCAGGGGTAGTTCTGAAAGTGTCTCGTGGAAGAGAAGGAACAACTCAAAAATAAGTTGCTTCTTTCTCCACATCTCCATTTTTCGTGTATTCTCGTCTTTCAGGGTATCAAGGTAGATCTGGCGTGCACCTGCAAGAGCGGTCGAATTCTCGAAGGAAAGGACCCTGTACCGGTTATTTTTCGCTGCGATTCCCCGGGCAAGGAGTATGAGGCATTGTTTTGCTATGACGAAATCCTTGAGCATCCCGAGCTGGGAACTGGAGAATGCGATCACATTCTTCCCGGTCCTGAAGGTGTAATCGTCGATAAGCAGTCCCTGAGTCGGGACGTCTGTCCGCCTGTGGAGAAAAATCTCGGTGTCCAGCATCTCCCTGGCAAGATCGAGGAGATCGCAAAGTTCCGGTGAGAGATTGTATGATGCCACGCCAATCGTCCTGCTCGGAAGAGTCCTGCCGTGAGAAAATCCGGACCACCTTCCCTGAGACTAAATGTGTTATGGAAATTTACCGTTCATGACTTATAAAAATGAGTTATTCCGCAGACGGGGAGTCACCTTCCCACCCTGATCTTTCGTATCGCCGGTTCGAGTCCGGGTATATCTGAATCCAGTATGCTCCACACGAGGTTCCAGTCAGGTCCGAAATAGGAATGAAACAGGCGTGATTTCATACCCTCGAGCTCTTTCCACGGGATCTGTGGATGGCGATCCCGGAACTCCCCCGACAATCGGGATGAAGCGTCTCCGATGATCTCGAGGCTTCGTGCGACCGCCCTTCGCCCGGTGTCATCCCTCAAAAACTCCCGAAAACCGCCCGCCTTTCTCTTCTGGAGGAGGAATCCCATCTCATCAACGATCACGGAAAGATACACCGAATCACGGTTCGCGGTAGCGGCCGCCGCGCCTGCATCCGCCCTCAGGTAATTGGAAAGGACTCTCGTTGTGACAAGGTCCACCCGTCTCTTGAATAGATCATCGAGATAATACGAGAGGCCGATGAAGTTTCTGTAATTGTCCGATACATCCTCGAACTCCACCTCGATATCGATATCACTCTCATTGCGTTCGTCCCCCCGTGCGACCGATCCGAATATGCCGATCTTTTTTATGCCGAAGAGACGTTTCATAGCCGGGAACTTCGCATTGAGCGTAAGCAGCACTTCTTCGCGGATTGGAACCGGATTCGTTCTTTCCATCGTCTTCACCTCATTGATACGTAATAATGGCCAGATGATCTCCCTTGATCTGTTTCTATTGAGCTTTCCCGTTGAAAATTGCTGCGCCTTCACCGGTGCCGGCATTCGGATCACGGGGTTTTTACGGTTCATGCATCTTCTGCCGATCCGGATGAATACATGACGGGAAGAGATCGGGCATAACCTTTAATTCGGATGGTGGCCGTATCCTATCCCCATATGAGGACAGTTCTGGCAGGCTTCCTGATCATCGTATCCCTCTGTTTGTGCGGCTGCACAGATTACGCTGGTGACCAGGGAGAACCAACAGCCCTCCCGACTCCCGGGGTGGTTGAAACAACAAAGGCTTTGCATACGGAAGAGACCATGACGGCAGCCGGGGGACAGGAGGGCCCCATCCAGTTCTCCCCCGCGGGGCAGTATCACGTCGGTGACAGGATCGTGATATCAGGGACGACCAATCTTCACCCGGGCAACAGGCTCCTGGTCGAGATAACATCGGTCTCGTTCTCCCCGACGAACAAGAGTGAAGATGCAGCGTTCTCTGGAGTCACCGACGTGGTTACTGTCGAGCCGGGTCCCGATGACCGGAACAATTCCTGGTCCTACACTCTCGACACATCGGAATTAAAGCCCGATACGTACAGCGTCCTCGTCTCGGGTATCACGACGAAGACATTCAGAAAGAGTACGTCGCTCGAACTGCTTGCGTGAGGGTTCAGGGAGGAGAGTCACCAGGGGCTTGGTTTCTCCCTCTGCTCACGATCACCGCGTTCGGATATCTCCTCTCCTGTCGGGACGACGAACGGAGCGTGCGCATCGCGATTCTTGGTCCGGATCATCTCGATGGCTTCGAAAGCGATCCTCCGGACAGACGGATTCTCGTCTCCAAGCAGCCGTGAAAGCGGGTCTAAAGCAGATCTGGCCCCGATTTCCCCCAGGAGCAGGGCGGCCCGCCTCCGTACATCGGGTGTGGGATCAGTGAGGAGATCGGAGACATGTTCCACCGTGGGAGCCCCGATCATCCAGAGGGCTTCCATGGCGCAGTGCCTGACTGGCACCTCCCCGTCACGGAATGATCTGGCGAGCGGCAGAACGGCGGCATCCCCCATTCCGGCAAGTGAATCACAGGCCTCTCTCCTCACATTCCGTTCAGGATGCCCCATTGACTCAACCAGGGGCGGTATCGCCTTCGTATCCCCGATCCGGCCGAGGATCCATGCACAGGATCGGACAACCGAAGGGTTTTCGTTCTGCATCGATTCGATCAGGCGGTCGACGGCAGGCGGTCCGACTGCCACGAGTGCATACGAGGCTCTCTGGCGCAACTGTTCGTCTCCTTCCCCCAGTGCATGGATCAGGGGATCTATCGAGTCTTCGCCGATGATACAGAGGGTCTCCACGGCAGCCATCCGTACGTACCCGTGCTCGTCTTTCAACAGTTCAATGAGCGGTTCGACCGATGCTGGATCAGCATACCCGGAAAGGGAGAGTGCGGCCTCCTGCCTGACCAGCGGATCGCTGTCCTTTAATGCGGAGATCATGGCAGGAAGTGCCTCGGGGGGCTGCATGACCCCCAGCGTCTGGACAGATCTCTGTCTCACCTGGGCGTTCTCGTGTATGAGTGCGTCCAGCAGTGGCTTTACGGCAGGTTCACCTATGAGCACGAGGGCACGTTCAGTCTCCCGCCTTACATCCTCTTCGACGTTCTCGAGCATCTTTAAAAGCGACGGAACAGCGGGATATCCGATCCGTGCAAGTGCGTCCGCTGCCCCTCTCCTGACGATCCAGTGTTCGTCGGAGAGAGCCCGGACAAGCGGCTCGATGAATGGTTCACCGAGTTCGCCGATCGCCCTGATCGCATTCCACCGGTCTTCGACGTCCCCGTACGAGAGGGCTTTCAAAGCATTCGATATATGTGTACCTTCCGGTATCTCGTCTGTACTGTCTCCTCTCTCACCGGCAAGAACATCTTTTAATGATCTGATTACACCCATTCTGCCCACAACTGATACGAATATCTGTCACAGATTCTAAAAATAAATATCGCCGCCGGCCGCGCCAATCGCATTCCATGGAGGAATGGGAATGATCCCTCGTTTTTTGACGGATTATCTCCTGCCTGGCACCACATCAGCGCTCATCTCCGCCCGATGGAGACCCGGGTCAGATCGAGTATAGCTCCGGCAAGGGTCTTACTCTTTTCTGGATCTGTCATGAGCGTGTCGAGGCGGACACTCCCGGGCACGTCCGCAGGGTCACGGATGTCCTGCACGAAGATATCGGCAAATCCTTTGTACAAATCCCATGTCGAGGATGAATCCGGCCGGTGTCCGATGGCTCTCATCAGAATTCCGGCCGGCCCGCTTATGGGGGCGTCGCCTATGAAGGGGCTCACTGCAAGAACAGGAACCCTTCGCAGTTCCTCTACTATTCCCTCGCATTCAAGGATGGGAAGGATACTCGTGACAGGATTGCTCGGGCCGAGGATGACGGCATCTGCATTTGATATGGCCTCAAGAACCTGTGGTGTGGCGTGGGCGGATGCCGAACGGCTCACTGCATCTGCGAAGAGCTTCCCCCGGTTCTTTATCCAGAACTCCTGGAAGTGCATGACCTGGTCTCCTGAACGGATCAGGGTGGTCGTCTCCTCGTCAGACATCGGCAAAATCCGGGCCTGTATGCCAAGGGACGAAGAGAGGGTCCGTGTCGCCTCCGTGAGGGTGGCTCCCTGGCGCAGCAGTTCTCCGCGGGCTATCTGGAATGCCCTGTCCCGATCGCCGATCGCGATATATTCATCCACCCCGAGCCTGGCCAGTTCTTCGTGGGTGTGGAAACTGTCATTGTCTATGCCCCACCAGGTAGCGGTATTGAGACGGCCCGAGAAGAGGTAGATGACCGTGTCGATATCAGGAGAGATATGATTCCCGCTCATCCAGATATCTTCGCCGGTATTGACGACGACGCTGATCTCCTCATCGGGAACGATGCTTCTCATTCCCTGTACAAGCTTCGGAGTCCCGGTTCCTCCGGAAAGGAATGTTATCATCACTAGAATACTTTTATCAGGTCTATTAAAAGAATCTTAATCGTCGCCATGAAGATAATCAAGGATCCGGTGCATGGATACGTGGAAGTGCCCGATTTTGCGGTGAATATCCTCGACTCACCCCCCATGCAGCGGCTCCGGCATATCAAGCAACTCGGCTTCTCGTACCTGGTGTACCCGGGAGCGAATCATTCGAGGTTCGAGCATTCACTCGGTACCATGTACCTTGCAGATGTCATGTCCCGGCAGCTCGGCCTTTCGCCTGAAGACCATCGCCTCGTCCTTGCGTCAGCACTGCTCCATGACATCGGGCATGGTCCGTTCTCCCACGCAATCGAGCCCCTCCTCCAGGAATTTTCGGGACGGAGCCATCACCACGTCAGGAGTCTCCTAAAAGAGCAGGATATCGCTCTGATCCTCGAGGAGGAGGCGATCAGTACCAGGGAGGTATCAGAGATCATCGAGGGGAGGCACCGGCTCGCCGGGATCATTCACGGGGAACTCGACGTCGACCGCATGGACTACCTCCTGCGGGATGCACACTATACAGGCGCACCGTACGGAACGGTCGACGCACACCGGCTCATCAGGAACAGCCTGGTCGCAGATGGCACAATCGTTCTGCACGAGAGCGGTATCAACGCCGCAGAGTCCCTTCTCATTGCACGGACCCTGATGAGGCCGGCCGTCTATTTTCACCATGTCAGCAGGATTGCCGAGATGATGTTCTCTCTTGCGGTGCTCATGCACGGGGGAGACGACCCTGGCGGGTTGATCGAGGAGATGTGCAGGATGGACGATGCGGCATGCATGCAGGCACTCCTGCACTCTCCGTCCGACGTGGCAAGAGACGTCTCTGCGATGCTTTACCGGAGAGAGATGTTTAAGCGGGCACTCTACGTCGGCAGGGACCAGGTCAGCATCCCCCGGCTCGAAAGATTTGGAGATATCGTGAAGAAACGCCAGGTGGCCGGGTTGATTGCGGACGAAGCAGGCTGCGAACCCCACGATGTCCTCGTCGACATCCCGCCCTTCCCGAAGAGCATGTCTATTCATGTCCAGGTGAAGAACAGGAACCGGCTGCTGGGGTTAAACGAGCTCTCCCCGCTTGTCAATACCTTAAACGAGACACGGTGGGCACAATGGCGGCTCGGGGTGTATACCCGTCCCGAATACAGGAAGAAAGTTGCTTCTGCAGCCCAGGAGATACTCCACATCAGGCCACTGACCACCCAGGAGAAGTTACGTTTTTGAGGAGGAACGCCAGGCCCCCGGCACGATATCCGATGTTTTGCTCCCGATATAAAAAATAACATTTAAGAACGATCAAAGAAAATTCAAGAGTTGAGGGGGTAAATTGTTAGAATACTGGGTTGTCGTCACGCTTGGGGTCATTGTCGTGGTCTGCGCCACCTGTGCTGCATATCTCTATTCTGAATCGAGAGAGTTGAGGATGGTCCGGGACCGGCACAAGCTGAAGATGTACGAAGAGCTCTTCCATGCGATAACCGAACTCAATATCGCCGGAACGGATGCGTACAAGGCCGAAAGGGCAAAGAAACACCTTGCATACACGCTGAACCGCATGAACCTCGTGGCAGGAAAGGAGGTGCTGAAGAATGTGAATGCACTCCTGGATTTCTTAAACGAGACTCCCGAAGGCGGGTACGATGTGCTCAAGCAGCTCAATATCATGAATACTATTGTAAAGGCGATCCGGAGAGAGATCGATCCCGCGACTGCGAGAGAACTGGAGGAGAGCCAGTTCCGGTTCCGGTTTTACTCCCCGCCGCGCAGCTGAAAAGGGGGACCATATTCCCGGTCCTGTTCTTATTTTTTCCGCATCGGGAAGCATGCAGGCCGGTGCGAGCCATCTTCATCCTTTAATAGAGTGTATGTGAAATCTCTTCTCCAGCCAGAGGGACAACAGGGGAGATCGTTTGGTATGAGGAAGAGTTCAGGAGAAGCCGACCTGAGGGATTTTATCAGGGTGATGCGGGATGCGGATGAAGTCATCGATGTTACGGAACCGGTAACAGAGGAATACCAGGCCCCGAAGATGGCAGCGGCAACCGACAAGCTGCTGTATTTCCATGATCTTCGTGGAGAGCGGGCGGTCATGAACGTGACTGCCACCAGGAGATCGCTGTCACTTGCCCTGTCGATCCCGGAGAGCGAAACCGTGCAGAAGCTCTCTCTTGCATCATATAACGGGGAGGTAATCGACGACGGCACGCTCTCCTTTTCAGAAGTTGATCTTCGGCGCATCCCGGTGATGCACCATTTCCCCCTCGATGCAGGGAGGTACATCACATCGGGGATAGTCTTCTCCTCGTATGACGGGGTTACCAATGCCTCAATCCACCGGATGCTTGTCCATGACGAGAAGAGTGTGGTCGCACGCCTGGTGGAGGGGAGGCATACCTATGCCCTTCACCAGAAGGCACTGGAAGCAGGAGAGCGTCTCCCGGTCGCCGTGGTGATTGGGGTGCACCCGGCAGTCACGTTTGCCAGTTGCACACGGGTCCCGAAAGGAAAGGAACTTATCTATGCCGCGGAACTCCTCGGAGGAGAGATCAGGGTCCGGAGTTGCAGAAACGGCGTGGAGGTCCCGGATGCCGAGATCGTCCTCGAAGGATACATCGGGACGGGAGTGACCGACGAGGGCCCGTTTGTCGATATCACGGGAACCTATGACCGGGTGAGACAGCAGCCCGTCATCGAATTCACCGGGATGCACCTGAAGAAGGATTTCATCTACCACGGCATCCTGCCTGGAGGCAACGAGCACAAGGTGCTCATGGGCGCCCCGTACGAGCCCTCCATATTCCGGGCGGTTGCAGTGGTGACGGAAGTCAAAAACGTCGTTCTCACCAATGGCGGATGCGGCTATCTCCACGCGGTTCTCCAGGTCCGGAAACATACCCAGGGTGACGCCAAAAATGCGATAATGGCCGCGTTCGCCACCCACACGTCATTGAAACACGTTGTGGTGGTCGACGAGGATATCGATCCTGCAGACCTCCGGGACGTGGAGTACGCCATAGCGACGAGGGTGCGGGGCGATCAGGACATCATGATCATCACCGGTGCACGGGGTTCGTCGCTTGACCCGTGCCGCCTGGAGGACGGGACCAATGTCAAGGTGGGAGTGGACGCGACGATGGTCCTCGGCAGGGAAGACGAATTTATCCGGGCCGGGTGGTGAGTGCCGGTGTACCTCGACCGGGATGAAGAGAAGATACTGGATGGAGAGTCCGGCACAACAAAGCAGAAGATGATGGAGATCCTCGTCGCACTGGGGAAGGTATTCGGTGCTGCGAGGATGGTTGCGATCAAGAGCGCCCAGGTGAGCGGGGCGTCATACAAAACGATCGGAGAGTACGG
>JAHDSI010000222.1 GCA_018432765.1 Methanoregulaceae archaeon | reverse complement strand
CGCATGGCCGCGTAGACAAGCGCCGTGGTGAGCAGTCCAAGACCGATGATGAACGCCACTACCCCGGCATCCACGACGGTATTTCCGATTCCGAACGAGACCAGCACGCCGGCAGCAACCAGGGCTGCGACTATCCCGGTTACCGAGTAGACGGGGATGTAATCCCTGATCATGCCTGCCTTCTGGATCGACGAGGCGACCACCAGCACCCCTGCGGTAAAGAAGAAGAGCAGGAAGTAGATGAGCGGGGTTATCAGCAGGTACTGGAGACCAGAGGTGATCATCCCCGTATCCTGCACCACCCGCAGCAGGCCCCCGAGGACGACATACGGAAGCGTCGCCAGCACGAACCGGCCGTCGATTGCAATCGTCTTCGATCGGGAGAACCACCGGTAAAGGATATATATTGCTACGAGGAGAACCAGAGCGTATGTTGTCGTATCCACGACATTGTAGGGCTGGCCGTAGCGTATCGGATCGATGTAGTATTTGTATATGAATTCCAATACCATTCCTGATATAAATGGGCGCAGACGGTAATAAAGTACTCAAAAGGAAGGTATTCGACAGATCCCGCTGGATGCAGTTCCCCCGGGACGTCGTGATCGGCCACGGCGTGCTCTCGCAATTGCCGGCCGTCTGCACGGATCTCCGCCTGGGGAGCTCCGTCATGATCGTCTCCGGTTCGCATACCATGGAGATGGCCGGACGACAGGTGATCGCCGGGATGGAGAAGGATCACCGTGTCCGTTCGTTCGTCGCCGACTCCATCAGCATGGACGTCATCCGCCAGGCTGAAGAGGCCGCAGGGGACGTGGACTTCCTGCTCGGCGTCGGAGGCGGACGGGTGATCGATACCGCCAAGATCGTCTCCTACAACCTGGACCGACAGTTCATCAGCGTCCCCACCGCCGCATCGCACGACGGCATCGCATCATCCAGGGCTTCCGTCCCGATGGAGAGCGGGCACGCCTCCCTCCAGGCGCACCCGCCGATCGCGATCGTGGCCGATACCGGAATCATCGCCTCCGCACCCCACCGGTCGATGGCATCGGGATGCGCCGACATCATCTCCAATTACACGGCCGTCCTGGACTGGGAACTCTCCAACCGGCTCAAGGCCGAACCGGTCAGCGAGTATGCGCTGGCGCTCTCGAAGATGACCGCCGAACTGCTGATGAAGAATGCACGGACCATCAGGCCGCACAACGAGGAGAGCGCCTGGTTTGTGATAAAAGCGCTTGTCTCATCGGGCGTCGCCATGAGCATCGCCGGCTCGTCGCGACCCGCGTCCGGGGGTGAGCACAAGTTCGGGCACGCACTGGAGCGGCTCGCGCCGGGGAAGGCCATGCACGGGGAGGCGTGCGGGATCGGGACCATCATCTGCATGTACCTGCATGGCGGGGACTGGAGGGAGATTCGGGACGCGCTGGCCTCTATCGGCGCACCAACGACACCGAAAGAGCTTGGCATCGACGACGATACCGCCGTGGAGGCGCTCATGATGGCAAAGACTATTCGTCCCGAACGTTTTACCATTCTTGATATGGGGCTTTCCCGCGAGTCCGCAACCGGGCTCGTGCGGATGCTGTACGAGGAGTGAACTCGCCATGGCAGAACTCAAATCCAAGGTGACACTGATCGGGACCGAACTTGCACAGACGGGTCTTGAGTTCGTGTACGAGGGCATGACCCCGGACTGCGAGTCCTGCCCGGTGAAGAAGGCCTGCAACAACCTGAAAGTGGGGAAAAAATACCGTGTCGTCGGGATCCGCCCGACAAGGCATGCGTGCTCCGTCCACCTCAACGGGGCGCAGACCGTGGAAGTGGTGGAGTCACCCATACCTGCCCTGATCAGTGCCGACATGGCCATCCGGAACACGAAGATCCTCTTTGAATTCGCATGCAGCCGGGAGAACTGCACGAACTACGACCTGTGCCATCCCGAAGGTATCATCGAGGGGGAGAAGTACGTGGTGATGGACGTGATCGGAAACGCACCCGACATCTGCGAGAAAGGGAGAAACCTCCAGCTCGTCGAGCTCATGCCGGTGTAGGCACACTTTTTTCGTTCATCGAACCGCTGCAGTCCAGAGCCGGACGGCCGTCTCCATCACCCGTGGGAGCGGACGGAGGCCTGCCATCCATCGGGCAGGGATAGAGTGGAGGCCGTAGTACGCACCCGCAAGTGACCCTGCGATCGCCCCCACCGTATCCGAATCGCCTCCCATGTTGACTGCGGTGACGACCGCCCCGGAAAAACTCCCGCTGTCCATGAAACAGGATAGTGCGGCATGGGTCGCCTCCAGCGCATCGAGTCCGGCGACGGGGGCATGGTGGTCGTACGACTCCAGGATCACAAGTACCTTCCTCTCGCGACACCGTGCGGCTGCCCGGAGATGAGCCTCTTCGGGCTCCCGGCCCCGGCAGAGGTCGCTTACCATCCGGTTTATCCAGGCCGAGCACGCCCCGGCGACGGGATTGTAATGGGTCAGCCTCGAGCACGCGATGCTGTAGACCTCCAGCTCGGGACCGGAATAGAAGACGCCGAGCGGCGGCCCCCTCATCACACTGCCGTTGGACCGTGACCCCGCGGCCAGGTACACGGCTCGCGAGGCCGACAGGGGGTCCTGCCCGGCCAGGATACGGTCAAAGACCGCACCCGAGGTCGGTCCGTACATGTGGGGATTTTGCCGATAGTCGTTAATAAGCCGGCGAAGAATATCATACGGGAAGAACCCCCGAAGGTCTGCAAGAGAATCGGCAATTGCCAGTGCCTGCAGCGTATCGTCCGTGATCTCGCCGGAAAGACGTCTGAATCGTCCCCCGGAAACCATGTCAGCGAGCGGTCTGGACGGAGGCGGTGACCCCTCGAGGGGCGCACCCAACGCATCGCCAATTGCCAGCCCAACCAGTGCGCCTGCGGTGTGCACAAAGTCCGATATAAAGATCACCAATAAAGTATATCTGGTTGCGAAAAAAGTAGTCATTTGGAGAAAGGTGATAGTGTGCAAAAGGAGGAATTACTGCATTTACACATGTTAATGATACATGTCAAAAAATACTACGAAGGCATCACCGGGGATGAAATTCCCGCAAAACGTTATAATTCGCTTAAAATCTCTCCTGTTCATATCCACAAAAACAAGAAGTGCCACAAGGATGCGATCCTTGCACTCGGCGACGAGATCGTCACATCGATCCGGAGCCAGAGCCCGATACCGGTGAAATACACGAATGAGCGGGCATCTGAAAAGGTCGCGGCCGAACACTAAAACATTATATGAGTGATCTGTCCCTGTATCGAGAGATCATCTCATTTCTCTTCTCGAAAGACCCCGGACCCGACGAGGTAAACCGCGTCAAGATCGAGGCATGCAAACGCCTCGGTCTCTCGTCGGTCCCGAAGAACTCGGCACTCCTGGCGTGCGCAGAACCGGGTGAACGGGAGAAGCTCCGACGACTTCTCCTGGTAAAGCCGACACGGACGCTCTCGGGTGTGGCGCCCGTTGCGGTCATGACATCGCCCTTCCCGTGCCCGCACGGAAAATGCCTTCCCTGCCCGGGGGGGCCGGAGCATCCATTCCAGTCGCCCCAGAGCTACACGGGCGAGGAGCCGGCAGCCCTCCGGGCACGCCAGCACGCGTACGACCCGTACGACCAGGTGAAGGCACGGCTCGAGCAGTTCGAGATCCTCGGCCACCACGTCGACAAGGTGGAGCTGATCGTGATGGGCGGGACCATGACCGCGAGGCCGCCAGAGTACCAGGAATGCTTCGTCACCGAGTGTATCAGGGCCATGAACGAGTACAGGGGCGTGCCCGCGACCCAGGGGACGGACCGCGAGGCCATATTCCATGGAAACGAGTTCTCGCCTGTCCGGTGCGTCGCGACGACCTTCGAGACACGCCCCGACTGGTGCAGGGAGGAGCATATCCACCGCATGCTCGACCTCGGGGTGACCAAGGTCGAGCTCGGCGTCCAGCACCTCGACGACGCGATACTCGCCTTCAACCGGAGAGGGTGCGAGGTGGGCGACGCCGTGGAGGCGAACCGCCTCCTTCGGGATGCAGGGCTCAAGGTGGGGTTCCACATGATGCCGAACATGCCGGGGAGCACGACAGGACGTGACCGGTGGATGTTCGAGGAGCTCTTCAAAAATCCGTCCTTCAGGCCCGATTTCCTGAAGATCTACCCCACCCTGGTGACCCCGGGATCAGAGATCGAGCAGCTCTTCCTCGACGGGCGCTTCGCCCCCTATGAAGAGGACGACATGATCGACCTCGTCGCCTACGCAAAGTCCATCATCCCGGAGTACGTGAGACTGCAACGGATCCAGCGCGACATACCGGCAAAGCTGATCGTCGCCGGGTCACGCCACAGCAACTTCCGGCAGCTCTGCCAGCAGCGCCTTCACGAACAGGGCGGCGAGTGCCGGTGCATCCGCTGCCGGGAGATCGGGCGCCGCGCCCCGTCCGGAGAGTTCCGGACGTCGGTCCTCGAGTACGAGTGCGTGGGCGGCAGGGAGCATTTCATATCCGCGGTCTCCGGTAACGCCCTGATAGGCTTCGTGCGCCTCAGGACGGGCGGCGAGCGGTACAGGAAAGAGCTGGAAGGCGCAGCGCTCCTGCGGGAGCTCCATGTCTATGGGAGCATCGTTCCGATCGGGGCGTCACCCGGTCCCGAGCAGCGCCAGCACAGGAAATACGGGGGTGATCTCCTCTCTGCTGCAGAGGAGACCGCGTGCGCCGGGGGGTATGGGACGATCGCCGTGATGAGCGGGATCGGTGTCCGCCCCTACTACCGGAGACATGGATATGAACGGCGGGGACCATACATGATCAAGGATCTCGCATGAAGAGAGCGACCCTTGAGTTCCTCAAGCAGAGATTTACCGACTACTACAGGGACGCCTATCTCTCTGCCCCGCCATCGGTCGGGCAGCGCGAATGGGGGTTCATCTTCTTCGAGCCGGACTATCCCGAGATCAGGATGAGGCGCCACATCGGGTTCTCTTCGACCGATGAACTCTTCGCATACCTGCGGGCCATGGTCCCTGCCCACGCGTACTACTCGACCGCCTACTACTCTGATCCGCAGGCTCCCACGATGGGCGAGAAGGGATGGCTCGGTGCGGATCTCATCTTCGACCTCGATGCGGACCATATCATGCGGGGGCCGTATGATGTCATGCTCGCCAGGGTGAAGGATGAAGCTGAAAAACTGATCGATATGCTCACCGACGAACTGGGCTTCTCCCGCGGAGAGATGGACATCGTCTTCTCGGGCGGGAGGGGATACCATATCCACATCCGGGAGATCGCGGTGAGAGGGTACGGCAGCCCTGAACGACGGGAACTGATCGACTATGTCTGCGGTACCGGGATCGATCCCGGTATCATGCTCTCGATCCGATCACATTCGCCCCGCGGATGGCACCACCGCTATATATCATCACTCCTCGAATACCTGGTATGGCTGGAGGAGGCAGAAGAGGGTGAAGCCGTCTCCCGGCTCTCGGTGATGGAAGGTGTGGGGAAGGTGACCGCAGAGGAGTTCATGAAACGCGTACCGGAACTTGTCCGGCGGCTCCGGACCGATCCCGGACATGTCAACCTGAGGGACCGCGTCGTCGGCAGGGTCATATCTGCCCTGGCAGAGGAGAGCGGGAGCGGTTTTTCGGAGCGGCTACGGGAACGTGCGGCTCTTGCCGATGAACCGGTCACCACCGACATAAAAAGGCTCATACGCCTCCCGGGCTCGCTCCACGGGGGAAGCGGCTTCCGTGTCACGCCCCTGACCCCCGCAGAACTCGGTGATTTCGATCCACTCGTCGACGCCGTGGTCTTCGGCACCAGGGACGTTCGTGTGGAGATGGAGCGGGGAGCATCAATGACGATGCTCGGAGAGCAACATTCGCTGGAAGCAGGGGTGCAGACCGTTCCGGAAGCGCTGGCCGTGTTCCTCTGCTGCAGGGGGATGGCCGAGATTGCAGGAGGCGGATCCGGTGCATCTTGACGAGCTCCGGAGCATCCTCCTGTCGGAACGGGAGACAGGACGCCTGGTCCAGGTTCCCCACGACCTCTATCTCTCCACGAGAGACGGGATCGAGAAGCTCTCGAAAGAGGTCTACGAGAACGACGACCCCTTCTCCGAAAACGCACGAATCCTGATCGAACGGGTTAGCAGCATCAGGGAGACGCTCCATGACATCTTCAGGATCCGGTCCGCGAAGATCCTGACGCTGGCACAAAGCCAGGAGAAGGGCCAGTTCATCGACCGG
>JAHDSI010000185.1 GCA_018432765.1 Methanoregulaceae archaeon | reverse complement strand
TCTTTTACGGAGAGAACGTATCCAGTATCCTGTCCGAGATCCTCGCACCAAGGCTTGGGGAGAGTGACTCGAGCCAGAGAAAAAAACCAACTTTTGAGGGTGTATTGCGTTCAAATTTGAAATTCCCTGATTTATCCTGGACCATCTTCAGGTATTCCTTCTTTCTTTTCGACCGCAGGTAGAGGAGTGGGTCATAACCCGGCAGATCCGTCGCCAGGATGACTTTGGAATACTGGTTCATGATATCGGTATATTCTATCCTTTTGCCTTTAATGGCGATCTCATGATCCCTGCAGAGCGATCGGACTGCCGACGGATAGAGTGCACCATACAGGATCTTCTTCACGAGAAGCGAGGTGTCATCTTCGACTGTGTCCTCGCGGGGGTTGTGATGATTGGTGACGCCTTCAAAGACGCGTACCTTCTCTGATTCATGGTATCTCCCGTAGTCGAAAGAACGGGCGATTGGAATTTCTGTGGCCTTTACCAGTTTTTTCTGCTGGTTGTAGCGACTGTTTCCCACTCTTTGCTGTTGCATCCGGATACCTTTCTTGATCTCTTCACACGACCGCGTCTGGATGTTGAGGTTTGATCGGCATTTCAGGATCTTTCGTCCTGCTTTGTAATTGGTGATATCAAACGAGGATATGAGCAGGAAGGGGACCTCCTGCTGGTCAAAGAGATATCCCAAAAGCCGTTTTTTGTAATCAATCTCCTGTTCGAATTCCTTGATATCTGACGCAGACGTTATCACTTCGCCAAAGACAACCCGGTCATCTCCATCCACGAGCAGCAGGTCGAACTCCGCAAGATCCTGGCCGTTGCCCCTGATGGTAATATCCCCGCACCGGGAATAAAAAAAGCCGTTCTGGCCGAGGTGCATCTTTCTTCCACCCCTCGGGGCATCGGCTCCCTTCCGAGCAAGGTACCTGATATTATCGGTATGCTCCGACATCTCGACGAACATCTCGTATATGATATGCTCGAACCAGCGGCCTTCGGCAGTTCTCATGTGTTCAAGTTCATCAGAAAAAAGTTTTTTCTGTTCAACTCTGTTCATGTGCCTCGTGGCGCGTAGCGCTATTGTTTTTGTGGGCTGAAAAGACGAAACATTTTTTTTCAGCCAGGAGACGAGATCTGCCATATTCTTATAGACTTTATCTATTTCTTGGTAAATAAAAGATTATAGAATCGAGAAGGAACAGTAACATCCCAAGCAAGTCCTGGTGGGACACAGATCTGGTTTTACCTGTCAGGCTTGTCACATTTCCTGGTTATACCCCAAAACATATCTTCTGGAAATTCGTAATCACTATACCAGCCCCCCGGTGAACCCCCATGGTCAGTACCATTCTGGTCGTCGATGATAACACCTATATAGTGGATGGTCTTGTCGCGATACTCAAGAAGAAAGGCTACAATACCGTCACTGCACATAGTGGAGATGAGGCTTTACGGAGACTCGAAGCCCTTTTGCCTGACCTGATACTTCTTGATATATCCATGGAACCCATGAATGGCTGGGAGACGCTCGCAAAGATACGGGAGAATTTTGTCTCCCAGCGGATACCGGTAATCATCTTTTCTGCACGGAAAAGACTCGAAGAGGAGATGAAAGACAAAACGCTCGAAGTAGACGCAATCATCGCCAAGCCTATCAACACACGACTGCTCCTTGATGCGATTGAGAGTCTGCTCGAGAAGTATGCGACGGGACAAAAAAACCAATCTAATGGTAGGGAAATACTCATAAAACTTGGGTTCGAAAGCCACATTCACGACAGCTGAAGGGCGTGGAATATCATCGTCATCCGTGCGCGATGGAAAATAAAATAGGAAGTCAGATATATCATAAGTAAATTTATATACTTTTCGTGCATTGTAATAATGCTGCGTCGTACTTTATGGTGGGCTCGTAGCTCAGTTAGGTAGAGCGCCTGGCTTTTAACCAGGTGGCCGGGGGTTCAAATCCCTCCGGGCCCGCTTCCACGGCTTCGACCAGTGGATTTTTCGCGGTGATGGATCTGGAGATTAAAATTCTGCTGCAAAAGGGGGTTTTGGGGTGAGCAATCAATTGAACGTACTGGACCATATCATGGTCCCTGATCATAAAATTATGAGCGAGGAGGAAGTAAGCCAGCTGTTCTCCTCGTATTCAATAACAAGCGAGCAATTACCAAAAATGTATCATGATGATCCGGCGGTAAAAGTTATCGGAGCCAAGATCGGCGACGTGATCCGGATCATCCGCACCAGTCATACAGCCGGCAGGGCCGAATCGTATCGGCTCGTAATCAAGCGACCGAAGAAATAAAAATCGGGGCTGATTGATCTGATAGACAGAAGTGTATTATCCAAGGCATATTTTTCACGGGAGCATGTTGCCCGCCACCAACTTGACTCCTTCAACAATTTCATACTGCATAATCTTCAAAAAGTCGTAAACGAGCAAAGGGTCATCGAGACTGACATTGAGATACGTGGCAAGAGCAACGAACCCGTATGGGTGGAACTGGGCACGATAGAAGTGAAAAAGCCTCTCGTCAGAGAGGCGGACGGATCCCAGGGTGACCTTTTTCCGAGTGAAGCACGGCTTCGCAATCTCACATACGCAGCACCCATCCACCTTGAACTGACCCTTGCCCAGGGGGATGACAGGCAGGAACCCGTTGTCACGACAATCGGGCAACTGCCGATCATGGTGGGATCGGTACCATGCAACCTGTACGGGATGAGCGATGACGAGAGGGTCATCCACGGTGAGGATCCCCTTGATCCTGGAGGGTACTTCATCGTGAACGGAACGGAGAGGGTTTTGATGACCCTTGAAGATCTGGCCTCGAACAAGATCATGACAGAGTATACCGAGCGGTATAACGAGAGAATTTATGTCGCAAAGGTATTCTCCCAGTATCGAGGCTACCGTGCTCTCGTTGTTGTCGAAAGGAACCGGAAGAACCTTCTCGAGGTCTCGTTCCCGTCAGTTGCAGGGCACCTGAAGTTCGTCGACCTGATGCGTGCTCTCGGCATGGTCAGTGATCATGACGTGGTAAACGCCGTATCAACTGACGAGGACATCCTCACGTACATGATGCAGAACCTGGAGGAGAGTGATTGTGACAGCCTGGATGCAGGAATCATGTATGTTGGCAAGAAACTTGCACCCAACCAGACCCGCGACTACCAGCGGAAGAGGGCGGAATTTGTCCTTGACAACTATCTCCTGCCGCACCTCAATTACCTGATGCCACTGGGTTTGAAAGAAGGAGACGAGGGATACCGGGAGGCCGTAGAAGGAGTAAGACTTGCCAAGGCGCATTTCCTGGGCCGGATGGCCGAAGCGTGTTTCGATCTCGTGTTGAACAAGCGACGGATCGACGACAAGGACCATTACTCGAACAAGAGATTGAAACTTGCCGGTGACCTGATGGAGGATCTCTTCAGGATCTCCCTGAACCGTCTGACCCGGGATATCAAGTACCAGCTCGAACGGGCAAGCATGCGTCATCGGGACCTGTCCATTGGAACAGCGGTGAGAGCCGATGTTCTCACGGAAAGGCTCCTGCACCCCCTGGCAACAGGAAACTGGGTAGGCGGGAGGACCGGGGTGTCGCAGCTCCTGGACAGGGTGGATCACATGAGTGTTCTCTCTCACCTGAGGAGGGTGATCTCTCCCCTGTCCAGATCACAGCCCCATTTCGAGGCACGTGATCTCCACCCGACACAGTGGGGCCGGATATGCCCGAGCGAAACCCCTGAGGGGCCAAACTGTGGGCTGGTGAAAAATTTCGCCCAGATGGTCGAGATAAGCCGTGGTGTTCCGGACGAGGAAGAAGTTGTACGAATGCTCTATAACCTGGGTGTAGAGCACATCAAGGGGGATATCTGAATGAAGAAGGCAAGAGTATTCGTGGACGGTGCATTGATTGGCCTCGTGGACGATCCGAAGGCGGTCGTGTCGCAGATAAGGAATATGAGAAGGCAGGGTGCCTTATCGACCGAGGTCAATGTCTCGCACAAGGAGTTTAATAACGACGTCATCATCCACACCGATCGGGGCAGGGCCAGGAGGCCCCTGATCGTAATTCAGAACGGAAGACCCCTCATCACCGAAGACGAGTTGCAGAAACTCAGAAATAAAGAGATAGATTTTGACTATTTCATCCAGAAAGGTCTTGTTGAGTTAATCGACGCCGAGGAGGAAGAAGATCTCTTTATTGCCATCCATACCCAGGACGTGACACCGGACCATACCCACCTGGAGATCGATGCATCCCTCATCCTTGGTATCGGAGCCGCCCATGTCCCCTTCCCTGAACACAACGCCAGCCCCAGGGTCACGATGGGTGCAGGAATGGTCAAGCAGGCGCTGGGTTTTGCGGCTTCGAATATGAAACTGCGACCGGATACCCGTGGACACCTCCTCCATTATGCACAGAGGCCGCTTGTGCACACCCAGACATCGAACCTCATTGGATCTGATGACCGCCCGGCGGGCCAGAATTATGTCGTTGCCATCCTGAGTTACGAAGGGTACAATATCGAGGATGCTCTCATCTTCAACAAGGCCTCGATAGAGAGGGGTCTTGGGCGTTCACATTTCTTCAGGACATATGAAGGCGAAGAGAGGCGATATCCGGGTGGTCAGGTGGACCGCATCGAGGTGCCTGACGAAGAGGTGACCGGTGCCCATGGTGCCGAGAGCTACAAGAACCTGGATGAAGACGGGGTTATCAATCCGGAAACGGTTGTTAATGAGAAGGATGTCCTGATCGGCAAGACCTCGCCGCCAAGGTTCCTCGAAGAACCGACAAGCGATCTCATCACGGTCGAGAAACGACGTGACACTTCAGTAACCATGCGTAGCAATGAACATGGTATCGTCGACACGGTGATCGTAACCGAGGGCGAGAACAGCTCCCGGCTGGTGAAGGTCAGGACCCGGGACCTGCGTATTCCGGAAGTCGGGGACAAGTTTGCATCACGCCATGGTCAGAAAGGGGTAATCGGACTCATATCTGCCCAGGAAGACATGCCTTTCTCAGAGGCCGGGATAGCCCCCGACCTCGTGATAAACCCGCATGCCATCCCGAGCCGTATGACCATCGGCCACATGCTGGAGATGATTGGCGGAAAGGTCGGATCCCTCGAAGGCAGGCGCATCAACGGAACCGCATTCTCAGGGGAGATCGAGGCGGACCTTCGGGGTGCCCTCAAGAAACTCGGGTTTTCGCATACAGGACGCGAGGTTATGTATGACGGGATTACCGGGAAGAAATTCGAGGCCGACATCTATGTCGGCGTGATCTATTACCAGAAACTGTACCACATGGTCTCATCAAAGATGCATGCACGTTCGAGAGGGCCGGTTCAGGTTCTTACCCGGCAGCCAACGGAAGGCCGTGCAAGGGAAGGAGGGCTTCGTTTCGGTGAGATGGAGCGCGATGTGATGATTGGCCACGGCGCTGCGATGGCGTTGAAAGAGCGGCTCCTCGACGAATCAGACAAAGTCCAGGAGTACGTCTGTGCAAATTGCGGTATGGTGGCGATGCTTGACCGCCGGGCCAACACAACCCGTTGCCTTGCCTGCGGTGGCGAAACCGACATCTACCCTGTCGAGATGTCGTATGCGTTCAAGCTTCTCCTTGACGAGATGAAGAGCATGGGTATAGCGCCGAGAATGAGATTAGAGGACGTGGTGTAGGAGGGGAATGGTATGGCAAGTCCAAAACGAATAGGAAAAATTGAATTCGGGCTGCTTTCCCCGAAAGAAATACGGACGATGAGTGTTCGGAAGATCATCTGGGCAGATACCTATGACGATGACGGTTTCCCCTACCCGCAGGGACTGATGGACCTGAACCTGGGAGTCATCGATCCCGGCCTCCGTTGCAAGACCTGTGACCAGAAGGCCAGCGAATGCCCCGGCCATTTCGGTCACATCGAACTTGCAAAGCCTGTCATCCACGTCGGCTATACGCGCCTCATCAGGAAACTCCTCAGGGTAACCTGCCGGGGATGCAGCCGGCTCCTCCTCTCGCCAGAGGAGATTATCAAGGTGATCGGCACTGAGGAGGAAGCGACGGGAGACATACTCTCCGAGAAAGACATCAAGAAGGAGAGGGTCTGTCCCCACTGCGGCGAGCAGCAGCTCAAGATAAACTTCGAGAAACCCACGACATTCTCCGAGGTCCTCGTGGAGGATGGGAAAAAGATCGAGCACAAGCTGACACCTGCTGATATCCGCGCCCGTCTCGAGAAGATACCTGACGACGATCTCAGGCATCTTGGCATAAACCCCACTGTCGCAAGACCGGAATGGACCATACTGACCGTTCTCCCCGTTCCACCGGTAACCATGCGCCCGTCAATCATCCTTGAGAACGGGCAGAGATCCGAAGACGACCTGACCCACAAGCTGGTGGACATCATCCGCATCAACCAGCGGTTCAAGGAGAACCAGGATGCGGGAGCACCGCAGCTGATCATCGAAGATCTCTGGGAACTTCTCCAGTATCACGTGACGACTTACCTCGACAACGAAGTCGCGGGATGTCCTCCTGCCAGGCACCGGAGCGGCAGGCCCTTAAAGACCCTGTCACAGCGGCTGAAGGGAAAAGACGGGCGTTTCAGGGGTTCGCTGTCAGGAAAGAGAGTGAATTTTTCAGCCCGTACCGTCATCTCGCCGGACCCGAACCTCAGCGTGATCGAGGTGGGTATCCCGCTGGCCGTGGCAAACGAGATGTCTGTGCCTGTCCATGTAACCCCCTACAATATCGAGGAACTGAGACAGATGACCCTCAACGGACCGGTCAGGGCTTCACTTGATGATCCCTGCGGTGCAAACTACGTCATCAGGCCCGACAAGCGCAGGCTCCGGCTGGCGGAAGGCAACCTGGAGACGGTTGCGGAGATGCTCGAGCCGGGATATATTGTTGAGAGGCAATTACGAAACGTCGATATCGTTCTCTTCAACCGGCAGCTGGCCCTGCACCGGATGAGCATCATGGCGCACCGGGTGCGGGTGATGGATGGCCGTACATTCCGTCTGAATCCTGCTGTCTGCCCCCCATACAACGCAGATTTTGATGGAGACGAGATGAATCTCCACATCCCGCAGACAGAGGAAGCCCGGGCTGAAGCGGCAATCCTTGTCAGTGTCGAGGAGAATATCCTCTCGCCACGCTTCGGCGGACCGATTATCGGGGGTATCCATGATCACGTGTCAGGGATCTTCATGCTGACAAACCAGGTGAGGTGGTTTACAAAGGAGGACGCACTCTACCTGCTCAAGCATGTCGACATAGAGAATCTCCCCGAGCCCGGCTTCAAGGACAACGGTGTTTCCATGTGGTCGAACAAGCAGATATTCTCGCTGGTTCTCCCCCCCGAACTCAACATGGTATTCAAGGCCAGTTCGTGCGAGAACTGTGATACCTGCAAGAAGGATCTCTGCGAGAGAGATGCCTACGTGCGCATCATCGACGGGATCCTGGAATGCGGAACCATCGATAAGAAGGCCATCGGGGCATTCGACGGCCAGATCGTGCACCGTATCATCAGGCAGTGCGGGATGAAGAGAGCCGCGGGGTTCATCGACGATATTACCCATCTCTCTATCCGTGCGATCATGATGGATGGTTTCTCCTTCGGCATTGATGACGAAGATCTGAGCAAGACCGAATACGGCCAGATAGACGAAGTGCTGCAGACTGCGCTTCTTGATGTGCAGAGGAGGATCAGGATATACGAAGACGGGCAGCTCGAGCCCATGCCTGGCAGAACGCCGGAAGAGACCCTCGAGATGCAGATCATGCAGGTACTTGGAAAAGCCAGGGACCGGACCGGAGAGATTGCGGGAAGGCACCTCGGCCTTGGAAACAGTGCCGTCGTCATGGCGGTGAGCGGTGCGAGGGGTTCTATGCTGAACCTTACCCAGATGGCAGGATGTGTCGGCCAGCAGTCAGTGCGAGGAGAGCGTATCATGAGAGGATATGACGACCGCACACTCCCGCATTTCAAGAAAAACGATCGTGGGGCAGATGCCCACGGCTTTATCACCCATAGCTACAAGGGAGGCCTCAATCCCACCGAGTTCTTCTTCCATGCGATCGGAGGTAGGGAAGGGCTGGTCGACACGGCGGTCCGTACGTCACAGAGTGGATATCTCCAGAGGCGTATGATAAACGCCCTCCAGGATCTCAAGGTGGCATATGACGGGACGGTCCGTACCACCGGAGGAAGGATCATCCAGTTCCGGTATGGTGAAGACGGAACCGACCCCATGAAGAGCAGTTTCGGTGATCCAGTGGATGTGAAAGGAATAGTGGAGAGCGTTCTCAAGGAGGAGGTGTAAAATCATGCTTCCCGAATACGAGGAAAGGATCGATTGCGCTGAACTCCCTGTAAAAACCAAAGAGCAGCTGAAAAATTACCTGACCGGCAAGGATATCTCTGCCGAGAATTTCGATTCGATTCTGGCACGTGTTTTAACCGAATACCAGAATACTCGTATCGAGGCCTGTGAGGCGGTGGGAGTCATCGCCGCCCAGTCCATCGGCGAGCCGGGAACCCAGATGACGATGCGGACCTTCCACTATGCCGGTGTTGCCGAGATCAACGTCACGCTGGGGCTTCCCCGTCTTATCGAGATAATGGATGCCAGAAAGGAGCCGAGCACACCTACCATGACCATTTACCTCAAGACCGAATATTCGGGTGACCGGGATCTGGCACGTGAGGTAAGCTGGCAGATCGAGGCCGCCCCGCTCCACGAGTTCGGGGACATAACCATCGACATGGAAAACATGCAGATCGTGGTGCACCTCAATGTTGCCGTCTGTGAAAAGCGTAAGATACCTGTATCCGACATCGTCGAGATCGCACCCCGCAAAATCCGTGAACGGCGTCATTACAGGGATTTCGAACACGAGACCGGGGAATCCGATGCGACGATCATCTTCGTGCCCAAGAACAGGGAGAGCTACCAGAATCTCTTCCAGCTGGCAGAGCATGTCCGCAATGTCATCGTTCAGGGTATTGACGACATAGAGCGCGTGGTAGTGAGAAAGGAGAGCGGAGAGTATATACTTTATACTGAAGGCTCCAACCTAAAAGATGTATTTGAAGTTGAAGGAGTGGATACCACGCGTACCCGCACCAACAACATCAGCGAGATATCTCAGGTCCTTGGCATTGAAGCGGCCAGGAACGCAATCATCTACGAGGCGCTCTCCACACTATCCGAGCAGGGTATCCTCGTGGATGTCCGGCACATCATGCTCGTCGCAGATATGATGTGCATGGAGGGAGAGGTCAAGCAGATAGGAAGGCACGGCATTGCCGGGGAAAAGGAGAGTGTTCTCTCCCGTGCGGCATTTGAAGTGACTGTCAATCACCTGCTTGATGCTGCGGTGGCAAATGAAGTTGATGAATTGAATGGTGTTACTGAAAACGTCATTGTGGGCCAGCCTATCCAGCTCGGCACCGGAGATGTCAAACTTATCGCGAAACCATTGAACTAGGAGAATTGTAATGGATTTTAATACTTCGCTACGAAGGGCAATCAAGACAGGAGATGTCCTTCTTGGTCAGAACAAAACCGAACAATGTATACATGAAGGCAAGGCCCAGCTTGTGGTCGTTGCAAAAAATTGTCCGAAAAACTTCAGGGACTCGATTACCCCCGATGAAGATCTGTTTATCTACACTTTTGACGGATCCAGCGTCCAGCTGGGCAAGGCATGCGGAAAGCCGTTTATGGTTAGCGCACTGGCTGTCGTGGATGCGGGTGAGTCAGACATCCTTTCCCTCAAGAGGGCATGAGCATGCCGGAAGTTATACTGACAGAAGACTGTATGCGCCTTATATCCCAGTTCGAGCGACTCACGGGAGCGGGCAGCAGGGACTGCGTGATAGATGAAAGGAACAACCGGTTGATCTTTGTGGTAAACCCCGGAGAGATGGGCCTGGCAATAGGCCGTCAGGGATCCAGTATCAAGAAGGCCATGGATGTGATGGGCAAGAAGATTGAGGTGGTTGAATACTCGCCCGACCCTGAACAGTTTATCAGGAATTGTTTCCTGCCGGCCAAGGTCACAGCGGTTGATTTTGACGGGGAAGGCGATTCCAGGGTCGCCCATATCGAAGTCAGTGACGAGGACCGCGGTATCGCGATAGGCAAGGAAGGAAAGAACATCTTTAAGGCAAAAAAGCTCGCGCAGAGGCAGCACGACGTATCAGATGTTCTCCTGGTCACAGATGTGGAATGAATTAAAACTTTTTTCTCTTGAAAACAGGGTAGACGGGCCTGGAGGGATTCGAACCCCCGACATCCGGGTTAGAAGCCCGGCGCTATATCCTGGCTAAGCCACAGGCCCAGATTGCTGCAGCACTATATGTATGTAATTATCCATATTTAAGTATCGTAACAGCGGGAAAAGTATGCGCTTCAAAAAGATATGTTGCCGACCCGTGTCGAGCCCGTGAAGAACCCTTGCATTTTAGCCTCCTCGCTGTTTTGTGTGGGGAGACTGGATCGAATTGTTATCCACATACCAGTTCAGTCACTCACAAACGCCGCCGGGGCGTCCTCACAGAACCCATA
>JAHDSI010000023.1 GCA_018432765.1 Methanoregulaceae archaeon | reverse complement strand
GAGGAAAAAAAGAGAGATTTTTCAGGCTATCCAGGCGTCCACGACGTCCTGGTTGGCATCAACCCATTCCTTTGCAGCCACTTCGGGTGATTTTCCCTCTTCGATGGCAAGCATCACGGACTCCATGTCTTCCGGGGTCCAGTAGAAACGGGTAAGGATCGTGTATGCCTCAGGCTTGTCGGTTTCAAGACCGGTCCGGGCCAGTGCGGCGATATACTCATCGCCGCCATAGACGCCCTTCGGGTCCTCGAGGTACTTGAGGTCCCAGCGTGCAAACTTCCAGTGCGGAGTCCACCCTGTCACCACGATCCAGTCTCCGTCGTTGATGGCCGAGCGGAGTTCTGCCGCCATGCCTGCGCTGCTGCTCGAGATCAGGGTGAAGTCGAGACCATACGCCTCGATGGCATCCTCGGTCAGCCTCATTATCCCGGCCCCGGGTTCGATGCCGATGATCTTTCCATCGAACTTCTCCTTCTCGGCGTTCAGATCTTCAATGGAATCGATGGGCACATACTCCGGTACAACGAGACCGATCTTTGCCCCTTCGAGGTTCTTTCCGGCCATGACGAAATCGCCGCCGTACGTATCCATGTATGTTTTATGGGTGCCGGGAAGCCAGGCTGATACCGTGCAGTCGACATCTCCCTTTGCGAGCGCCTGGTAGAGCGGGCCGACGTCGACGGCTACCAGTTCAACATCATATCCGGCCTGCTCGAAGGCCTGCCTGAGCACGTTGGTGCTTGCAATTTCAGAATCCCAGGTCACATACCCGATGGTTATCTCCTTTTGCTGGCCAACCGCCCCGGTATCCTCCGTCGTCGTGCACCCGCATACCACGAGTCCGCCGACGAGGACAAGGGAGACTGCCAGCATGATGAATATTTTTGTGAGTTTTCTTTCAGACATTTAAAATCACCTTCAAAATTCGGGAAATTGAGAAGAAGGGCCAGTTTGACCAACCCTTTTTTGTCTCTCATTTTATAAAGTATTTGCCTCATGCCGACGACCGGGTCAGGTTCTGGGTTATCCGGTCAAGGATGATGGCGATGATCACGATCGCCAGGCCCGCCTCGAATCCTGTTCCGATGTCGACCCGCTGGATACCCACGAGGACCTGGTATCCAAGACCAAGGGCACCGATCATCGCGGCGATGACGGTCATCGAGAGGGCGAGCATGATGCACTGGTTCACGCCTGCCATGATGGTCGGCATCGCCACCGGCAGCTGGACTTTTACGAGTTTCTGCATCGTCGTCGCCCCGAACGAATCTGCGACCTCGTTCAACTCCTTTGGTATCTGGCGTATTCCCAGGTTTGTAAGCCTGATTGCAGGCGGCATGGCGAAGATGACGGTGGCAACGATCCCGGGAACGTTCCCGAGCCCGAAGAATATCACGGCCGGGATAAGGTAGACAAAGGAGGGCATGGTCTGCATGAAGTCGAGTACCGGTTTTACGATGCTGTCCAGGTGATCGTTCATCGAGGCGAGAATGCCCACGGGAAGGCCTATCAGAAGCGCGATGATGGTGGCGGTGACCACCAGTGCGAGCGTCTCCATGGAGAGCTTCCAGAGTTCGAGGTTCCAGATCAGGAGGAGCCCTGCAATGGTGAGAACCGCAAGCTTCCAGTCCCGCCTGGTGACGAGGAATACGATGACTCCGAATACCAGGATCGTCACGAGGGGCGGTGCAACGAGGAGGAGGTCCTGGAATCCGTCGACGAGAAACCCGAGGATTGCGCTGATGCCGTCGAGCAGCCATCCCAGGTAGAGCTCGATCATGTCGACGAGCCATTCCACCGCCTCGCCAAGCGGCAGTTTAGGCAACACCGTTTGATCCCTCCTTTCGTGCGAGTGCCGATATGACCGTGCTTGGAAGCACGATCCCGGCAATCTTTCCGGAATCGTCGATCACCGGGAGATGGTGCGGAACGCCTGCCAGGTGGGTGATGACCTCTGATACCGGAGTTGACGTGGTCACCACCTGGAGGTCACGCCGCATGATGTCGGTGATGGGAACATGGTTCTTGACCGCGGCTATCGCGTCATCAAGGGTCACGACCCCCTCGAGCTTCCGGTTTTTGCCGACCACGAAGAGGCATGAGTGCCCGTGCTCCTCCATCAGGTGCAGTGCGACCCGGGGGCCGTCGTTGATGTGCACCGTCGGTCCGGGATGCTTCATCACGTCTGCGGCGGTCAACACCTTCGAGATGTCCACGTCGGCGACGAACCGTTCCACGTACTCGTTCTCCGGGTTTGTCAGGATATCCTCTGCCGTCCCCACCTGGATGATCCTGCCGTCCTTCATGAGGGCGATACGGTCACCGAGTTTCAGCGCCTCGTCAAGGTCGTGTGTCACGAATATTATCGCTTTCCCGAGCCGGTCCTGGATATCCAGGAGTTCGTCCTGCATGTCCCTCCTGATCATGGGGTCGAGGGCGCTGAAAGCCTCGTCCATGAGCAGTATGTCGGGATCGCTTGCCAGCGCACGGGCGAGGCCCACCCTCTGCTGCATCCCACCTGACAGTTCCTGCGTGATGCTCTGCTCGTAACCGGAGAGGCCCACGAGTTCGATTGCCGACCGGGCTTTCCTTTCCCTCTCCCCGGCATCGATCCCCCGGATCTCGAGCCCGAAGCCCACGTTTTCGAGCACGCTCCTGTGCGGGAGGAGGGCAAAACTCTGGAAGACCATGCCCAGTTTCTCCCTCCTGACCCGTTGCAGGTCCTCGTCACCCATCGAGACGATATCCTCGCCTTCTATCAGCACCTCTCCCGACGTCGGGTCAATCAGCCGGTT
>JAHDSI010000025.1 GCA_018432765.1 Methanoregulaceae archaeon | reverse complement strand
GGAATACCTGGGGTGTGTCTACTGTCTGTGTCACGGGCAGGGTCCTGAAATCGATTGCCGGGGTGCACTGAGTTGAAACGTCCCCCGGGATGATAGTATGGTCGAATTTTGTGACAGGCTCCGCCTTCACGTCTTGAACAGGTGAAATATTCATCGTCTTCAAGAGATCATCGCTGTTACCCGCAGTCAGTGCGTAGACCGGCTCCTTCATCGCGCTTCGGATCTCCTCCAGGGGCTCAACCGATTCGGCTCCAAATACAAACGTGAAATTGCAGTCAGTGAGAAACTCGCGGATAAGGATGCTGTAATGTCTCCGGTTCCTGATATCAGCCGGAGTGTATTTTTTCTCCTTTCCGGTTACTTTCCGGTAGTTCCACAGATCTCTCATCAGGCCTTTATGGGACCCTCTTACACCGATAAGAATATCGTTTGAACTGGCAAATGAATGCGCCTCGTGTAAAGGCAGACCAAGAGCAGCGCCCATCATTCCGATGACTGTGCTCTTTGGGGGGAGTGGAAGCGTCTGGTGGAATGTGTGGGTCTCGGGGACACGGAATGATGCAGTGGCTGCTTTTCCAGACACGTAGAAGGAGAACATCTCACTCTCCTCTACTGGTAATACGTATCCACCCACTGCATCATGGCATTGAAGGCATCACCGATCGTCACAGCTCCGGTTACTTCTCCGTTAAAGGCGCCAGTCCGAACTCCAACAACTGATTTCACAATTTCATCCTTGTAGTCCTGAAGGGTTTCCTTGATCATCTGATTGTCGATAGTCCCGTCTCCGGCAACCCGCACACTTTCCAGAAAAACCGGGTTCTTTGTGGTTAACATGGCTGATGCGATGAATTTTGGGGAGATGTCAGCAAGAAACCGGCTCTGTCTTCCCGACGCCCATAGGTTCTTTACAGCCGTAAGGAACGCTTTCACTCTCTTCGCCCGCTCTTCAGGAGGCAGGTCTTTGTCAAAACCATCCTTACATCCGACACGATCGAGCTCGATAAGG
>JAHDSI010000120.1 GCA_018432765.1 Methanoregulaceae archaeon | reverse complement strand
GGGCATCCGCAATGGACGGGCGGGAGAGAACGCGCCCCCCGTCGATGAAGCGCTCAAGGAGCGGGACCGCTCCCGGCGGTGCAGGAGAACCTGCAAGGAGCGTCATGCGCTTGCCCGATCCATCTACAAAAACCTGCTTTGCGCCGCTTCTCTTCCCTCTCTTTGCACACTTCTCTCCGTCAATCTCGACGATGTCCATTGCAAAATCGATGACAGGGGCGTTGGCTATCGCTCCGCCGACCCCGAAGGCATCGACGATGTCACGGTACTCTTCTATGTGCTCACGCGTCACCCCGCCCGAGAGGAATATGCCCACATCGGAGAATCCGCGGGAATCCAGCTCCCATCTCACCTCCTCGAGTATCGCCCTCATGTCGCCTCTCCGCGAGCGGGGTGTGTCCAGCCGCACGGCTGAAGCACCGCACGAGGCGGCGGCAAGAGACTCCCTCTTCTCGTCGCAGAACGTGTCGCAGAGCATGACCCTCGGAATGTCGGCCGGGGCATACCGGTCGAAGGCGCGGAATGCATCCTCCGGCGATTCGTAACACATGACAAAGGCATGGGGCATCGTGCCTGCCAGGGGGACACCTTCGGGTGAACAGGTGTTGCTTGCGCCGTCAGCACCCCCTATCCAGGCAGACCGCTCGACCATCATCGAGATGGCGGGGTGCTGCCGACGCGACCCGAACGAGTAGACGGATCTCCCCCGTGCAGCCAGTTTCATCCCGAGCGATGCCGTGGCGATTCCCGATGCATGACAGAGAAACCCAAGAACCGAGGTCTCGTAGCGGGCGAAGTCCCGGTACCTGCCCGAGATACGCATCACGGGCTCGTTCGGATGGAAGAGGCTTCCTTCCGGCATGGCCAGAAGCGAGACCGGCCTGTCCTCGAGAAGGCTGATAACGTCGTCAAGCCCACAGAATACAGCCCATTCCCCCGGGAGCGAGCCCGCGGTAATCTCCATCTCCACGTGGGGGTTCTTTCCCGAAAGCCCGAGAATCTCCTCCGTTCTCTGGAAATAGATATCGGTGCACTCGCCGTTCCGTATCCTCTCATCACTCACGGTTGCAAACCGGCCCATGCTACTACCATTCACCCTGACCGGTATTATTACGTGTTGGATTGTCTCCGAAAAAATGCTCTCGTGATAACCGGTACCCTGGAAACCGAAACCAACAACACCCCTGCGGGGTTTTATTATATGGGATGAATCGTGAGAGTCATAGACGTAATTCCGGGTGAGAGACGATGCTTGGAATAATTGGCGGGACGAGCCTGCTTTTTTCGGATCTTCCACCGCTGGAGAAGAAGACCATCCATACCCCGTATGGCAACAGCGAGGTCCTGTGCGGGGATATTGCGCTCGTGCTCAGGCACCAGGGGGATACCCCCCCTCATCGCATCAATTTCCGGTCGCATCTTTCAGCCCTTGCAATTCTCGGTGTTGACCATGTCATCGCTATCGGGTCTGCGGGTTCCTTAAAACAGGATATCGAACCCGGATCGCTCGTGATACCGACCGATTACTATACCATGGCCCCTATTCCATCGATCCATGATCACAGCATCACCCACGTCCAGCCAGGGCTCTCGGCCTCATTTGCCCGGAAGCTGAAGAGCGTGATTCCCGCGGCACGGCTCGGGGGCATTTATGTCCAGACCAGGGGTCCGAGGATTGAGACTGTCGCCGAGGTGCGGGACCTCTCGCGGATCGCCGACATCGTGGGGATGACGCTTGCAAGCGAGGCCACTCTGGCTATTGAACTCGGGATGGAATTTGCCGCCCTCTGCACGGTCGACAACTACGCGAATGGCCTTTCCGACGAGACACTCACGTATGAGCATATTGTCGAGGTAGCGGGCCAGTACAGGGAGAGGACCGACAAAATTCTTCAGGAAATCATCTCGCGGTTTGCACAGGGGAATTGAGATGGACGATGTATACGGAAGACAGACGACCATACTCATCGAAGATGTATGGGCCGGCAGCGGAGAGGTCGATATATTCATCGCCTCCGACGGATCTATCGGCGATACAGGTCCGGGCATTGGAAAAAGATACAGAAGTTCCGCTGAATTTACCATTGACGGGAGCAGGAAAGTGGCGCTCCCCGGGCTCGTCAACACCCACACCCATGCAGCCATGACGCTCCTTCGCGGGTTTGCCGACGATATGCCCCTGCAGGACTGGCTGACGGAAAAGATCTGGCCACTCGAGGCCCACCTGACAGGGGAAGATGTCTACCGGGGGACGAAGCTCGGGTGCCTCGAGATGATCCGGACGGGGACGACAGCCTTCAATGATATGTATTTTTACATGGAGGATGCGGCCCGTGCCGTCGACGAGACGGGCATCCGGGCAAATCTCGCATACGGGTTCATCGATCTCTTCTCCCCCGAAAAGCGGGAGGCGGAGATTGCCGCGACAGAAAAACTGGTAAAAACCATCAGATCGATGAACAATCCACGGATCCGTCCGTCGGTCGGCCCGCATGCGATCTACACGGTATCAAAGGAAGGCCTCTCCTGGCTCGCCGGTTTTGCCAGGGAGGAGGATATCGGGATCCACATCCATCTGAGCGAGACAGAGAAGGAGGTGAACGACGCTGTTTCGCAATGGAACAGGCGACCATCCGCAGTCCTTGATGAAGCAGGCCTCCTGACCGGACACACCGTTGCTGCGCACTGCTGCTGGCTCGACCGCGATGAATGCATGCTCCTTGGAAAGAGGGGGGTCTCCGTCTCGCACAACCCGGTGAGCAACATGAAACTTGCCACGAACAGGGCGATGCCGTACCACTGGTTGAAAGAGGCCGGTGCGAACCTCTCCTTCGGCACCGACGGGTGCGCATCGAACAACAACCTCGATCTCTTCGAAGAGATGAAGACCGGTGCCATTCTCCAGAAGTTCTTCTGGAACTCGCAGACACTTCTCCCGGCGGGTGAAGCCCTCTCCATGGCAACCGCAGGTGGAGCACGGGCGCTCGGCCTTGATTCCGGGATCCTGGAGAAGGGACGGCCGGCCGATATCATCCTCATCGACCGGGATATTGTCTGCAACACGCCCTTCCATAACCTGGACTCAAACATGGTCTACTCCTGCAACGGCAGTGCCGTGGACACGACAATCTGCGACGGCAGGGTTCTCATGATGGACAGGAAGATCCCGGGAGAAGAGACTATCATCAGGGACGCCGTCCGTGCCGCCAGGCAACTTGTGGAGAGAGCCGAGTCGGGCAGCTGATACCATCCCCAGATACCCGGAAGTGCCGGCGATCAAGAGGATATCTCAATTTTTTTCCGGATCATGGCGTTTTGAAGAGTGAATACTCCGGGCACGCCAAACGAAATCGGAAAAAATGGCTCTTCGCTACCTGGTTGTGCAGGATTGATGAACCGATACATTTTGTGGGGGCTATCCGCCCCTACTCCCCCATGTGCGATTCACCGTCAAAATTTGGGCAATTGGGTATGAGTTACGTGAGGACGCCCCGGCGGCGGTTGTGAGTGACTGGACTGGTATGCAGATACCAATTCGATTCAGTCTCCCCACACAAAACAGCGAGGAGGCAAAAAAATGGATGCCTGGGGACAATCCGGTCCGAAAAGCCTTTATGCGGTCTCGATCAGCGAGGCGTCCTCAAGCGCGAGTTCCTTTATGGAGACCTCACGCATCCTGAATTTCTGTATCTTTCCCGTGATACTCATGGGGAATTCCGTGACGAATTTCACATATCGCGGTACCTTGAAATGCGCAATCCTGCCCCGGCAGAATTCGAAGACCTCCTCGTCGGTGAGCGTCTCCCCGTTCTCGACCATCACCCATGCCATCAGTTCCTCGCCATACTTCTGGTCAGGGACACCGATGACGTAGACATCGGCAATCTTTGGATGGTGGTGAAGGAACTCCTCGATCTCCCGCGGGTAGATGTTTTCTCCGCCCCTGATCACCATGTCCTTTAACCTCCCGACGATCTTGACATACCCCTCCTCGTCGATCGTCCCGAGATCGCCGGTATGGTTCCACCTGTTGGAGTCGAGGGTTGCGTGCGTGGCACTGGGATTGTTGTAATAACATTTCATCACCATGTAGCCCCTGGCACAGATCTCCCCCACCTCGCCCTTCGGCACGATCTTTCCGGAATTCGGGTCGATTATCTTGATCTCGGTATGGGGAAAGACCTTTCCGACCGTCGATACCCGCCGTTCAACGGGATCTCTCGTCGTGGTCATCGTTATGCCGGGCGATGTCTCGGTCTGCCCGTAGACGATCACGATCTCGGACATGTTCATCCGCCTGTTCACCTCCTTCATCACCTCGATTGGACAGGGCGATCCTGCCATGATGCCCGTCCGGAGCGTCTTCATGGAATATTTCTCGAAGTCCGGGTGGGAGAGTTCCGCGATGAACATGGTCGGTACTCCGTGGAGGGCCGTGCAGCGCTCGTTCTGGACAGTCTGGAGCACGGCTTCCGCGTCGAATGCCGGGTACGGAAGCACCATGGCCGAACCGTGCGTCACGCAGGCCATGTTCGAGAGGACCATGCCGAAACAGTGGTAGAACGGGACAGGGATGCAGAGACGGTCCTTCTCGGTGAAATTCATCCCCTCGCCGATGATATAGCCGTTGTTCAGCACGCCGTGATGGGAGAGCACCACTCCCTTGGGAAATCCCGTCGTCCCGCTCGTGTACTGGATATTGATCGCGTCATCGAAGTCAAGCGACTCCTCCCGTGCAATGAGCTCGTCGGTGCTGATCTTCTCCCCCTTCTCCTCGATCTCCCCCCAGAGGAACATCCCGTTGTAGGGGATCTCCCCGATATGGCTGATATTCTTCAGGCACGGGAACTTCTCGCTGTTCAGCCTTCCGGGGCGGGATTCGTAGGCTTCAGGGCAGGCCTCGTAGAACATGCCGACATAGTCGGAGGTCTTGAACCGCCCCTGGAGGATAAGGGTCTGGATCTCGGCCTGCTTGAGGACATATTCGAGCTCGTAGGTACGGTAGGCAGGATTGATGTTCACCATGATCGCTCCGATCTTGGCGGTGGCAAACTGGACGACGACCCATTCCGCGTGGTTCATGGCCCATATTCCGACCCGGTCCCCCTTCTCGACGCCGATTGCCATGAGACCGCGGGCAATTGCGTTCACCTTCTCTAAAAATTCGCGGTATGTCCACCTGATGCCCTGGTGGACCGAGACCACTGCTTCACTCTCGGGATATCTCCCCGAGATCTCGTTTAACATCTCACCAATGGTCGATCCGAGGAGCGGAAACGTCGAAGTGCCACAATCATAACTGCCCTGAGCCATCCTACATAATGGCGCATCCAGACAATATATGACTACTGATTCGGTCAAATACACAAAAGTTAAATCGGCAAACTACGATTTTATTAAGAAAGGGGTCGTGGCCTAGTCCGGAATGGCGACGGGCTCCAGCGGTCTTTCGCGTCGTGTGAATGATGAACAATGGGTCTCCTGATTGGTGATGATCCGTTGGAGCACTGACGCATGTCGGAGAGACCCGTCGATCGTGAGTTCAAATCTCACCGACCCCACATTTTCTTGATGCCTTCTTATCCGACAAGACCTTCGTTGTTGACAACCTGTGCATTTAGCGCGTTTTCTCTATTCGGGAAGGGCTGTCCTGAACAGTCGGTCATCCGCAACGCGTGCAGGGAAGGATAGATTTTTCAGTTGCATTCCCGGCTCTGCCTTCACCAAGCATTCCTTTTGATATATTTATCACCAGCCAGTCACACATACTAGTCAGGATAAGGAGAAATTCATGTATCTAATTGGAGAAGCACTCGTGGGTGACGGGCCCGAGCTCGCCCACATCGACCTGATCATTGGTGAGAAAGAGGGGCCGGTGGGGACTGCATTCGCAAACGCCCTTTCGCAGCTCTCTGCGGGCCACACCCCGCTCCTGGCCGTAGTGCGGCCCAACCTGCTCGCAAAGCCGGCAACCCTGGTCATCCCGAAAGTCACGCTGAAGAAGGAATCGCAGGTCAGGGAGATCTTCGGGCCGGTCCAGGCCGCGGTGGCCAAGGCTGTCTCGGACTGCGTAGAGGAAGGAGTATTCGGCAACACGGATCTCGAATCCATGGTGATCCTTGCAAGCGCCTATCTCGACCCTGATGCCGCCGACTACAACCGGATATACCGGTACAATTACGGGGCGACGAAACTTGCCATTTCGAGGGCATTTGAAGGGTTCCCGGATAAAAAGACCCTGCTCTATGAGAAGGACAGGGCGGCCCATGCCGTCATGGGCTTCAAGGTACAGCGCCTCTGGGACCCCCCGTACCTGCAGGTGGCGCTTGACCTCGTCGAGATGGCGAAAGTCGTCCAGGTGCTCTCCGAGCTGCCCGAGAACGACCACCTCATAATCGAGGCCGGGACACCGCTGATCAAGAAATTCGGGCTGAATATCATCGGGGAGATCAGGAAGATCAGGCCCAATGCCTTCATCATCGCCGACTTAAAAGTGCTCGACACCGGAAACCTCGAGGCGAGGATGGCTGCCGACGCATCCGCGGACGCCGTTGTCATATCCGGTCTTGCCCCCGTTCCCACGCTTGAAAAGGCCATCGCAGAGGCGAAGAAGACCGGGATCTACTCGATCATCGATATGCTGAATGTTCCCGATCCGGTCAAGGTGATAAAGAGCCTCTCGATGAAACCCGACATCGTGGAGCTCCACAGGGCGATCGACGCTGAAGACACTGCACATGCCTGGGGCAATATTCCGGCGCTCAAGAAAGCGGCGGGTAAAAAGCTCCTTGTCGCGACTGCCGGGGGCATCAGGGCAAACGTGGTAAAAGACGCGATGGCGGCAGGTGCCGATATCCTCGTGGTGGGACGGGCGATCACCGCAAGCAAGGATATCAGGAATGCAGCAGAAATTTTCCTCGAGCGGATGAACAAGGAAGAGATCGACCAGTTCAGGGTCATGACCGATTTTTGATATATCGGAACTCATCTTTTTTCGCTGGATAGAAACACGATCAATTATCGTTCCTTTTTCTCCGGTACCATATTCACACAAAGTGCCCCGGATAACAGGTCAGGAAGATGTGGCATACCAATGACGTGCACCCCGGGTATGGGAGGAGACCATGCCGGACAATTTGATCACGGGACGCGACCAGAAAGGTCCTGATTCTCGTATTCTGGTTAACTCTCATCTCTCCGCACTGATGCCCTATTCTGAAAGAATTGTCCGGGTGGAGGAATACTCTTCTGCGGTATACGGCGCGAATTATCTGACGACATGATCTCCAGGCCGAGCTTTGATGTAACCTCCCTGTCCAGGATCCGGAACGTCACCTGAGGGTCCGGACTATCTCCTCTGGGACGATGAGGTCAAAGAGCATGTGGATTTCAGCCCGGGCATCACTAAACCAGTTCATTACGCTCTCGCCTGAGACAAACCCGGCCGGCCGATCGGTCTTCATGGTGAATACGAGGGTCCATCCCGGTTTGTTTGGCCTGTTCAAAACGGAGCAGACAGACCCTGCAGTGTCGGGGATCAGCGTGCTGATGAACAGGATCTCATTGCCTTTCCTGTCCAGGGAACAGTCGAACCTCCCGGAGAGAAGATCTACGATATCACCGGTTCCGGGCAGGTCCGTCCCGTCAACGACAGGAAGCAGGTCGGTGTAGCTAATCGTGCAGCCAGTGATCCAGGAGACCTCCACGGCCCCGGCAACCATATCCCTGATCGCATCCCTGATATGTGGCCAGCCGGGATAGGGCGGCGGAATTGTCAGGGATCGTGATTCTGCACCGGATCCACAGGAACAGCGACAGAATACCTCCTCGACCGGCGACCTGGAGAAAGAATGTGGTGGCGGATGGTCCATGAGAAGAGAGGTTAGAGGAGGATTATTATTCTACCCATGCTGCCCCGGGCTCCTTGCATCCAGTGGAGCTGTATATCCGGATGCTGATGGAAAAGACGTATCTACGCCCGGAGTGTCTGAGAGTGAATAGGGGGTCAGCCATTTCTTTAACCGGAGACAGGGACTATCGAAAATTCCATGTTGACAGG
>JAHDSI010000233.1 GCA_018432765.1 Methanoregulaceae archaeon | reverse complement strand
GTGTCCAAAGATGCTGGTATGGGTGATCTTTGCACTCACAGTCCGTGTAGCCTCGTTCACGGTGGTGGGGATATCCATCCACAGTTTCGTGTCAGGGTTGTACCACTTGATGGAGGGATTCCGGTCTTTCAAGGCAGACCATTCATTGACGGGAATGGTGATGCTGAATGTCATGTATGGATCGAACGATGCCCCGTCTGGTGTAATGTCATAGGCATACCCTGCATAGGAATACCCTGCACCCTGTGGTACGGGAGGGAGATCGGCGTTGGGAAGTCGCCGGATGTTGATGGAGTGGAGCGGCTCGCCTGATGCGCCTGTCGGCACCATGCCGGATGGCATCGAGATGGACCCGAGCGTGTCCTCGGCTACCATCACCACCGACTGGCTGAGTGCGAGGTTCGAGCCAAGCGGCAGCATGCTGCCCGATACGGCGGATGTGGCCGTGGGCGTGGGAGTCAGCGTCGCTGTCGGCGTGGGACTCGTCGTGGCATAGATGGGCGCGTAGAAGCCGCCGCCACCGCCGCCGCCGCCACCGCCGCCGCCACCGCCGCCGCTCTTCTGGACGGTGATGTAATTGACCTTGGTAAGGGTCGCATTCCCTGCAGCGTTGCTGGCGTTCAGGGTTACGCTATACACGCCATTGAAATACCGGTGATGAGGGTTCTGGAGGGTCGACGTTGCCCCGTCTCCGAAATCCCATTCCCAGGACGTCGGATATCCCTCCGAGGTGTCCATGAACTGGACCCAGAACGGTTCGTACCCGCTCGTCGAGCTCGCAGCGAAGTCCACGACCGGGATGGTCATGTTGGTGCGGAGGTTCAACTCGGTGCTGGCTCCGGCACGGAAGGGGTAGGAATCGAGCCATCCGCTGCTGGCGTTCACGTCATAGACTTCGGCCCTGACCCCGCCGACATAGAACTCGATGGAGGTGTTGTCAGCCATCCATCCCGAGACCTCGAGTTTCTGGTCATGGGGCCCTGCTCCTCCATACACCCCGGGGGTACTGACGTACATGGGATTTCTGTCAGTGGGCCACATGTCGCTATCTGCCCTTGCCGAGATCGAGGTGCTGACAGGAGCCGGGACGTCACCGGCGAGCATCACTGTCCCGTAGAAGGTATGGGGCAGCCGTGGCACGGTAGTGGGTGTGGGCGTGGGGGACGTGGTGGGAACGGTTGTCGGGACAGTGGTTGTCGGTGATGACGTAGGAACAGTGGTTGTTGGGGATGTCGTGGGCACAGTGGTTGTCGGTGAAGTTGTAGGAACAGTGGTTGTCGGGGATGTCGTGGGCACTGTTGTTGTCGGTGAAGTGGTAGGTTGGGTAGTAGGGGTTACTGTGGGAGTTGGAGCCCATGCAACAGTGAGTCCTACCTGCTTTGCACCACCGGCGGAAAAGGTGGATGTCTGGTCTGCCTTGACGCCGTTTATGTAGAACTCGACGGGTATGGTGCAGCCGCAGGACTGGCAACAATTGTCATACTCCTCCTCGGTGACCGAGGCGGATATATATGGGTAGATACTACCCACCGCGGTGGTGGTCACCTGGTCGCGGACGGTCGTGTAGACCACAGTCTCGATGACGGTCCCTTCCGGTGCAGGAACACCGCCAATGTGTACACTGCCAGAATAGCTACAGGGCAGGGGGGGCACTGCTGTAACGACACCCACGGTAAGCAGGAGCAACAGCGCTGTAAAAAGTATTTTTTTGTGTATCATGCTCTCCCCGTTCTTGTTCAGGAGCGGAATCAGGCACTGATTGCCGCAAGCTCCCATGGCGGGTTCTGTCCGTTCATGTACAGCCAGTATCCTTTCGTCGGATGCATCAACGTGTTGTAACTT
>JAHDSI010000033.1 GCA_018432765.1 Methanoregulaceae archaeon | reverse complement strand
CGGGGACGTTGAGCCTGATATGCGTCCCTGTCATCTCGTTCAGTAATCCTGCAGCGCGGCCAACCCCTATGTTTATCAGCTCGCGAATTGCATCGCTGGAATCTTCATCTATCTTCATGGACCCTTCGTGCTCCCAATGCCTGGCTCAATGCCGGTAGAAGGGTCTCCTTTGCCAACGGCTTGTTGAGGACAGTAAACGCTCCCATATCCAGGCATCTCTTCCGTGTCGTATTCTGTATATCGGAAGTGAGGATAATTACGGGCACATTCGCGTTATTTAGGCGGATCTTTTCGAGGAAGCCGAAGCCGTCAAGTTCGGGCATCAAAAGATCACAGATGACCAGGTCAGGCGACTCGTTCAGTACCAAATCGAACCCTGAATTTCCATTCTCAGCAGTGATGACCGAAAAACCCTCGCTTTCCAGAAGTGCGGAGATAATCTTCCTTTGAAACTTCGAATCGTCGATTACCAGAATTTTTGGCATGCAAATCTCCCTGGAGGGCAAATTATTCACTAATGTTTTGTGTATGAATATAAAACTTGATTCTTTTCCCATTCCCCCCGATTCCCACGATCCACAGACCGGTCGTCCTTCCGGATCATGACAATTCCGGCCGCTTTCGGAATCAGGGCGATTGATACTGGATACATACCATACATTCCACCCCTCCCGATACCGTTCTCGCACCAATCCGATACACGATTTCCGCCCTGTCCAGGACGAGCGGACCAAAAGACAAAGAAGCATCCGCTCCACCATAGTACCTGATGAGTGTCATCCCGTCTCTTGAGACTCCGCTTGGACCATTCATGCTGAAAAATCCGTTCCTGCTCTCTTCCGGGCCGCCAACTGCATCTTCCGAACAGATAGGGCGGGCCTTCCGGTCAGGGTGGGCAGGTGCCGTGATCAAGACCATCAGGCCGGACGGCATGGTGATCGAAGACCTCTCCCCCCGCTTTGCCGCGTTAAAGGACCGGAACGGGGCGATGTATGGCTTTGAAAACATCGAACTCCTGAGTAAGAGATCCGTCTCGTACTGGACGACAGAGATCGCAGAAATAAAACGGAACTTCCCGGAACACCTCCTGGTCGGAAGCATCATGGCGGCACCTGACCCGGACGAATGGAGAGATCTCGCCGGAGAGGTCGCATCCGCCGGGGTCGATGCCCTCGAGATGAACGTCTCCTGCCCGCACGGTATGCCGGAACAGGGCGCAGGTGCTGCGATCGGGCAGAACCCGCAGATGGTCCGCGATCTCGCCCGGGCAGTCTGCGGGTCCGTGGACATCCCGGTGATCGTGAAACTCACACCGAACGTGACTGATATCGTCCCCGTGGCGAAGGCGGCTCAGGCGGGCGGCGCAGACATGATCTCGGCGATCAACACGATCCAGTGCCTCTCCGGGATCGACATCGACTCATTTGAACCGCTCCCGACGGTCGCCGGATATTCAACGTATGGGGGATATTCCGGACCTGCCACGAAACCGGTGGGTCTGCGGATCGTGTCACAGATCGCCTCCTCCGTCGACCTCCCGGTCATCGGGATCGGCGGCGTCGCAGACTTTGAAGACGCGGTCGAATATATCCTCGCGGGGGCCTCTGCAGTCCAGGTCTGCACCGCGGTGATGTGGCACGGTGCAGGTATCGTCAGGGAGATGGAGTCGGGGCTCCGTGAATACCTGGCCCGGAAGGAGATGTCATCCCCAGGTTCCCTTCGCGGCCTCGCACTCGGGAAACTGAAAGCCCACCAGGAGCTTGACCGCACCAGGAGGGTGCAGCCGTCGCTCGTCTCCCCTTCTGCCTGCACGTCGTGCGGCCGCTGCGTTGTCGCATGCCGGGACGGCGGGTACCATGCCCTCTCCCTTCACAGGGGAAGACTCGTTATCGATGCGTCACGCTGCGACGGCTGTTCCCTCTGTGCCCACGTCTGCCCCGAAGGAGCTATCACCATGGAACAAAAAGCACTGTGAAGAGATTCCGGGATCCCCCCCTCAAAGGATACTATTTCAATCCGATTTTTTCAGGCGTTCATGCTGGTTTTAAAAAAACCCGCTGACGAGGATCTCCTGCAAAAGAGCCATTCTTCTCCGGCACGGGAACGCTCAGGCCTGTAAGGGTAATTCATCCCTGCCGGAGTGAGGATATTTTTGTTCCCTGCATCAGAACACCATCCCGGTAACACTGGGTAATCCTCTCCTCACTCCCTGGCTACCACGTGCACGGTCAGATTGAACCGCTTCGCGTTCCCGATATCGCACCCGTCGAGAGCGAAGATGCCGTCGAATACCGTGGTCCCCTCCCCGACTGCCAAAAACCGCATCCGGTAATAGCCTGGAATGGACTTGAACGAATAGGGTGTCACCTCAATGTCCTCCGGCATGAGCGAGAACGTACCTGCATTCATCAGTTCGAGACCGGACCCTTCGGTCGGCATGATCCAGCGGTAGGCAAGGGTGGGGATGACACGAAGATCGATCTCGAGTACTTCCCCGGGATACATCTCGATCGTTCTTCCCGAATCGCTCTCGTTCAACGAGTACCGGACGCCTCCGGGCAGCGGCCGGGTGATCGGGACCGACGTGTCGGTCCGGGGCGGCTCGACATAGTTCACATATCTCGGTACGCATCGCGGCTCCGATCCTTCAGGGGCAACAAAATCGAAGTACGAGTCAGCTAGCCCGCAGTTCACTTCGATCGATTCGTATTGTACTTCCCTGTTCGGCACGTCCGACCGGGTAATGGACCCGGCTGACTCCGCACCGGGAGTCGCAGGGGTCAACGTCGGAGTGGACATTCCCGGGGGGAGTGTCGGGCCCGTCGTGGGATCATAGTATGTCAGAATCATCCATGCAAGACCTGTTGAAGGCTCGACCCAGGCACGGACACGCGAGCTTATGTATGGAGTATATTCATCAGACCAGGGAGCGGTCACCACCTCGATCAGGGAGCGGTCACGTGAATCCGAACGATCACGATCGATGATGGAGAAGCCCCGGTCGGATACGATCTGCCGGACCATCGACTGGTAGTCGTATTCGCGCCTGATATCTGTTCGTGAAGAAAGGTCAAAGGTTCCACTATCGGCATTATACCATGCCGTGGAAGTCCCGTTCGTGGTCGCAAACGTACCCGGGAGGCGGGATCCGGACTCCAGTACCTCCATCCTGGCAAAGGATGGCGATTTGTAGTCGTACATGATCCGTGCATAGCCGGGATCATCTCCTGTCCTCCCTGAGGTGACGACATACTCCGCACGGTAATCCCTGATGGTGCCGGCCTTTGCCAGGTACTGGTCGGCCAGTTCGCTCACGGAGAGATTGGCCGCGGGCGGAGCCTCCGTTGTACAGCCCGCGCCTGCAGCGAGAAGGATCAGCAGACACAGGAGAGATAGCGCAGGCAGGACCCTCTTCATCACACGTAACAGTTCAGGATAGTGACAGATAACCTTTCCCCGGTTTCCCCGGAGAAGAGGTCCGAAAACCCCCTATCGGACAACCCGGTATATCGCTCGTGTATAATGCGGTTTCCCGTCAATGAAATGCGTATTGACCCTTCCCTGGATGGGAATCGGATCTCCGCTCTTGCTCACGAAGGTGGCCTCTATCAGGCCCGCATCCTTCCCCTCCATGACATCCTGGAAGATCCGCCTGCAATGGTCCATGGATTCGGGGTGGATGATATCGAATAAATTCAGGTGTTTGACCTCCTCATCCGTATAGCCGAGAGTGTCTTTCCATGCGCGGTTCACATAGAGAAATGAGCCGTCCGGCCCGACACTCTGGATGAGATCGCTTGCATGTTCGAGGATGTCATGGTAGAGTTCCAGTGCAGCCTCGAGTTCGGCCTTCCTGTGCGTCAGATTCTTCATGGCTGCAATCCAGTGCTGGAGTTCCAGGGAGGCCAGGCTGTATACCCTCGCGTCACTGGTCTGGATATGAAAGATGTTTATGAGCGGTTCGCTCCCCACGATCAGGCATGGATGTGTGCGAATCACGTCCTGGATCACGTCGGGGAGAAAGTCCTCGACCCTGTACGAACAGATCAGCATGACCTTTCCTGTACCAAGGAGACGTTCGAATCCGGTGAGATCGGATCGGAGCATCTCGATGCCCTTCTGTCTCCGGACCATGGAGATATCCCTGATGATGCAGATCCCGTGCCACCCTTCATCAAGGGCACAACGGAGCTTTTCCTCGAGAAAGTTGACGGCATGAGAGATATCCATGAATGCCCTGTGGATGAGCGGATCCGAATTCGAGAGCATGAGGATGCCGTCCCGTATCCCCTTCCTGCTGCAATCGACCCCCCCCTTCTCAAACCAGTCGATAACATCGGTTTTTTTCTGTTTCTGGGTGATATAGTGGACCTTCATTCCGATGTCAAGCGAATGCAGGATAAGCCGCGTCAGGGTCGACCTGTAATCGTCGTCACTTGAATAGAGAAAGGCGATATGGTCTCCGGAACCGAACTGCTCAATTTTTGGAAGATGGCTCTGTATATCGGCTGTATCGGCGAGGTTCATATTTTCCGGCATTGAATATATCCCTTCGAATAACTGAAAATGGTTGGTGCAACCATATATTATTTCGCACGGTTAGAGAGATCCCATTTACCGAATAATCTGCCGTGCTGATACTGCAGCGAAAATTTTCTAAAAGACGGAATCAGACGAAATTTTGTGTCGTGAAGCGGAAATGAATGCCTGAATGTATCCTGTAGCGCCGGTGATCAATTTGCAGGTGGCGAGAGAAGAGATCATCTCTGGCAAACGACGATTAAGTTTCGCTTGAGAATTTCATAAAACGGTTGTCAGCAGTTGGGCTGCACTGAAGGTGCAGGGTGAAAAACTCTCTTTGTCTCCCGAAAAAATCACAATCTCCGGATTATCATCCAGTCCGCCATTGCTGTTTTGAACCCGTTTCCATCATGAGGACCGGGTATACGAACGATAAACCCTTTTTTTGCCGTAACCCTCTCTATATAGGGATTCCCCTGCGATAATGCTCAATCGGGGGAAAGAAAAAAGTATGAATGAATCACCAGGACTCTGCAAAAGCCATATTCACATAGATGTCTTCGAGCCGGGCCTTGTGTCCCCGCTCCATGTTTGCCAGCTGCTCGAATACCATCCTCTGTTCAGGATTTGCGCTGGCCCTGGCGAACTGGGTATACATCTGCATCGCGGCAAGTTCTTTCTTGATAGCGAGCACAAGCCCCTCCACCGGTTTCATTTCGGGTGAAAGTTTTGGAGTACCCGTATCGTCGATCACTTTGTAGTCGTGAGCAGGGTCGAAATGGAGCATCTTTACATCTTTTGACAGGAACTGCTGGAGAACTTCCCTGTGGGTCTGTTCTTCTCCGGCAAGCTCCTTGAAGAGCGATTTCAGGCCAGGATCTTTCACCTTGTCTGCAGTACTCTTGTAGAAGGTATATGCTTCCACTTCATTGTCAATTGCTTTGGAAATGATCTTTCTGTACTCTTCGGCATTCATTTCTTTATCACCACTATATCTAATCAATCATTTGAGTATTAATGATATTGTTGGCGGAAAATCCAGGGGCACTCCCCTGATGCACCAATCACAAAAAAATTGCGACAGAACAAAAATCCCCAAATAACGGTGCGAATCCAAATATTCTTCCTGTCAATCCCCGGGATACAAAAAAAACCCGGTCCTTTTTCGCATCAGGTCTCCATTTAGGATAATAGCAAATTGTGCCAGTCAGACGATGCACTTTTCCGAACTATCCCAACATAATACCAAAAAATTCCCCTTTCATGAACCTGTGAAACCCAGGGCTTGAAAAGACCGGAAAGAAAAAACCGACTGACATCGCACATTGTAGTTGATGAAGAGTATCCCGAGTATCCTTCTTATTATTATGATAGCCATTCTCCTTTGTTTTGCGGGATGCCTGCAGGAACAGGAACCACAAACAATGACCGATACATCCCGGGAGGCGATGCACCGTCTCCTTGGCGAGGCGACAGGCGCGATACAGGCCACCCTTTCAAATCTGGATGCTTCAACCTCCGACGCTGCAACCGCACTCGGCACGACCGGGCTCTCCGGGCCGCTGGCAGACAGGGTTCTCAATCGCCTGGCAGGCATTCATCCGGCCATTTTGAGCGCGGTAACCTTCGATCAAGACGGGACTGTCCTTTCTGCGGAACCGGAGGATGCAAAAGTGCTGATCGGGCAGGAGATTGGCTACCAGGAGGCCGTGTCAGGCGTCCTCGATACGAAAGAGCCCCTGATGAGCAAGCTCTTCCCACTTGCACAGGGTGGATATGGCGTGGTCATCGAGTTCCCGGTCTTTTCGGCCGACGGGACATTCAGCGGCGCAGTCAGCACAGCATTTGTCCCGTATGACTTGATCGCCCCCATTCTGGAGAATGCGACAGGCAACACCCCCTACAGCTTCATGGTCCTCCAGACGGACGGCCGTATCCTCTACGACCCCGATCCCGAAGAGGTGGGCAAAGAGACCCTCAATGAGACACTGTATGCGGATTTTCCGGAGATCTTCGATGTGATGAGCCAGCTGTCCGTTGACCGTTCAGGGCATGCGACCTACTCGTTCTACGATACCGGTTTTGGAAAGATCGTCAGGAAGGAGTGTTTCTGGGAAACCGTCGGGCTGCACGGGACTGAATGGAGAGTCATGATCATCAGGGAGATCGAAAAAGATAGAGTTTCACTGTCGTGAAACTCCATTTTTATTTTTGTTTGCATCTGTCTTGATGAGAATCATGTGACATATGTTCCAGGTAATTGCAAATGATAGTCAGGGAGATCTAAAAAAAGAGGCTCTTTGCTATCTTTTATGGGGAGGAACCCTCATAATGCAAACACCAAAAGCCGGCTCCTGCCCCCCCTGACCCCCAACAGGATGAATGCTGCCGCCCGATATGATACCACGAGCCTGATTCACAGTCAAAATGTGAGCAATTGGATACGAGGTATGTGTGGACGCCCCGGCGGCGTATCCATGACGAAGTCTTGATACCTGAAGTACAGATAATCTCATTCTTCCCACAGGAAACAGCAAGGAAGAAAAATTGAAGGTCCCAGTCCTTTTTCCAGTCAATCGCAGTCTCTTACCTGAATAACAATGGCGAATCACGAGAATTTTCGGGTGATGTCGTTCTTCCTGCCTGTGAGCGATCTCGTCTCCCGGAGAAGCGGTATGCCCCCGCTTCGGCTTCCGAACGCATCACCTGACAAGAGAACAACAAGCACATCAAAGAACGAGATCTTCCGGGATCCGGGATGGTTATGGGTGAGGTGTTCATAACCCCGGGCACCGGGAGCTTACGTTTCGCCGACAACGAAAAAACAGCGTCTTCACAGATCACCGGATCGGGGACCGGCTCCTCCTCCCGGCCGCCGATTCATTCTTTTCAGATCCCCATCTTCACTGCGACTTCCCGTGCCCAGGCAGCGATCGCATCCCAGTCCCGGAAGTCACCCTCAGGCCCCTTTACCATCTTCCATATCTTCTTCTCGAAGAAGGAGAGTTTCCCGGGGCCCAGCTTGCCGGCAAACATCGTCGATGCGAGCGGCTGCAACGGTTCAAGCGCTGCATGCAGGGTATCAAGGCAATCAGTCACCGCCTTTGGATCATCCGATGCGGGAGCAATTCCTGCTGTGAATGCAGCAAGGCGGAGCGTGGAGAGCGCGTCCTGGTGCTTGTCAACGAACTTCTTCACATCGACCACCTTTCCCTTGTACACGGGTGCACCGATGATGACGGCATCATACTCGTCAAGAGAGGTGATCTCCTTCATTCCGGCCACGTCCACGGAATGCCCTGCTGATTGCAGTTCATTCCCGATGGCCCTGGCAATTTCGGCCGTCGATCCCTTGCGGGTCGAATAGGCGACAAGAATTCGTGCAGGCATATCTCAACTGTTTTTGTATATGTGGCTGGGACGGTATCAATGTGATGGGTCGTCTCTGCTCCGGTTCCAGGGAAAAATTCCAGCCTTTTCAGATGAATATCCTCGTTTTTGACGATATATGTGAGCTGATTGCCTGCATGCAGGTGATGAAAGACGGCTCTTCGCCATCCTGCGGAGAAAGGATTGATAAACCGGTAACAGGGAGGGGCTCCAGGTCCATCCCCTCATGCCCCACATGCAATACCCGGCAACTGGTGGGACCAGAAAGCCCCGGTGTTTGGAGTGACTGAGTCGATTTGCACGGAACAACCCGGTTTCTCTCATCTCACATAAAAAAACAGAGGGGAGGACCAAAACGTGGTCACTCCCAGGATTCCCGGTCAGCTGGGGTTGAGTGACCTGAACGGCACGATCTCGTCATACACCTTCAGTCTCCCGACTTCGGGTGCCGTAGCCCAGATCTCTATCCTGTTCTTATCCGTGCTGCAGGGGAACTCCAGGTTCTCGCCCATGGAAAACGGCTGCCTCATGGACTGCGTCTCCGAACTGCCGTCCGGTTTCGTGAGCGTGACCTCCACGAGAGAGACATAATTCAGGCCGTTTCCGCCCATGAGTCCAACGAACATCAGCGGTTTGACCATGTTCCCGTTCGCGGTCACCTGGAACGTGAGCGAATACTGCGGAGGCAGAGACTGCGTGGGACCGGGGATACCCATTCCTGCCGGCGTTTCGGGCGTGAAGAAAGCGGTCGGGGACGGCGTCGCCATGGACGTCGGTTCAGGAGTCGCCTGCGGTTCAGTCGGTGCCTGTGTGCACCCTGCAGCCGCGATGAAGACTGCCAGGATAAGAAGACATACCAGGGTGATCTCTTTCATGGATGAATATCAGGAACATCGGTCCTGATAATGGTTGTTGTACACGTGGGTCAATCGGGCTCACCGCTACAGAAAGACAATCCAGGTAAGCGGTCTGTACGTTCTCCTCTTCCATTACCGGATACCAAGGCCTATCCCATACAATTCATTCTGATACGGGATTGCCGTGTGGGAGAAGCCGGCCCTGGTCAGCAGTGAACGGAGATCAGCAACCGTATAATCACCGATCAGCGTATCGAGGGGGCCGATCATCTTCTCCGCCATCTCCT
>JAHDSI010000155.1 GCA_018432765.1 Methanoregulaceae archaeon | reverse complement strand
GCGGCATGGAAGATTGCCACGTAGATGCTGTTGGTGGCTGCACGGAATAATTCGCCTCTGGCCGCTCCCTGCGCTTCATACAAATTCTCATGTGCGACACGAAGGGATTGCCGGGCTTTTTCTTCGGAGGGCAGAACCGTCTGTAATTTTCCGTCTTCGAAGCATTCTTCAAGCTTTGTCAATCCCTTCACCCCGGATAACAACGTAGTCTCTTCTGAATTCCTCATAGAATGGAGCATCTTTTCGTGAGAGGTCCCTCACTTTTTCCCTGGTGAGGATGAGCGTGTGGACTTCGTATCCGAGGACATGCGCAAGTTCGTGCTGGAACCCGGCGACCTGGAACTCAAGGTCCCGGGAATAGGTATCCACGAGTATCCAGAGATCGAGGTCGCTCTCCCTGGTGTTCGTGCCCCGGGCCCAGGAGCCATAGATGCCAATCCCCTTTGCCCATTCAGGAGACGGGAGGTGTTCGTCGAGCAGCACAATATTCAGGAATCGTTTGACTGCGGATCCGCGGGGGGATTGCACCCATGAGATCTTCCTCCCGGTGCGGTCGCACAATCCCTGTTCCCGAAGCGCATTCAGGTAGCGGGAGACAACCGGCTTTGAGACCCCTGTAGCCTCTGCGGTGGACTGAACGGTGACACTCTTCCTCTCGGATACGTATCGAAGGATTCGCACCCGATCGTCCGATTTGAAGAGTTCCGGCAGCAGTATGATAGGTTCTCTCTTCTTCATTTGTTTCTGATCGAGAAACGATTTGTTTCTGGAATAGAAATAATTTGTTTCTGAAAGTGAAATACTATCACCATGGTCATGCACAGGAGAGGCATCCAATCCACCTATCGCTCCCGAACGACTTTTTCCGGCCGGATTGTGCAATGATCCCATGGATAAATACTCTCTTCCAACCTGAAACACAGTGGCTGGCGTCATGTACAGGAGTGGGGCCGCTCCGAGTCATGATAATTAGGCGCAGAGTGCGAAAGTGTGTCCCGGTGTTCACCCCAATCCACCACGAACCTTCCGGATTATCTTCCCGAGCGGGGACAGGGTAAACATCACGTTCTTCCCGATCTTCTCCCTGGTGACGAAACCCATCTCCTCGATCTTTTTTAAGTGGTGTGCCAGGCGGCTCCTCTCCTTCGCAAACTCGTCGGGCATGTCCTTTACTTCGGGACTGAGCCCGACGATGAGGTCCTCCAGGTATCCGCTGCTCTCTGCTATTGCGTCGAGGAGCTCTGCCTGGTCCTTCTTCGGGAAATGGACCGGCACCGGAGGGAGCTCGATGATCTCCTCGACTCCCACTTCGCGGTCCTCCTCGTCGTAGCGGGGGATAGAGGTGATCATCGGGCACTGCGTGAGGCAGCCGGCGATGTATGCCGCGATCGCGAAGGTGCGAAGCGACCCGCTCATGTTCAGGATACACTCGTAGCCGGACTCCCGTTCCTTCTCGACGAGGTCCACGACCTGGGACGCGGCCTTCATGATGTCCCGCTTGTCCACCCTCACGATTGATACCTCGAAGAGGCGGGCCAGTTCCTTCCTGACCGAGTTCGCCACCTTCTTCGAGATGCGCTCCCCGGTGGAGTCGTCGTCCCCGATCACCAGGGTGACGCGGTGGATCGGAAACTTCCGGAAACCGGTGATCGACTCCATCAGGCGCTCCTTGTGGTGGCCGACGAAGACGACGTGGGTGTATGTCATTGTGAATATAGCCTTTTTTCTTCATATAATAAATATTTTTATGTATGAACAATTTTTTACCGGTGAATTCCGATTCATGAGCGGCGGTGTCTCCCGATCCAACAAATACCGGTTCATTGTCCTGATCCATATAATCTGTGTTTTCTAAAATAATTTTAATACATAAAAAAATATTTTAACTGTAAAAACAAATCTTATGCACGGTGGGCGTGGCACCCTGCCGGGAGTTTTGTGATGAAAAGGACGAGAAGAAGATCGGAAAAAACCAGCCGTGTAAAGCGGCAATACCGGAAACAGAGCGATCGTTTCACATATATCACCTGCTCGATGGGCATTTCTGGCCTGCGGGCCTGCACACAACAGATGGAAGAGATTGTATCGTCAATCGAACGGGCAGCAGGCGACCCGTCTTTTGACCTGGACGCCCTCCCGGGAGACCTTGAACGGATTGCACTGCTCTCCGGCATGCTCGAGAAGTACCTGGGACAGGTCAACAACTCGGTTGTCCGCTACGTCAACGCCTGCAAGGAGGAAGGGCGCCCCTGTCACCCGCAGAGGACCGCTCTTTTCGAGAGACACGCCCGGCTGCAGGAGACGCCCGATCCGGTCGCCGGTACCGTGCAGCCCACAGTGCACGAGTGCCTGGAGGTCTCCGAATGACGCTCCCCGACCAGTATGACCGGATACCCTGCGACGAGACCCGGAGGGAGGCCGTCTCGCTCGTCGCCCGGATGATGCGGTACCGCATGGACACGATCGCGGACCTGCAGGACGACATCCAGCTCGCGGTGCTCTCGCTCCATGACAGGAGTGACCTGAAACGGCTGCGCCGGGCGACACTCCGGATCGCGGAGATGGAGAACCGTATCCAGCTGCTTGTACGCGATACCCAGTACGACGCGGCGGCGCTCACCGCCATCCTGCGCCAGAAGGCCGACGGGCCGGATGACGGACACGTTGGCAGGCAGGCCGACCCGGTCACGTACATCACCTGACCGGCCGTGAGGGGCAGGGGCCCTCCCGAATTCCTTGATGGACAAAACCCCCGGATTTTCAGACAAATACGGTGACGTGCGGCAGGAGGCCGTTGTCACCGGGAACAGAAGAGGTGGTAGATATATGGAAAATTGTGTTGTATCCTGCATAAACTCGATAGAATTGGGCAAAAGCGCCGTCCACGGCCGGATGGAGGTCGTCCCCCTCGTCTCGACAAGGGACCCGGGGCCAGAGTACCTCATGCTCGACCAGGCGCTCTCCCAGAGGCGCATCGTGATCACCGAGGTGAGCAGGGAGGGATCGGTCCCCCAGCTGAAGGTGGAGAACAGGGGAAAGACCCCCGTGCTCCTCCTCGACGGCGAGGAGCTCGCAGGGGCCAAGCAGAACCGCGTGTTGAACACGACCATCCTCGTGCCGGGGAAGTCGGAGATCGAGATCCCGGTCACCTGCACCGAGCAGGGGCGCTGGTCGTACGCAAGCCCGCACTTCTCCGATTCCATGGTGATGATGAACTACCGGACCCGATCGAGGAAGATGTCCTCTGTCAGCAGTTCGCTGAGAGAGCGGCATGCCAGCAGGAGATCGGACCAGGCCGGCATCTGGAACGACATCAGCGAGATGTGCGAGCTGTCGGGGGTATCGTCTCCCACCGGCGCGATGAAGGATCTCTACGAGTCCCAGAAGAAGAAGATGGACGGGTTCCTTGCCGCCTTCCCGGTCCAGGAGGGGCAGCAGGGCGTGATCGTCTCCTTGGACGGCGTGCCGGCGGGAATCGAGTTCCTCTCGCGGCCGGCGGCCTATGCCCGCATCCATGACAAGCTCATCAGGAGCTACGCGCTCGAGGCGCTCATCGACAGGAAACCCGTGGCGTCTCTGGGAGACCGGGAGCGCCCGGAGGCCTTCCTGCAGCGGATCGCGTCGTCTTCGAGCGAGTCGTATCCTGCGGTCGGCCTCGGGACCGAGTGCCGGCTGGAGGGGCAGGACCTGGCCGGGTCCGCGCTTCACCATGAGGGCGTGGTGGTCCACATGGTCTGCTTTGCCGGGGCCGGGGACGAGGCGTTCGAGGTCAACAGGGCAGGGTTCCGCCAGAGGCGTGCGTCCTACGCGTCACGGAGCCAGCGGCGGGACCCGCCGGACGACTGGATCCTGTGAGGTGGGCAGGCATGACAGCCACCTTCTTCTCTGACCGGGAACGCTACATCATCCTCGAACTCGTGGAGGAGATGCCCGGCACCTCCTTTGGAGAGGCCCTGGAGCTGCTCGACCGGCTCTTCGACGGCGGCATCTTCCCCCGCGGGGACTGCCGGGAGGCGGTCGATACCGGCCAGCTCGGGGCCCTGATCCGTGCTGTCGGGCACAGGTACGACATCCCTGACCGGGACCGCCGGCTCCTCATGTGCAGGCTGGCAGTCGCCGGGCTCGGCGGGACGCCTCCTGTCGACCGGAAGGGTATCCTCCGGAGGATCCACGAGGCCGTCTCCTCCTGGAGCAGGACCGGGTCCCGGCCGGCTGCCCGCCCGTTCTTCGAGGACACCGGAGAGATCGAGCGGTTCGTCCGGCACGTGTCGGCGTTCTTCGAGGACACCGGAGAGATCGAGCGGTCTGCCCGGCATGTG
>JAHDSI010000147.1 GCA_018432765.1 Methanoregulaceae archaeon | reverse complement strand
TAAGCCGTTTTTATCTCTTTTAATCGACAGATAATGAGTTTTTCACCCACTTTTACTCATCCTGAATTTAGTTAAATAAAGTTTTATTGTGTAGTGGGAAACCCGGCTTTCCTTGCCGGATCGACCTCATAATCCCGGCACGTACCAATCCCCGGGTCTCAGTTGCCATGATAATACCGGAAGAGCAGATCCGTGACAGCCCGGATATCGGATCCCTGTTTCTTTGCCTCTTTTACGTAGACGTCGAAGACCTGGTCGGTGACCACGTGGAGCAGGGGTTTGTACATATCCGCATGCATCATCAGGTCGAAACAGCGGGCTTCGCTCTCGGTCAGTCCAAGTGACCGGTACTCTCCTGTGGTCTCCTGGAATGTCGTATTCTCTTCGACCGGCGTCTTCAGGACGAGCTGTGCGAGCGGGGTCTCGGGTATGGGTTCGGCGATGCTCACGAAGACGTCGTCAAGGCATGCCTCTGAGATGAAATCCTTTGTCTCCTGGAAATCTGCACTGGTCTCGGTGGGGTACCCGACAATGAAACTCCCCGCCACCCTGAGTCCATGCGCCCTGCATTCGTCGACTGCATCCCGAACCGCCGATACCGTGATCCCTTTCGCCATCAGCCGGAGTATACGATCGCTTCCGGATTCTATCCCGAAGAAGACCCATCCGATGGTGTACTTCCGTATCGCTTCCAGTATCTCGTCACTGATGCAGTCGGCCCTGATATCGGGAGACGAGACGTTCTCTCTCCCCATGATATCGGCCATTCCCGCGAGGAGCTCGACGAATGCGTCGGGATTCAGCTTCCCGTTCTCGTATCGGTACAGTGACCCGGTACCGCCGCTGATGGATATCCGTCGTGCACCCTTCTCTTTAAATTCCCGTACCTCCGCGAGGATATCTTCGATCTCCCTGCTCCTGATCTCGTGGCCGAAGAAGCGCGGGACCTGGCAGAAGGTGCAGGAACCAAGGCATCCCCGGTGGCTCTCGATATAGACGTTCGCGCCCCTGATGCTCTGCGTCCCGATATCGTCGGGGATGAGGGGGAGAGGGCGGTGCATGTCCGCCGGCGCCCCAGGCGGATTGATCCTGATCCCGTCGGCATCGCGGAATGCGATCCCGGCAGTCTCTGTACCCGGACCCTCTATCAGGAGGGAGAGAACCGTCTCTTCCCCTTCCCCAAGGACCAGTGCATCCAGTTCCAGTTCACCCATCACCATCCCGGGGTATGCCGATACCGGCCCGCCGGCATAGCACGATCCACCGTCTCTTCGGTGGCCGCGGATGAAATTCCGGATCCGCGGGTCGAGCAGGTGAAGGGTCGAATAGAGCGAGAGCAGCACGGTCTCGCCTTTCTGTGCCGCGAGTTCATGGCTGATGCAGACATCAAATCCCGCATCCCTGGCGATACCGCCGATGAGCATCGCCCCGTACGTGTACATATCCGGTGAAATGACCCTGACCTGCATCTTTTCCACAGGAAAGGTGGACAGGAAGGGAGATAAAGGGTTTGAAATGCGAGGAGAGGGATGCCCGCACACGCGGGGTATTTCCGGTCACCAGGCATCCGGTGGACGATCGTGCACACTCCTGTTTCGGGGTGGGCCCTGCGATCAGGACCTTTCAGGATGATAAGACCTCGCGGTCGAGCTGTCCGGATAATTCCGGGTTTTTTGGTCCGCTCCCGGGAAAAAAGAAAAAAAAATTTGGTTTTGATCTTACCGTGCGGGTATGATCAGTGAGCGCTCTCCGGCGGGCATGAACTCGCGGATTGCACCCTTGGCGAACTCGCGCCTGGGCTCGGCAAAGTCGAACTTGAGCGAGGGGTCTGCAAAGGCGACCTTGATCAGCGGGGAGAGCGACCATCCGTCTCCACGGCCGTAGTGGGCACCACCGACGATAGCGGCGTACTCACCCTGGTGGCCCACGTTCATCGCGTAGTTCGGATAGTTGGGTCCACGGAGTTCTCCGACTGCACCCTCGTCAGGCCTGACAGAGAGCGAGTTGGTGGAACCGCACTGGTCCTGCAGGTCGTATCCGAAGAATCCGAGACGTGACCAGCCTTCCTTGTGCAGGAGCATGCAGAGGTACCAGGCGTTCAGACCGGCGTTGGAGTTTCCGGTTGCGATCGAGGTGGACAGACCGCATGCGGCGGCGAGCACACCGGCACGCTGGGAACCGCCGAAGTGGTCCTCCATCAGGGTCGGGAACTGCTCGTACTGCTCCATACCGTTCAGGCACACCTCGGTTGCGATGTCGTTGACAATGTCCTGGGTTGGCTTGACCTTGTCCTTCTCGTTCGGGTTTGCCCAGTCGACCTTGTACTTGTCCTTGATGTAGTCCATACCATAGTAGGTGTACTCATCGAGGATGTTGTCGGTGTAGGCTGCGGTTGCGT
>JAHDSI010000057.1 GCA_018432765.1 Methanoregulaceae archaeon | reverse complement strand
GGTCCACCCTGGATGCGATCAGGTCTTTTGATCCAGGAACCGCGGTGAAATATCCGCCCGATCGGGTGTCCCCGAATCCGGTTTCAAGGGCGTCCATGAGGTTTATGGCCTGCTCAAGGTACCGCGTCTGAAAGGATGCCCTGTAGAGCTCGAGAAGACCCCATGCCAGGAAGGCATAATCGGGTGCCATGCCGGCAATCCCTGCCTCTCCGTTCCGGTACCGATGCAGGAACCTGCCCTCGCCGTCACTCATCCGTTCCATGATGAATGCTGCCGCCTTCTCCGCGGAAGCCAGGTAATCAACTCTTCCGAATGTCCGGCCTGCGAAAGCGTATGCAGCGATCATGAGACCGTTCCAGTCAGAGAGGATCTTGTCGTCGTTACGGGGAGCGGGCCGCTCTTTCCTTGCCAGAAACAGTCGTTTTCGTGCGGACTCAAAAAGTTCCCGGACCTCTCGCTCCGGCATACCAAGGGTCCTTGCGGCCTGCCGATACGATATGGCAACATGAACGACGTTTGTTCCATTCCGGGACCCGGAAACCGGGTCGATGAAATTGCCCGGCGTTGTGATGTGGGAAATGAGGGAGAATACCTGATTTTCTTCGGGATCCAGGAGCGAGTCGATCTCGTCCTTCGTCCAGAGGTAATAACTCCCCTCCTCTCCCCCGCTTTCTGCGTCCTGGGCCGAATAGAAGCCTCCCTCTTCCGATGTCATCTCCCTCTCCACGTAGGCGAGGCAGTTCTGTGCCACATTCCGGAAGAGCTCCGATCGCGTTACCTGGTAAGCCTCGCTGTATGAAAGGACGGCGAGGGCCTGGTCGTACAGCATCTTTTCGAAGTGGGGAAGAAGCCACCTCCCGTCTGTCGAGTACCGGTGGAACCCGAAGCCAAGGTGGTCGTATATACCGCCTGCCGCCATCTTCTCAAGGGTTTTTTCGGCCATCATGAGGGCTTTTTTGTTTCCCGACCATCTCCAGTACCGGTGCAGGAACATGATCTGTGAATGGAGAGGAAATTTCGGGGCCACCCCGAATCCGCCATTGGTATCGTCGAACTGGAGAAGGAGTTCTTCGTAGCACTGGAGCGGCAGGTTCCTGCCCGGTCTCCCTGGTCTCTCCTTTTTCACAGGTGCCTGGAGGCGACTCGCAACCTCGTCTGCGGCGGAGAGCAGTCTCTCTCTTTCTCCATGCCACATGGCAGAGATCCGGGGGAGAATATCCATGAGCCCCGCCCTCCCGTAGTTGCTCTCTTTCGGGAGGTACGTAGCGGCAAAGAAGGGTTTTTTCCCGGGAGTCATGAAGATCGAGAGCGGCCAGCCTCCGGAGCCTGACAGGAGCTGGCTTGCGGTCATGTACAGCTGGTCGATATCGGGTCGCTCTTCCCGGTCGACCTTGATACTGATGAAATGCTCGTTCAGGAGGTCTGCGACCCCGGTATCGGAGAAGGATTCCCTCTCCATGACATGGCACCAGTGGCAGGCGGCGTACCCTATCGAGAGAAATATCGGCTTGTCGTCCTTTTCCGCCTGTTCAAATGCCTCGTCACCCCATGGATACCAGTTCACCGGGTTGTGCGCATGCTGGATCAGGTATGGACTCTGCTCGTCAACCAACCTGTTTGTATGCCCGGCATTTTCTCTCCCGGAGTCACTCCCGGCCTTGTCCCCGCTCATTTTTGAATATTGCATCAAGAGCTGGATATACCTTACTCCCGGGAAAAGGACCCTTCCAAAACCGTTAGACATAATTCATGACGGTGAGAGTGTAATGGAGATGGACGGGAATACCAGGGTGCACAAGACCGGGTCGAAGACCAGGCTCACCCCGGCGATGGAGCAGTACCGGGCAGCCAAGATGCAGTACCCGGATTGTATTCTCTTCTTCCAGATCGGAGACTTTTACGAGACATTCGAGAGCGATGCCGAGACAGTCGCACGGGAACTCGATATCGTGCTGACCTCGCGTTCGAAGGATAAAGACGGCAATTCCATCCCGCTCGCAGGTGTCCCGCGTCACGCGGCCGACGGATATATCGCCCGACTGGTCTCCAAAGGATACAGGGTGGCGATATCTGACCAGGTCGAGGACGCACGAAATGCAAAGGGGGTGGTCAGACGCGAGGTTGTCAGGGTTATTACACCCGGAACGGTGATCGACGAGCAGTACCTCTCCACCGGCGACGCACATTACCTGATGTCCCTTTTCCCGGGCGAGAAACCCCGTGTATGGGGGATGGCCTTTCTCGATATCTCTACAGGAGAGTTTTTCGTGACGAGCTGTGCCCGTGGCGGGGGTGAAGGAGACCTGGTATCTGATATATTCCGCTACAATCCCGCTGAATGCCTTGTTCCTGAGAATCTCCCTGACACGATCATCGATATTCTGGAGGAGAAAGGGGTTCTTGTCACCCGTTATCCGTTGGAGGCCTTCGATCCATCCGGGTCGTCAGATCTCCTCTGCAGGCATTTCGGCGTCACATCACTCGAGGGATATGGCATCACCGCGATTCCACCCGCTATTTCGGCAGCGGGTGCGGTTCTCCGGTACGCAAAGGACACACAGAGATCCTCGCTCGCACATATCCTCGGGGTATATGTGAAGAATTCCGGGGAGTTCTGCACGCTCGATGCCACAACACTCCGGAACCTGGAGATCCTCTCGGGTATCAGGGGGAGAAGGGATGATGCGACACTCTTTTCCACCCTTGACCGGACTGCAACCCCGATGGGAAGCCGGCTGCTCAGAAGCTGCCTCTGTGCACCCCTGACGTCGGTTGATGTGATAAACAGGCGTCTTGATGCCGTGGATTTCTTCTTTGCAGAAAGCGGTATCCGGACAGAGATCACATCGATTCTTAAAAAATGTGCGGACTTCGAGCGCATAGCGGGAAGGATCGCGTTCGGAAATGCGGGCCCCCGTGATCTCGTAACCCTTTCGCAGTCACTGGAGCGGGTTCCGGTGGTGTTGAGCACACTATCCGGCAGCGGGGGGGGCGACCTCCCGGATCTCATATCCCGTGCCTGCAACAGGTGTGGTAACCTGGAATGGATGAGATCACTCGTCGGGAGGTCCATCATCGACGATCCCCCTGCAACGGTCCGGAACGGCGGTGTAATACGGCAGGGGTACAGCGCCGAACTCGACGAGCTGTGTCTGCTGTCGTCATCGGGCAAGGACTGGATCACCGAGCTGCAGAAGAAGGAAAGGGAGAGGACGGGAATACGATCGCTCAAGGTTGGGTACAACTCCGTCTTTGGATACTACATCGAGGTGACGAAGCCGAACCTTGGTCTCGTGCCCGGCGAGTACGAACGAAAACAGACCACCTCCACGGGGGAGCGGTTCACGATACCTGAATTGAAGGAGAAGGAGTCGGTCATCAAGTCGGCTGACGAGAAGCTCCTGTCGCTGGAGCAGTCGGTCTACCAGGATATCCTGTCGCAGCTTGCAGCGGGGGTTGGCGATCTCCAGGAGATGGCTGCAGGGATAGCAGAGATCGATCTCTTCGCCTCCCTCGCGGAGGTAGCCGCAGCATACAATTACGTGCGCCCGGTCGTGGATGATTCGGGAGAGATCCTGATCCGCGAAGGACGCCATCCGGTCGTCGAGCGGCAGATGGGAGGTGCGTATGTGCCCAATGATACGCACCTCTCGGTGAAGGATGACCAGATCCTGATCATCACCGGTGCCAACATGGCCGGCAAATCCACCTACATGCGTGGGGTGGCGCTGATCACCATAATGGCACAGGCAGGATGCTTTGTCCCGGCAGCCTATGCCGGAATCGGGGTCGCTGATCGTGTCTTTACGAGGGTCGGCGCATTCGACGACCTGGCGAGCGGGCAGAGTACCTTCATGGTGGAGATGCTCGAGATGGCCAATATCCTGAACAATGTCACCGGAAGGAGCCTCGTCATCCTGGATGAGATCGGCCGCGGCACGAGCACGCTGGACGGGTTCTGCATCGCCAGGTCGGTGCTTGATTTCCTTCACGGGAAAGGGGCAGGCCCAAGAACCCTCTTTGCGACGCACTTCCATGAGCTGGTCTCCGCAGAGGCCGATCTGAAGAGAGTCAGGAATTTTCACTTCGCGGTTCGGGACACCGGGGATGACGTGATATTCCTGCGAAAACTCATTCCCGGGGCAACCGACAAGAGTTACGGGATTCACGTTGCGTCGCTTGCCGGGGTTCCGAAAAGAGTGGTATCCAGGGCCCGCGAACTGCTCGAAGAGCTGGTCAGGAATGATCCGGGAACCGGCGGAAACGTGAAGAGGTATACCCAGATGCTCCTCGTTGACGGCGGGATGAAAGGACCCGATCCGCTTGCGGAAAGGATAAAAGAGATCGATCCCGATTCCCTGACTCCCCGCCAGGCACTCTCTCTCGTGTATGAACTCAAGAAACAGGTGAAGGACGGTGGATGAGAAGAAGATGACCGGTCCGGGTAACGTAATAAGGGTCCTTGACCCCACCACCGCAAACCAGATTGCCGCCGGAGAGGTCGTGGAGAGGCCCGCATCGGTTGTAAAGGAACTGGTCGAGAATTCAATCGACTCCGGGGCCGGAAGGATAGAGGTGGAGATCACATCCACAAGGGATGCGATCAGCCGGATACGCGTCACAGATGACGGATGTGGGATCTCTCCTGCAGATGCGGACCTGGTCTTTACCCGTCATTCGACAAGCAAGATCGAACGTATCGAGGATCTCACCAGGTGCGCGACCCTCGGTTTCCGCGGGGAAGCGCTGGCAAGCATCGCCTCGGTCTCCCGGGTGACCCTCCTCTCCAGGCAACGCGGGTCGGGAAATCCGACAGGGACTCTGATCGTGTGTGCGGGCGGCGAGATCATCGAGAAGAGAGAGGCGGGCTCGCCTGAAGGGACGACCGTGACCGTCGACGATATCTTTTTCAATACGCCGGCCCGGAAAAAATTCCAGAGATCGCCAAAGGCGGAGATCGGATACATAACCTCTGTCATGGAGCGAATCGTGCTCTCCTGGCCGCACCTGTCTTTCAGGTTCGTCCACAACGGACGGGAGAAGTTTGCAACACCCCGCGGAGGAGATCTCCGTTCTGCCGTTGTGGCACTGTTTGGGAACGAATACGCACGGAGCCTGATCGAGGTCGGGGAGGAGGGTGAACTGGTCCGGGTGAAGGGGTATATCTCCCGGCCGTCGCTCTCCCGCCAGAGTGCCTACCAGGTCTTCCTGTCGGTCAACTCGAGGGTTGTATACTCAAGGAGCCTGATCGAGGCTGTCAGGGAGGGCTATGGGACCCTTCTGCCGGCAGATCGGTTTCCCGTCGCATTTCTTGACATAACTGTCAGGAGGAATCTTGTTGATGTGAATGTCCACCCTGCGAAGAGGCAGATCCGCATAAGCCGCGAGGAGGAGGTGAGAGCCGATATAAAAAAGATCATCCACGAGGCGCTTCGCGGGCAGGATCTCGTACCCGGGAGACGAGAAGACCTGGTTCCTGATAATTTCCCTGCAGCCAGGTATAGCCCCTCAACCGTCGAACCCTCTGTGATACGTGAACCGACCCTCGCCGAGCTGCAGGTGACGGAACGCCGGCTGAGGCAGACCTCCCTTCTTCCGGATGGAGGAGCGGACCGTCTCCCAATCCCACGGATGCAGGTGATCGGGCAGTTTGGCGATACCTACATCGTGGCTTTCACTGCCGATGAAGATCTCGTGATACTTGATCAGCATGCGGCCCACGAGCGGATACTCTATGACCAGATCAGGGAGAAGAGTGGCCGGCAGGTCTCACAGGAACTGATATCCCCTGTCACTATCCACCTCTCAACCGGAGAATCGGATTTTCTGCGGGAAAAGATTGATATCCTTTCGGCCGAGGGCTTTTCAATCGAAGAGTTCGGAAACGGGGCATTCCTGGTACGTGCGGTGCCGGTCTTCCTGGGGAGGTGCGAGGATCCGTCTGATGTGAGGGAGATGCTCTCGGGCATCCTTGACGAGGGGCTCAGGACGGGGGTTGATGCGCGGGAGAAGATCAGGAGGCTGGTTGCATGCAGGGGAGCCATCAAGGCCGGCACGGTCTGCACCGGTGATCAGTGTTCCCGGCTGGTTTCACAACTGATGGCGACACGGGACCCATGGACGTGCCCGCACGGGCGGCCGACAATGATCGTATTTCCAAAAAAGAAGATTGACACATTGTTTAAGCGGCTTTAATGGTATCCGGTCCGAAAGGGGAGAAGCATTTTATTATATGGTGCACAGCTCTTACATACGCATGAATTCTATCTCCGTTCCAAGGATATGGAGGTTTATATGAGTAAAGTCCTGATAAAAACAGCACTGGGCCTTCTGATCGCCGTCCTCCTCGTCACTATCCCCTGTACCGCGATAGACGACTCGTTCTTCAACCGGTACATCACCACGAACACCTATGTTTCAGGGGATGCCGTGGTGAACGAGACGACGTCCATACGCTGGACATCAATCTCCGGAGGGGTTGAGGAAAAGTTGGAATGGACCAGTATCTCGATCCGCGAGGGTCCGTTGTCCGAGAGCTGGACCACGAACTTCGCTGTCGGGTCGGGCGAGGAGAGGATCAACTGGTTCTTCCAGAGGACGGGACCCATTGGGTCAGTCTCTTTAAGAGATATCCTGGCCCAACATCACTGATTTTTTTTCCGCATCCGATCCACTACTTCAACGTAGCGTTCCATATCGAATTTCCGGGAGAGGCCCCGGGCATTCATGTACCGTATCTTCCCGAAGATCGGGCGTTCCTTCCATGGGCGGTCATGTTTCCCGAAACACCAGGCGACTCCCGCATAGCCGTTTGGATCCCGGCCGTCGAGTTCGTACCGGTCGTTCAAATACATTGCGGTGTTGTATGCTGATTCCGGGTCGGCAGACCATTCGAGGATCTTCTTTCCCCAGTACATCCTCATGTACCCGTGCATCTTCCCCCGGATCCGCATCTCGTCCTGGGCGGCATTCCAGAACGGGTCGTGTGTCCGGGCGCTCTCCAGTTCATGCAGCGAGTACACGTGCTCCCTTTTGTCCTTGGCGTGGCTCTCGAGCGTCTTTCTGCACCATTCGGGAAGACCGGAATACGAGTCATACTGCGGGTTATACCAGACGTAGTTGATCGCAAGTTCCCTCCTCACCACGAGCTCCTCGAGGTATGTGTCTCTTCCCCCGCTCCCGGTTGCCGACACCATGAGTGCTATCCTGAGAGGAGATACCTGGCCGAAATGCAGGTACGGACTCATGTTGGAGAGACAATCAAGGGAAGGGTCGTTCCTCTCTTCCGGGAACGAATCGAGCCTGGTGTCGATGAATCTCGTAAGTCGTGAGATTGCCCCGACTGTCCCGCCGGAAAACCCGTCGACAGGCCCGATCGCGGTATCGATATCCAGGAGGGCTTGAATCTGTTTGATTTCGTCCAACTCAAGGCTATCCAGTTCAAGATTCGTGGATCGCTTTTTTGGATCTGGTACCTGAAGATCGATGAGAAAACGTCCGAGGGCCCGCATAATCCTGGGCCTGAATGTAGCAGCCGAGTACTCCTCGTGCGGCGATGCCGTCATGACCGGGACGATGGCATTCGATTCAACCCTGATGAAGGGGCAGCGGAGCGTTTCCCGTGCACGCGACACCCATTCACGGTGCAGGCGAAGGTAGCCGGTGTCCACCACGATGAGGGCGGCGTCCTTTGCGAGTTCCCAAAGACCATCGACCGGGTCTCCCGGGCGGATCACCAGTTTTATTCCGAGCGTATCGAGGGATTCACCTGCCTCTTTCAGTCCCTCGAGCATGAAGTGGTAATGGCGCCATGCCGCTCCCGGGTATGACGGGACGAGACCGAAGAATGCAAGGACAGGGACGCCGAGCCTGTTTCCTTCCAGGACGGCGTAGGCCAGGGCATGGTTTGCGTCGACACGGTGGGCTGACTGCATCCAGTAGAGGACATACGCACCGGCCCTTGGCGGAAAATCCGATAGAACCGTGATCCGTTCTTCCTGGATCATGGATCGACTCCGGTTATCAAGCGGGGGTCCGAGGAGAGGCAGTCAATCGCCTGGAGGGCACTCTTCTCCTTGTCCTTAATCTCGAGCATGATGTCGAAGTCAAGCCCGCTGCACGTCTCCACGAAGGTTGAGAAGTCATCGGTATCTATCGTCTCCGCATGCACCCCGGGGCGCTTACCCGGTTCCTGTGAGCTGTAATCGACCATCGGCAGACCACAGCCTCCACCCCACGTTGCTGCAGCGGATGCCATGGCCCCGGAAACCGGTTCGCCCCTGTTCAGGAGCGAGTGGTGAAAATTGTCAAAGATTACCGGGATGCCGGTTTTCCTGCTTATCTCGAGGCAGTCTGCCAGGCAATAACACCTGTCGTCGTTTTCTATGGAGAGGTACTTCCTGACGCGGTCGTCGAGCAGTTCATGGTAACTGGATATGAACCGGTCCATCGCCCCCACCCGGTCGCCATAGACGCCGCCGACATGGATCTGAATCCTGGCATCTTCCGAAAGACCGAGTAGTCCGAGAAAGTCGGCATGGTACTCGAGCTCCCGGACACTCCTCTCCACGACATCGCTCCTGTTGGAGTTGATCACCACGAACTGGTCGGGGTGCATCGATATCCTGATCCGGTTCGCCCTGATGTATCTTCCGATCTCCCCGAGCTTTTCTCCGAGTATCTCCTGCCAGGCAACATCAAGCACCGGGTGGGATGCGAAAGGGATAATGTCCGAGCTGATTCGAAAGAAGAGTATCCCTGAAGCGACGTTGTACCGGAGTACCTGCGAGAGGCAGTCGAGGTTTGCCGTGCAGACGTCGATGAAGCGTTCCGGGGAATATGATGCCAGCCGGAATGTCCGGTTTCCCCGGCAGTTTACCGATCTGTTGATACAGGGATATCCAATCTTCATGGGTTTCACCGGGCTTGCGGCAGTGACTGCGAAGGGCGGGAAAGCCCCCTTTTGAAGACCGCCGGCTCCTGTCAATAGGTGGTCGCTTCTCAAGGTTGATAATCCTTGCCTGACTGATATATGATTGAAGAATGCCGGCTTTTTGGATGGAAATTCTCGATCCAGGGCCTGTATGGGGAGCTGTGTGAGATGGAGGAGATGTCAGTCCGGGATTTCCAGTCGCGTGTATACACATTCTATCATGGGAACCGGAGGGAGTTTCCCTGGAGGGAGACGCATGATCCGTACCATATCCTCGTATCGGAGATGATGCTCCAGCAGACCCAGGTGGAGCGGGTTCTTCCAAGGTACCTCTCGTTCACCGGGCTTTTTCCCGATTTTATCGCCCTTGCGACCGCTACACCGGGAGACGTTGTCAGGCAATGGCAGGGCCTTGGATACAACCGGCGGGCGATCTACCTGCACAGGATTGCAGAATGCGTCGTGGATTGCCATGGGGGATTCCTGCCCGAAGACGAGGCGGCGCTGCGTGATCTTCCCGGAATCGGGAAGGCGACAGCCGCAGCCATCATGGCATTTGCGTTCGGACGCCCGTCCGTCCTTGTCGAGACAAATATCCGCCGTGTATTCATCCATTGCTTCTTTCCCGGGGAGATCGGGGTAAACGATTCCCGGATCATACCGCTTGTGGAGAAGACCCTCGACCGGGAGAACCCACGTGAGTGGTATTACGCACTGATGGACCTTGGCGTGTTCCTGAAGAAAAAATACGGGAATGCAAACCGGCGAAGCGCCCATTACCAGCGACAATCCGTCTTCCAGGGATCAGACCGTCAGATCCGGGGGCGTATCCTCGACCTGCTGCGGGAGTATCCCGTGATGGAGGTTGACCATGTTCTCCTGCAGCTTGATGCTGATCCCGACAGGGCACGGGCACTTCTCATGCAGCTGGAAGACGAGGGATTTCTTGAGATAACCGGTCGGACTGCAAGGCTGGCCTGAAAGGAGTATGCAGCCTGGCGCTCAAAGGTCGATGCGACCCCGAAAAACCAGGTCCGACGGTTGTTCTGTTCAGGCTTGAGACGGGAAAACAACCAATTAATAATTTACAACAACCCTATTTTAGATAGGTGTTTGATTGAGTCTTCCCGGTGGACCAACACAGGACGAGGTCATGGCGATTGTCCTTTTCAAGCTCGGTCTTCGAGAGTCGGATATCTTTGTCGATATCGGGTGTGGCACAGGAAAGATCTCCATCAATGCGGCACCGCTCGTACAACGGGTGTATGGCGTCGATATGCGCATCGAGGCGGTAAATCACGCCAGAGAGTTCGCTGCACGGGAAGGTGTCGGGAATGCGGAGTTTGTCTGCGGTGACGCAGGAGACTTTATCGAAACGATCGGTCCGGTGGATGCCGCGTTCGTCGGCGGCTCAAAAGACCTCGAGAGAGTGCTCGCGATACTTGCAGGAAAGGGCGTGCGGTCGGTTGTCGTGAATGCCGTCCTCCTGGAGACGGCTTATCGTGCCATGCAGGAGATGAAACGGCTCGGGATATACCGGGAAGCGACGCATGTCTCGGTCTCGCGCTCGCATCCCCTCGGCAGGGGAACGATCTTTCGCCCGCTTGATCCGATATATATCATATCCGGGGGGTGCGCCAAATGCTTGTAGGACTGGGACTTGGTCCGGGTGATCCGGAACTGCTCACGCTCCGTGCCGTGCGTCTCCTGAAAGAGGCCGATTCCGTCTTTGTCCCCGGGAGGATCGCATATGACCTGGTACTGCCCTACCGAAAAGCGGAGATCCTGGATTTTCCGATGACTGAGAATGCGGACAGGATCAGGTCATCCATGGAGAAGAATGCCGAACGGATCGCCGATCCTGCCCGCGAGGGCATGGCAGTGCTCGGGATCCTCGGGGACCCGAATTTCTTCTCGACCTTCCACCGGCTCTGCGAAGTGATGCAGGAGAAATACCCTGGTATTGCCTGTGCGACGGAGCCGGGGGTGAGCTCGTTCACCGCCTTTGCCTCGGTTGCGGGCGTATCGCTCGGAGACAGTTTCCTCGTGACCGACGGCAGCGAACCACGGTCCAGGATCCTGCTCAAGGTCAGGAGACCGAGAGAGAAGGTCCGGGAGTTGAAAAGAGAGGGTTTTTTCTCCTTTATCCTCGTGGAACGGATGTTTATGGATGATATGAAAATATATTCCGCAGACGAGCTGCCTGAGACGAGCGATTACATGAGTATCCTGTATGCGGGGCGCTGAATGGGAAAGATCTTTTTTGTCGGTGCGGGGCCGGGCGATCCGGATCTCATAACCGTCAGGGGAAACGATTTACTCCAGAAGGCGGATCTCCTCGTATACACGGGTTCTCTTGTCAATCCCGCCCTCGTGGACCGCTGCCCGGCTGTACAGAAGATTGACAGCTGGGGCAAAAACCTGGAAGAGATAGTACCCGTAATGGTCGATCAGGCCCGGGAAGGAAAGACGGTGGTAAGGCTGCATTCGGGAGATCCGTCTCTTTTTGGTGCGATTGTCGAACAGATGGAGATGCTTGCCAGGGAGGGGATCGAGTATGAAGTGATCCCCGGGGTATCGTCGATGTTTGGTGCCGCTGCGGCCCTCTCCACCCAGCTGACCCTCGGTGGAGTCTCTGATACGCTCATCGTGACCCGTCCTGCAGGAGAGACACTCGAAGAGGACGATCTGCCTGCGCTCTCCGAGCATGGAGCGACCATGGTGGTCTTCCTCGGGGCCGGACGGCTGGAATATGTAACCTCCCGGATCAGGTGTCCTCCGGACACTCCTGCTGCAGTGGTGTACAGGGCGACATGGCCTGACCAGAAGATCATCTTCGGAACGGTATCGGACATCGCCAGCAAGGCGAAGGATGCGGGAATTCACCGCACTGCACTGCTCATCATCGGCGGGATCCTCGCCCCCGGCAGATCGGGTCACCGGAGGTCGATTCTCTACTCATGAGTGACGTGGTCATCTCCCTTCCGAGATTTGAAGAACGGGCAAGGCGTGTTGCAGACTTTCTCGGCTGTGAAGTTCTCTTCTACCACAAGGGCGTATTCAGGAAGGCATTTTCAGAATACAGCCGAATCGTGGCCGTCATGTCCATGGGAATAGTCGCACGGAGCGTGGCTCCTATCCTCAACGACAAGTGGGACGACCCTGCGGTTGTCGTGGTGAGTCCCGACCTGGGATTCGCAGTTCCCCTGATCGGTGGACACCATGGCGGAAACGACCTGGCCAGGAGACTATCCGGGCTTGGAATGGTCCCGGTCGTGACAACCGCAACTGAGACTGCGGGAAGGGCTGCCGTTGAGGTGCTGGCAAAGGATATGGATTGTACGGTCCTGAACCGCGATTCCACGCGGGAGGTCAATGCTGCCATTCTAGACGGAGATGTCCCCGTATTTGCCGCACCCCACCCGTCTATCGTCATCGCCGGACCAGGCGTTTCGGTGCTGGTAAAGGAGGGTGAATACTCAATGGGAATCGGATGTCGGAAGAATATCGGCAGAGACGAGGTGCTGGCGGCCATCCGCTCGGCCATTGCCGATGCCGGCATTGCTGCCGAAGAGATCATGATCTATGCGACGACAGAGAAGAAGATGCAGGAAAAGGGACTGAAAGAAGCGGTGGATGCAATGGCCGGGACGCTCCTCTTCCTGGACGATGCGGTTCTCTCCGAGTATCCTCCGCAGTCCCCGTCGGGTGCGGGCCGAATCGGGCTTGCAGGGGTGGCAGAGCCCTGTGCGCTCGCATCATCCAGGAGGAGGGAACTCGTTCTCCCGAAGAGAGTCTACGGGGGTGTGACCATTGCAATCGCCAGGTGAATCGAAGGGATGCCTGTATATCGTCGGGACAGGGCCCGGTAATCTGGAACAGATGACAATGAAGGCGATCCGGGCGATCGGGGAGTCTAGTTACGTTATCGGGAATGATTCGTACCTGGCGCCGCTACAGCCCCTGCTCGGTGGAAAGACTGTCATCAGGAGCTCGATGGGAAAAGAGGTGGAGAGGGCGAAGAAAGCCGTAGAACTGGCCCGCGACCACGTGGTCTCGATGGTGAGCGGGGGCGATCCGGGTATTTACGGTATGGCGGGCATCGTGCTCGAGTTCGTGGAGAGGAGCGGGGCTGATACCAGGGTCGAGATAGTACCCGGCGTGACGGCGGCAAGTGCGTCGGCATCGCTGCTTGGCTCACCCCTTTCAGGGGACTTTGCGGTCATCAGCCTCTCTGACCTCCTCACTCCCATCGAGGAGATCGAGAGGCGGCTCAAAGGGGTTTTGTCGACGGGGATTCCCGTTGTACTGTATAACCCGAGAAGCAGGGGCAGGCCGCATAATTTTGCCATGGCCATGGAGATTGCAGCAGAATTTCGATCTGCCGACACCCCGATTGGAGTGGTCAGGAACGCATACCGGGATGGCGAGGAGATACGGATCACCACGCTCTCGAAGGCAGGGGACCTCGAAGACTGGATTGATATGCATTCTGCGGTCATCATAGGTGGAGAAGAGAGCAGGATATGGAGGAATGGCGATAATGTCAAAGGAATCATCACCCCGAGAGGGTATCACCGGAAATACGTATATTGACCTTGGGGCGACCACGGGCGAGGCATACGAGATATCTGCCCGGAGCAGGTCGCTTGCGAGAAAGGTGCTTGGAGACGAGGGGTACGAGGATCGGATCAGGCAGAGGTGCTCGATTGCTGTGGGGGACTTCTCGATGGCGGATCTCATCAGGTTCCGGCACGATCCGGTGAATTCGGGGCTTGAAGCGCTTGCGAGGAGTGCCCCGGTCATCGCCGACATCAGGATGGTGCAGGTCGGCATCCAGAAGACCGGCCACGACAGCCCGGTCCTGTGTGCACTTGACTATGGCTCCGATATCGCGAAAGCACGGGATATCACCAGGACAAGCGCGGGGATGATCGCACTCGCAGACAGGATCGACGGATCGATCGTGGTCATCGGCAACGCTCCGTCGGCGCTGCTTGCAGTCTGCGGGATGATCCGGGAGGGAAAAAGACCCGCTCTCGTCATCGGTTCGGCGGTGGGTTTCGTGAACGCAGCCGAGTCCAAGGAAGAACTCGTGGCACTCGACGTGCCGTCGATATCTGTTGAAGGGACCCGGGGCGGGACGCCGGTAGCGGTGGCGGCGCTGAATGAGATCATCACCATATTCTCGGAACTCCAGGGACGTGAACCAGGAAGTCATTGACCCGGTCTCCGGGTTCAGGTACCCCGGGGAATGGGTCCGGCGCTGCGGGAGCCAGCAGGAACTCGGACTGGTCCGGTCCGGTCTCGCAGTCCTGGCCTCGTCAGGCACCGTGAGAAGGAGAGGGTTTACGACCGGAACTACTGCCGCCGCAGCCTGCAAGGCAGCGGTCCTTTCGCTCTCTTCTCCGGTATCGGCCGTCGACATTACCACGCCCTGCCGGATCACCGTCACGGTCCCGGTTGAATCATCGGGTGGACGGGCGATTGCCAGGAAATATGCCGGGGACTATCCACAAGATGCGACTGCCGGTCTCGAGTTTGTCGCTGTCGCCTCGAGGTGTGATGACGGGCTTATCATCGAGACCGGAGAAGGTATCGGGAGGTTCGAGCGGGACACTCCCCGTTTCGCGAAGGGAAACCCTGCTGTCAGTCCCACGGCTCTCGAGTGCATCCTCGTGGCAGCCGACGAGGCCATGGAGATGACAGGCATCCCCGGGGCACGTATCCACGTATCAGTTCCCGGCGGCCGGGAGGTCGCAAAAAAGACCCTGAACCCGCGGATCGGAATCCATGGCGGAATATCCATCCTCGGGACGACCGGGCTCGTCGAGCCCTGGGACGATCACCTCTGCGATTCGGTCAGGGAGCGGGCGTCTGTCCCCGGAAGGGTAGTGCTGACCACGGGCCGCCTGGGCCTCCGGTGGTCACGGCTCCTCTTTCCGGACTGCGAGGTGATCCTGATCGGAGGAAAGATCAGGGAGGTTCTCCAGGACCGCACCGGTGAGACGGTACTCTGCGGGCTGCCGGCCCTGATCCTCAGGTTTCTCTATCCCGGTATCCTGTCCGGGACCGGGTACGATACGGTCGAGGAGTTGCTGCAGGATCAGGTCTTTCCAGGGAAGATGGAGCACGCGTTCGACCTTGCACGAAAGAATTACCCGAATCTCCGGGTTGTCCTCCTGGACAGGCAGGGAAGGGTCCTTGGTGATTCGGGATGAAGGTCGTCGGGGTTGGCTGCGGCCCGGGAATGCTCAGCGAAACGGCAATTAGTGCAATCACCGGTGCGACGCTGGTATACGGATCCCGGAGGGCAATCGATCTCGCCTCGGCATATATCGCAGAGGGGGCAGAAGTCCACGAGATCCGCGATTATGGTTCCCTCCGGTCTCTCCCCGATCACGCGGTGGTGCTCTCGACAGGCGATCCCATGCTCGCAGGGCTCGGGTACCTGGGAGGGGAGGTTGTCCCGGGTATATCCTCCCTCCAGGTTGCCGCTGCGAGGATTCACATTCCAATCAGGCGGATATCGATTGTGACGGCACATGGACGTGACCATGAAGCGGCCATGAAAGAGACGGTCGGGGAGATATCCAGGGGAAAGGTCGTCTTTCTGGTTGCAGACCCGGATTTCGATGTCAGGGAGATGGCGGCACGGCTCATCGACGCGGGGGATGCGATCGGCATCGTCCTTGCCGAGAACCTGGGATACCCTGAAGAACGGATCGTTCGGGGATCCCCTGCAGATCCGCCGGTACCCGAATCGGGAATGTTCTGCCTTGTACTGGGTGTGCTGGAATAGATACGTGGAAATGGCCCGTTTATCCTGATTATTGCCCCATGGATTATATGTATCCCCTGCAAACAGAATAATGGAGAGCAGAACGGTGAGTTTTTCCATGGATAAGAGCACGAAAAAGCAACTGAGCCTGGTATGTTTCCTGGCAGGGTTCGTCCTGCTCCTGGCGCAGGACCTGAAGGGTATCTCAAGCATCAATCCCGGGTTTGCCTGGCCGTTTCCAACGATGTTTTACGCGGGGCTCATCCTGATCGTTATCGGGTACTACCTGCGTGGGTAACTCCCCGGGCTTGGACGGCAGATATTCTCATTTTTTCCCTGTATGGCGAGCCCGCGTCCACGGCACAGAGGAGAAGACCTTGTTCGCGGGACTACCCCGTTTCATTTCTTTTTATCTGAAATGGCGGAACCATTTTCATTGCGGCGATCCCGACATTGTGATCAATATACTCTGCTCAGCTCCTGCACCCCCGGAGCGCATCGCCGTGACCATGTTGAAAGACCGACATGGAGAAGCTCTCCTTCATGCACAGGTGGACATGGCAGAAGATGAACGGGCCGGTCGGGGACTTCCGGGACCGGGAGGCGATCGATGCCCGGGGAGGGGATCTTTTCGGGAAACCCGGGGTGCGTGCAGGGCCCTGATCACTCCCTTGTTTCTCTCCGCTCTCTCTCTTTTCCCGATCTTTCTCGTATCCTGTCTCGTCTCTCCCGGGTGAATGGAATGATACGGCCGGCAATTGCAGCCCTGCAGAAGGATTGCGCTGTTTCAGGGCTCTTTTGCAGGGTGGTCTCTCCGCTCCCCGATCTGCTGGCGCCACATCGCGTAATAGAGGCCCTTGTGCCCGAGGAGATCCTCGTGTGATCCGGTCTCGACGATCCTGCCCTTCTCCAGCACATAGATGACATCCGCATGCATGATGGTCGAGAGGCGGTGGGCTATCAGGATCGAGATCTGCTCCCTGCTCATCGAGATGTCCCGGATGGTGTTCGTGATATCCTCTTCTGTCAGGGAGTCGAGCGAAGAGGTGGCTTCATCAAAGATCAGGAGGCGCGGACGGCGTATGATGGCCCGTGCAATCGAGACACGCTGTTTCTCCCCGCCTGAGAGCTTCATCCCGCCTTCGCCGATGATGGTGTCGATGCCGTACCGGGAACGTGAGAGAAGGGTATCGCACGCGGCTTTGTTCAGCGCATCCAGGATCTGTTCTTCGGTTGCATCCTGCTGGACGAAGAGGAGGTTCTCCCTGATCGAGCCTGCGAACAACTGCGGCTCCTGCGTCACGAAGCCTATCTGCCGGCGCAGGGGATTGTACCTGATCTGGGTGGATGGGTGGCCGTTGAAATAGATCTCCCCGGCAACCGGCCGGTACAGCCCCACAAGGAGCTTGACAAGGGTTGACTTGCCTGATCCCGACGGGCCGACGAACGCGATGGTCTCCCCGGTCTTCACTTCGAAGGAGATCCCGTCGATTGCGTTGAACTGGGCGGTCCTGTGACGGAAATAGACGTTCTCGAACCGGATCGCATGCAGTTCATCGATCACCACGGGGTTCTCGGGATTGTGCTCGACAGGCTTCGCCATCAGGGCATCAAACGTGTTCACCGAGGCTTCAACTTCGCGGTAAGAGAGAATGAATGTCCCGAGATCCTGGAGAGGTCCGAATATCGTGGTCGAGATGAACTGCATCGTGATCAGTTCCCCCGTCGTGAGCACGTTCCGGAATATCAGCCAGAGGAGGATGAACAGAATCGACTGCTTGAGGATGCTGAGCGTGGTTCCCTGCAGAAACGAGAGCGTCCGGACTTTTTTTACCTTCGACATCTCGAGGTCGAAGATCTTCAGGTTGTGCTCCCGCAGCCTCCGTATCTCGGGGTAGGTCAGGCCAAGGCTCTTCACAAGCTCGATGTTCCGGAGCGATTCGGTGATTACCCCCGACATCCTGTTCGTCTCGCGGTTGATCGCCCGTTGCGTCGCCTTGATCTTCTTCGAGAGCAGCCCGGTGAGAGATCCCAGCACGACGATCCCGATCAGGAAGACGGGGATCAGCATCCAGTTCTTCGTCACCGCGTAGACGATGAGAAAGGCCATCCCGATAACCGAAGAGTAGAGGACGTTGATGGCCGTGTGCATGAAGATCTGGGTATCCTGCCTGACCTTCTGCAGCACAGACAGCGTCTCGCCGCTCCGCTGGTCCTCGAACTCGTTGTAGGAGAGGCGGAGCGTCTGCTTCAGCCCGTCGTTGAATATCTGCATGCCGAACCGCTGGACGGCAAGCCGCGTGAAATAATCCTGGAACGCCCTTGCCACACGGGATGCCAGCGCAATGAGAATGGCGACCCCCAGCCAGAAGATGACCCCCTTCACAAGAACCGGTTCAGGCAGGTTTGCCGGGTTTAAAGCATACTCGTCGATAATCTTTCCAAAGATAACCGGGTCGACGAGGCTCAGTAGCTGGCTGATCCCTGCCAGTACGAGTGCGACAACGATGAGCCACTTCTGCGGTTTCAGGTACTTCCAGAGGGCCTTCATGCAACTCCTGAAAATGCCTGCCGCTCCCTCGCCAGGGAGGGCGTCTCATGGAACATATCATCACGTGCCGGGTAGTACCGTGCGGGGAAGAATAGCTCAGCTCATATCATCCCGAGCGCCACTCCTCCATCGATCTCCTCCTCTTCCTCATCTTTTGATCGTCTTTTCCTGCGGGACGAATCCGGAGTGAAGAGCGAGATCAGCCAGGATGGGAATTCCATGGGCATCTCACAGACGAGTGATATAAGGATTGAGTGGTCTTATAAGGAACGGACGGTGTATCGTTGCCGGCGCTTGCGGAACGCCGGGTGAGTACTCCCGGCATTTGCCTGCCAATCCTCTCAGATCTGGTCAATCCGCCACACCCCCTCCGGCACAAGGATCTCGAACCCGGCAACCCTCCCGGACTCAACAAGGACATCTTCTCCATTTCATTGCGCTGGTGCATGCCGGCACACACAAGGAGGATGAAGAAGGGGATGCATATGACACACCCTCAATTCTCTCCAAAAAAATGCCGTGAGAGAGATCGACTAATAGGCGAGAATTCGCAACCCTTATCATGCCCAGTGTGAGACTATCCGTGGGATCCAGCGTGAACACCCAAAGATTTCTTCTGCCACTTGTTCTTCTCATTATAACCAGTGCTTTCGTAATTTCTGCAGGCTGCATTGATCCGGAAAACCAGCCGCCGCCTTCAGCTGCCGTGAACCCCGAACCGATCCAGGAGCCCGACTGCCCGTTATTCGTGTTCGATGACCAGGAATTTGCATTCGAGTTGAACCGGACGACCGGGGCTTCGTTTTCAGGTGAAGCAGACATTGGAGAATGCCTTGCGACCGCATCGCGTATACGGGAAGGCGACTTTGCGAGCTGGTATGCCGAGTGGAACAGGACCGCCGATCACTTCAGAAAGGCGGGTGACGAGAGCCGTGCTGCAGGGCACGTGGTATCTGCCCGGGACGCATATTACCGGGCCGCAACCTACTACCGGACAGCTGAATTCTTCCTTCACGGAGATCCGGCCGACCCACGGATCGTTTCGACGTGGGAGAAGAGCAGGGATTCATTCCGGGATGCGCTCTCGCTCGACACCGTGACATACGAGATCATCTCCATCCCGTATGAAAACACCACGCTTCCGGGGTACTTCTATGCCGTCGACGGATCCGGGAAGGCCCGGCCACTGCTCATCGTCCAGACCGGCTTTGACGGCTGCCAGGAGGAACTCCATCCCTACGCCATGGACGGGATAAAACGCGGCTACAATGTCATGACCTTCGAGGGACCGGGACAGGGCGAAGTGATCCGTATCCAGCATATCCCGTTTAGGCCTGACTGGGAGCAGGTAATAACCCCGGTCGTGGATTATGCCGTGCGCC
>JAHDSI010000042.1 GCA_018432765.1 Methanoregulaceae archaeon | reverse complement strand
TCAAAGAGAGCTATGACCACCTGGTCGTGGAGGGGGCCGGGGGGGCGGCCGAAGTGAACCTGTATTCGAGGGATATTGCCAATATCAGGCTTGCCAGGGCCCTGAAATATCCGATAATCCTGGTGGCCGATATCGAACGCGGAGGTGTATTCGCACAGGTCTACGGGACTATACAACTCCTGCCTCCCGATCTGCGCCCCCTGGTCAGGGGAATACTCATAAACAAGTTCAGGGGAGACCCCGCGATCTTTGCGGAGGGTATCGAGATCATCCAGGATATCTGCAGGATCCCGGTCCTCGGCGTTCTGCCGTATCTCTCCACACGGATTCCCAGCGAAGATTCGCTCTCAATCGAGGACAAAAAGGCGGGGGTGCACCCCGTTCGGATTGCCATCATACGGCTTGACCGGATATCGAACTTTACCGATTTTGAAAGACTCGAGCCACATGCCATGGTCGAATATGTCAGGCCTGGAACCCCGCTTGACGATTTCGACTGCATCATTCTGCCCGGGACAAAGAATACCGTCGATGATCTTGCATTGATTCACGAAAGTGGAACAGGGATGGATATCACTTCAGCAAGAGCGCGTGGTATTCCGATAATCGGAATCTGTGGAGGCTACCAGATACTCGGAATGGAGATCGTTGACTCGGGCGTAGAGTCGAGAGAAGGAAGCCACAGGGGTCTTTCGCTTCTTGATGTCAGAACGCGGTTCGGATCATATGGGAAGAAGACCGAACAGATGTGCCGCACGGCAAGACCCACAGGGCCAATTCTATCCGGCATGGGTACCGTGACGGGCTACGAGATCCACATGGGAGAGACAGAGAGGGTGGGAGCCATCGAGGCATTCGACGGGGAGGGGGCGGTTTCAGAGGATGGCCTTGTGATCGGGACATACATGCATGGCCTGTTCGAAAACCAGTCTGCGGTAGATGCGCTCCTGTCATACCTGTACGGGAAGAAAGGGCTTTCGTACCGACCCGATCCGGACAGGGATGCAGATCCTTACGATAAACTGGCAGCAGAATTCGAGGACAGTGCTGACGTGGATGAGATCGTCTCCCTGTTACTGGACCAATAAAGGATTGACAGGGTGCACAGGGGGGCGGTTTTTTCATGGTGGATTGCATAGTAAGTATTAACCAGTGATATCTGCACGGGAACGATTACAATGCCGATGAGAGTATCATTCACCCTGGATCCGGAGACGATGGATCATATAGATAAATTTGCCAAGGAGCACGGCATCGAGCGGAACAGGGCAATACTTGAATTCATTGAGAACGGGTACGAGAAACTGACCGAAGGCGGAACCATCAAGCTCAATCAGCAGCGGGCATTTGAAGAATATAACACAATACGAAAGGATCTCCAGGAGATCAAGCAGAAAATGAACGATCTCGCCGAAGAGACGAGGCTGATCCACCACACCATTGACGTGGAATGGGGCCGGGAGATGAGAGCCGTTCCATACCAGAGCAAAAGATGGTGGGAATTCTGGAAGAGCGAGTGATGTGTCTTATCCTATGATATTCATCATGCTCCGGTAGCCTTCCCTCCTCCTGTCTCCGCATTTTACAGCCTCTACACGATCCAGGTCCACTTCTTCGCAGGCCTTCTGTGTAACGCAGTAGGCAAGGGAGGGAGACTTCACATATATTCCATCTACCCGGAAATACCGGGAGTAGACACAGAACCTGCAGTGGTCTATGGTCTCCTCTTTATCTGGCAGGCATTGCACCCGTCCTTCCTTCACCGGGAGAATCCTGAACTCATCTTCTTGCACAGTGTATCAGCTCCCTCGTTGCATACAGTTCATGATGAGGTACCGGCGGAAACGGGTTCAAGGACGATCTCCTTTCCCAAAAGCGACCCAAGGCCGGATTCAAGTTTCCGGGTAAGGTCCGGGATGAGTGAATCGGCCTTCTTGGTCGTCTCTTCGATCGCCTCCTGTTGCCCTTCGAGTTCCCGGATGTGCCTCTCCATCTCTTCTATCGTGCTCTCGAGATCCGTGATCCTGGCCCTTGCTGGATCTCCCCTGTATTGTTCCGCAATTAAAAAACAGCGTTCTTCCGCCTCTCTTTTCCCGGCGTACAGGTCTTTTAGGATCCTGTTGATCTCCGAGGGATCTGCGAAGAGCTCTTTTTCCTCCCTGTTCTTGAGGACGATATCCCCTGTATCTATCATACTGCCGACAATTCCGAGGGCGGGTTCGAGATTCTGCCGCAGATCCTGCTCGCGGGGGATATCTCTTCCCGAAAGCAGTTCAACCGACTGATGTAATTCCTTTGGCGCACGTCCGCTTTCTTCTCTCTGCATGAGTTTCTCCGCTTTTCGGAAGACATGCGTGATGTTGGAGAAGACTGCCCGCATCCGGCGCTCGATTGCGGCGACTTCTTCTGCTGCAGATTTTTCCTTTCTGCGAAGATCCTTGAGATTTTTTGCCTCCTCGCCTTCCATCACGCGTGAAAGATCGGCAGATGTCTGCTCGAGAACTCTCCGCCGTTCCAAAAGGTCGCTTTCCAGCAGGGGAATCCTGGCGACGGATGATTCTTTCTCGCCGATCTGGTCCGTTAAAGTGCTGTACATGTTCCTGTATGACCGTATCAGTTCGCGTTTTTTCCTGGCCGCTGATATGACCGGCGTCATGATATTCATCTCCCTTCCGACCACGTCGATCTCTTTTCGTATGGCCTTCATCTCGTCAGGAAAAACGCCTTGCAGGTACCTCCCCGGCCCTGCCTGGCTCTTGACACAGCCCTTCAGGCATTCAGTTGCCGCCTGGTAAAACTCCTCAGGTTCTTCGGGAAGTTCCCTGTTCAAAGCCGCGATCATGGACTTCTCGAAGAGAGGGAGTGTATTTCTGGCGATTTTCTCAAGTTTCGGATGGAATGCTTCTTCCCGTTCGGCTGATGAGAGTGTCTGGACAAGAGCGATAAGGTTGGACCGGGCATCCATGATCGCCTTCATGTGGCCAGATGTCCCTGCGCGTACCTCTGAATCCAGGTCTTCCTCGCATGAATCAAGCATTCCGGGCACTTCATCGATCCGGATTCGGCCAACAGGGGATTCCTTCTTTTTAAAGATATCCCTGATACCATCAAACATCGCAGTCATCCCGTGCAATCTCCCTGATCCTCTCGACCCCGTCGATCTCCCGAATCACCTCACAGACGGATTCCGGTACAAGGTCCCGCCATGGTTCCCCTTTCAGCATTCTTCTCCGGATCTCCGTGCCGCTGTACAGTTCACGCCCGTACATTGCAGGAGAGTGCACCGATAGCCCTTCTTCAGCAAAAAGCCTCATGACGAGAGGATTACTCGAATAAATCCTGTCAAAAGGCGGGGTCATGGATCGGACATGGGCGACCCAGAGCGAATTTCTCTTGATATCCTCGATCGGTATGACATATATCGGGAGATCCAGGGTTTTCAAGGCGCTGGTTATCATCAGGACCCGCTCTCCTGCCGTGAACGGGTTAGCCTGCTCATGGGAGAGCTGGGCGCTCCCCACACCGATGACTATCTCATCGTCGCTCTTCGCGATCTGTTCGAGAACGTACTGGTGCCCGTTGTGATAGGGTTGGAACCGTCCGATATAGAATGCCCGTGTCATCTCTCTGCCACCATGTTTGCTATCTGCGCTGCAAAGGCCCCTGCAGTAAATCCTGAATCGATGTTCACAACCCCGAGGACTGAGCAGGACTGAAGCATACTTGCAAGCGCCGCCTTCCCATGGCCCATGTACCCGTATCCGGTGCTGACTGGGACACCAATAACGGGCCTGTTCACCAATCCGGCAACAATAGCCGGGAGCGTGCCCTCCCTGCCCGCGGCCACGATGAATACATGGGCATCGATGCACGTGCGGAGGGCCGGAAAGAGACGGTGGATACCGGCAGCCCCGACATCATATGCGCTGCAGACCCGGCAGCCCATCTCCTCTGCTATCACTCGCGCCTCCTCTGCCACGGCAATGTCCGATGTGCCCGCGGTGATCACTGCAACAACGCCCCCTGTCCGTTCGGGAGCGGCAACCCGTGAAATCACTGCCATGTGCGCCATATCATGAAATGTTATGGCAACGTCTTTTTGCCCCTCAAGCTCCTGGATCACCCTGCGATGTTCGGGTGCGATCCTCGATATGATACATCTTCCCGTGGTATCCACAGCCATCTTTGCTATCCTCTTCAGCTGGGCAGGATCTTTTCCCTCTGCAAGGATCACTTCCGGTATTCCGCAGCGCATGGACCTTCCAAGATCCAGGTGGGCAAGGTTTGACACTGTTTCGAGACGAAGACCAGCGATCAGTTTTTCTGCTTCATCAAGCGGGATCTCCCCCTTGCAATACCGGTTCAGGACATCACGGAGCATGACAATTCGATGGCATAATGTAATGACTGCCTATTATAATATCATGACGCAGGAGACTCCCGGGAACAGTGCACTGCCCGGGTATCCGGCTTTGAGACATTCCAATACCACGGGCTTCCGGTTTGGCATGTGAAAATCCGCATAACCAGCATATCGCGGATTCATGTACCTGTACGACGACCGGAACAACTTTTATTTTTTAAAAAAATTCCGCTATAATTATTTTCACTGCTGACGATTCAGTACACGACATCAATGAGCTACCTCGTCTATGTCGCGGTGTTCGGCACTATTGCGGTTTTTTACCTGTGGTTGCGGGATGTACGGATATTCCGCCGGACAGGGCTCGCAGGATACAGAAGAGCTTCCTACCAGGGAGTAATCTGGGGTGCAGCAGCACTCTTCGGGCTCGCCGTGGCAATGTATACCACTCTCGAGATTCTCGGGCTCGGCATAATACTTGGTGCACTCTACCTGCAGGGGCGCATAGAGAGGGAGAAGATATGGAATGGGGAAGGCACGTTGGAACGGGTCCTGGGAAGTGCCCGGCCTCGTTGACTGACAGGGAATGGTGAGACAATATGCTTCAGAAACCAAGGGGAACCAGGGATTTTTTACCGGACGAGATGGAAAGCCGGCGTCACATAGAAGGTCTGATGAGAGAGACTGCCGGAAGATGGGGATACAGGGAGATCTGTACCCCGGAATTCGAGGACCTCGAACTCTTCACGGTCCGATCCGGTGAGGGTATCATCCAGGAGATGTACGTATTCGAGGACAAGGGAGGGAGAAAACTCGCCCTCCGGCCTGAAATCACCGCCCCCGTGCTTCGCATGTATGTAAATGAGGGACACGTCCTGCCAAAACCGATCAGGTGGTTCTATTTTGCCGACTGTTTCAGGTACGAGCGTCCACAGAAAGGTCGTTACAGGCAGTTCTGGCAGTTCGGGGTGGAACTGATAGGTATCGACACTCCCATGGCAGAGGCTGAACCCGTGATGCTCGGATCCGATATCCTCAAGGCATCGGGCATCTCTTTTGTCACTCATGTCGGCCATCTCGGGCTCATGAACACGATGCTCTCCGGTCTCCTGCCCGAAGAGAAGCGAAAGGTCCGCATGTGCCTGGATAAAAAAGACCTCGGTACACTCGGAGAATACCTGGATTCACTGAAAAAACCCGATCTGGCCGCATCACTCGTGGACCTTATCCGGTGCCGGGATATAACAGACGCACTCGAGATTACAGGAGATCTGCCTGAAAAAGAACAGATAATCGAGATATTTTCCATTCTCGACAACTCCGGACTTGAATATACGCTGAATGCCGGTATCGCACGAGGCCTCGATTATTATACCGGACTGGTCTTCGAGTGTTTTGCGGAAAACCTCGGAGCGGAAAACCAGGTGCTCGGAGGAGGATCATACAGGCTTGCCCACCTCTTCGGAGGCAAAGATACACCGTCTTCGGGCTTTGCCATCGGTTTTGACAGGGTGATGGTGGCCCGTGGTGACACTTCATATATTCCCGAAAAGGTGGTTCGAATCGTTTTCACGCCAGAGGGGCGGAACTGGGCACTTGAAACCGCTTCGTTTCTTCGCGGCAGGGGGATCAGGACGGAGATGGATCTCTCATCCAAATCCCTCGGCTCACAACTCTCAATGGCCGCAAAGGCTGCCGATTATGCATTAATTGTCGGGGAAAGGGAATCCCGTGCAAGGATGGTCATGCTCAAGAACCTTGGATCGGGGGTCCAGCAGGAGATGGAGCTGGAAGAGGCGGCAGACGAGGTGATCAGGAGTGACCCTCGCTGAGGACCTTGCCAAGCAGCAGCGAAGCATCAGTGTCGCCGAATTTTTCGAGAAGAACAAGCATCTTCTCGGCTTCGATTCCCCCACGAGAGGGATCATCACCACCATCAAGGAAGCGATCGACAACTCGCTCGATGCATGCGAGGAGGCAGGCGTCCTCCCTGACATCTACCTCAGGATTCAGAGGGTCGATTCCGAGGTTATGCGCATCATCGTCGAAGATAACGGGCCGGGCATCATTCCCGATCAGGTCCCGTATGTCTTCGGAAAACTTCTCTACGGGTCACGCTTCCACCAGATAAAGCAGAGCAGGGGCCAGCAGGGTATTGGAATCAGCGCCGCGGTCCTCTACGCGCAACTGACCACGGGAAAGGCGAGCTCGGTGATATCAAGGACAGGTGCAGACAGGCCGTGTTTCCGCTTTGATATCCAGATCAACATCGAGTCCAATGAACCCGATGTGATAGCAAAGGAAGAGATCGAGTGGGACCGCACACACGGAACGAGGGTGCAGATCGAGTTTAAGAGCACGATGGCCGCGAGAAAACGGCTGCTTGAATACCTGAAATATACCTCTGTCGTCAACCCTCACGCCCGGATCAGGGTGGATCTCGAAGACGAATCGTTTGTATTCGAACGTGTCAGTGACGAGGTGATCGAGTGCCCAACTCCCATAAAGCCTCATCCCCACGGGATAGAGCTCGGACAGTTCAAACGTATGCTCGCAGGAAACAACTCTCCGCTCCAGACCTTTCTCGTTGAAAATTTCAGCCGGGTCGGTGAGAAGACTGCACGGGAGATGTGCAGCGTTTCTGGTCTCTCTCCGGACATGCCTGCTGGAAGCCTCGGGCCGGAGGAGCAGAGATCACTTCTTGTCGCCATGCAGGAGATAAAAGTTCCTGCTCCGCCCACATCCCAGTGTCTCTCGCCGATAGGCGAGGATCTCATCATCCGCGGACTTGAAAAGGAGTTCCAGATCGATTTTATCAAGGCCCGCACCAGGCCCAGTTCCGTCTTTGCCGGACATCCCTTCGTGGTCGAGGCTGCAATCGGGTACGGGGGGAGGCTCGTCCCCGAAGGAAACGCACAGATTCTCCGTTTTGCCAACAGGGTCCCCCTGGTCTACCAGCAGGGAGCATGCGCCATCACGGGGGCCGTTGCCGGAATAAACTGGAAAAATTACGGTATCTCGCAGGCTGGCCTCCCCACGGGACCGCTTCTCATACTTGTCCATGTCGCATCCACCAATGTCCCGTTCACGAGCGAAAGCAAGGACGCGATCGCATCTATTCCCGAGATCGAGAGAGAGATCACCCTCGCGCTTCAGGATCTCGGGAGAGATCTCAAGAAGTACCTCTCCCGCAGGGACAGAAACAAGTTGCAGGAGGAGCGTGCACGGGCGGTCTGTGCCGTCATCCCGGAACTGGCCGCGAAGGTTGCCGAGATCCTGGATCTTCCGCCGCCGGACATCTCATCCATCGAGGGCAGGATAATGAAGCGCCTTGTCGCCAGGAGGAGAACAGAGGAGAACCGGACGATTATCGAGGTCAGGAATTACACCTCCGTTTCGGGCCGGATTACGTTATACGATATGTCAGGAGATCCCGGAGAGAACGTCGATCCGCCGCCTGCGTTTGTGAGCGAGCTCGACGGGGAGTATACCCGGGTATGGCAGATCGATATCGAGCCCGGTTCTGTCTGGACGGCAAGCTACCTCGGCGCCGGAAACGGATCGATGGAGATCAGGGGCATTGATGAGAAGAACGTGGTGATGGTGGACATGGATGTCTAAAAGAGAACTTGACGGTCAGGCGAAGGAGAAACTCGTATCCATCGCCAGGAGATGGTACGAACAGATGACAGAAGGGGTGACCCCTTCCATCTCGCTTCCATCCCGCACAAAGCGAAACATTGAGTACGACGACGAGACGGAAGTCTGGAAATATGGTGACCGGGAGAGTGTCAGGTCGGCTTCAACGGCGAAGAGTGCACTCCACCTCCTGAAGATGGCCTACGTGATCTCCTTTCTAAAGACACAGATCCACGAGAACCGGTCATCCACTCTGAGGGAGTTGTATTACATATCAGAGAGCTGGAAGAGAGCCAAGTTCTCCGCGCAGGACGAGAGCAACTTTCTCATAGAAGACCTTGAGATCCTGACCGACATGCAACGGGAGGCGTTCCACCTCCGGCCGGAAGACGACGGGGCGACAATCTTTGGTCCCCTGCAACTGAAGGAACTGACCCGCAGGGGAGACAGGACGATACATTGCCAGGAAGACGTGGGTGAAGCAGGCTACCAGATACCAAACAATGTCGAGAATATCGAACTGCTCGACCATGACGCCAAATTCATCATTGCAATCGAGACGGGCGGTATGTATGCCCGACTCATCGAAAACGGGTTTGACAGTGAGTTCAACGCGATTCTCGTGCACCTGAAGGGGCAACCCGCACGTTCAACCCGGCGGATGCTCAATCGCATAAACGAAAGGTTTGAACTTCCGGTCCTTGTCTTTACTGATGGTGATCCCTGGTCGTACCGTATCTATGCCAGCGTTGCATACGGGGCGATCAAGAGTGCGCACATGTCAGAGCTCCTTGCAACTCCGAAAGCTCAGTTCATCGGGGTGCAGCCAAGCGATATACGGGATTACAATCTCCCCTCGGATCGCCTTACCGAAAGAGACGTCGCGGCCCTGGAAAGCGAGCTCACTGATCCAAGGTTCTTCACGGACTACTGGAAGACCCAGATTAACCTCCAGTTAAAGCTCAATCTCAAGTCCGAGCAACAGGCCTTTGCCGCCAAGGGGCTCGACTTCGTCACACGGGAATACCTGCCACACCGGCTGTCAGAGATGGGGGTCATATAGACCCCGCAAGCCCGACGACTGGATTTTTGGGTAATGGACCGGTTTGTATGCCATAGTGTCGGTCCACCCGTTTTTTTTAAAATCAGATGAAGAACCTGAACAGTACCCAGGCTATGAGGAGCATGATTGCCGAATATTTGAGGCCTGCTATGGCACTCGCCTCACCCATCTGGCCTGCCATGAGGCCCGAGAAGAGACCCTGTATCATGGCTGCATGCGAGAAGATCCTCTCGTAGAAGAAGAGATCGACAGCTCCGATAAAGGAGGCCGCCCCTGCTCCCGAACTCATAGCCGCGCTCCCGGCTTCAGCCATGGTGGAGAGGAACGTGGTGACAAGGATATAAATGACAAAAACGAAGACCATGAAGGAGATAAGCACGATAACAACGTATATGAGCATGTTATTCCGGCGTTCGCTCCGGAGCTGGATGACCTCGTAGGTATCGACCGCTGCCGCACGCAGCACTTCGCTCACATCGCCTCCCGCCCGGCTCGCCTTCGCGATGAGGTCTATGCTCCTGTCTGACAGCGGCGTTCCGAGCCTGTTTCGGAAGCGCTGGATTGCATCGATGAACGTGGTGTTCCACGACATCTCGTTATCGAGACGGCGGACATATGGGGTGAGCGTGCTGTATTCACTCTGGGCAACAAGGTGAATTGCGTTTGGAAGGGTCATTCCCGAATCATTCATGCCTGCAAGATCCCGGAAGAAATTGGGGAGCGCCTCTTCGAGATGCCGGATCCTCTGTGCCTCGCGGAAGTCGAGGATTGCGAGGGGAACGATAACGATCAGTATGGACAGGATGACAATGTCGTCGACGAGTGTCGAGGTGAAGAGCACGCTCATCCCATAGTCCCTGATGGCAAACGCTGTCCCGAAGACAAAGACGATGAGTGCTATAGGGATGGTGAGGATCAGGATATGAAGAGGCTTTTCGAAGATAAACCTGAACGGATGCCTGAAAATCCTGGCGATCCCTGACCTCGATTGTTTTGCCCTTTCCAGTTTTTGCGAGATCTCGTGTTGCTCCTTCTCATACTCCCCAAGCTCCCTTGATCCGAGATCCACCGGTGCGGCCTCCCTCCTGGAACGACCAAAAATCGATGAGAACTTCCCTGTTTTTTTATCTTCCACCGGGGTTTTGGAAACAGGCCATGTGCGGCCACCAGTCTCCGTCTCCCCCTTCCCTCTTCGGAACAGGTTTGAGAATGTATCCTTTATCGCCATATCAGGCCTCCGGGGTCATCGAGCTTATCAGGATCACGAACATGATACTCCCGAATGGAATGAGAAGGTACACGATGATGTACAGGAATATCGGCTGGGCCTGGTTTGAGAGAATGGCCATTATGGACTGCAGGATGATCAGGAAGAGCGGGCCTGCAACCATCGCAGTCACATACGACTCGGCGATGAGTCCGAGGGTATCGAGGAACAGTTTCTGTGTCTGGCGGTTCTCGAGCGAGTACTGCTCGGCCTTGGTCCTGAAATACTCTGTAAGGTTGCTGCCACTCGATATGCATCCCATCGACCCCTGAAAAAATTCCTTCATGCGCATGCTCGGAGTCGTAGATGAGACGAGACGGAGCGCATCGATGAGATCCTTGCCGTAAAGGTCGATCTCCATCGAGACGAACCGGGCTTCTGTCGCGCTCTCACCGTAGATGGGGCTGTTTCCGAGCTGGCGGAAGACCTCGGCAGGAGGGATACCTGCAGTGGACATCGCAGTGATGTAATTGATGGCATAGGGCAGTGTTGCGTCGATACTCCGCTTCCTGTTGCTGGCGACAACAGAGGGATATACGAGAAAAATGACGAATGTTATTCCCCCTATCACGGCAAAAGAGATGATTATTGCAAGAATAGTGCCGATTAGAAGGTTGTACTGCGAGATGGCGACCATGAAGTCCGGGACTTCACCCCGGTACGTGACAAGCGAAGGGAGATTGAAGGCATAGGTGATGAGACCAAGGACAACCGCACCGAGAACCGCAGCGATAGCCGAACTGAGGTATGCAGTCGAGAGGTAGACCTCGAAAGGTATCTTCATCCTGGCCGTCACCAGGGAGCTTCGCAGATCTGCGTATTTGTCTCTCTTTGTTGCCGCCCGGGTCCCAAGCAGCCTGAATGCGATACGTTCAAAACTATTCATACAGGTCAGCTCTCACCTTCTCCATGATCGCAGTCGGATCCCTGAAGTACTGTATGAGGATATTACTCACATCACGGTAATTCCTGATCTTCTTTATACGCATCCATTCCAGGACTTCCTGCCTCATCTTGAGCTCTTCCCTCATCCGTTCCTCGTCCCAGCCACGTTCCTCCATGATCTCTTCCAGTATGAAGGACTTGCCCGAGTACGTGATCTCGTCTGTCGCCGGGTGCCACTTGAAGACCTCGTTCGTGATCAACTCGTTGGTCCTCGGATCGATATCAAGAATCTCGACTATCTGCTTGTTCCTGCGTATGCGCTGTCCTCCCACCCGGGCCTGAACCTGCACGGATACCAGGTCAAGAGCCGACAGCATGTTCCGGGGCACATCAAGGGGGGGGTTTTCCAGCCGGTGCACGATACTTGCAACAGAATCGGCGTGGATGGTCGAGTACGTGATGTGGCCGGTGCTCATCGCCTGGAAGAGGGTGAGCGCTTCCTTTCCCCTGACTTCCCCAACAAGGAGGTATTCAGGCCTCTGACGCAGCGCCGCACGGAGAAGTTCATACATGTTGATCTCTCCCTTCCCTTCGGTATCGAACGACGTCCGTGTGATGCTCGGGATCCAGTTGGGGTGGGGGAGCTTGAGTTCACGGGTATCTTCAAGCGTGACGATCTTTGCCAGGGGAGGCATGAAGAGCGAGATTGCGTTCAGGGACGTGGTCTTTCCGGACGCCGTCCCACCTGCAAAGAGGCAGGACTTGCCGCTCTCCACGGCAAGCCAGAAAAATGCAATCGAGAGGGGTGAGAATGTCGACCATTCGATGAGATCCGTCGGGGTGATTGGTTCGTCGCGGAATTTTCGAATCGTATACGTAGAACCATGTGCCGTGACCTCCGTTCCCAGTGTCATCTGGATACGGGAGCCATCACTCATCGTGGCGTCCAGCATCGGTTCGGCGATAGATATGTACTTGCCGGAACGCTGCGCCAGTTTCGTCACAAAGGAGTCCAGTTCATCGGAACTGTGATACAGGAGGTTGGTTCTCAATGATTCGTAGCGGGAATGATACACGAAAAGACTGGTGTTCACCCCGTCACATGAGATATCCTCGATATAACGGTCATGCATCACCGCATCGATTATGCCGTTGCCAAGAAACTCCCGGTACATATAATACAGGATCTTTTCCCGGTTGACGGGTGTCAGGGATATACCATAATCATCGATGATATCGTCAGTTACATCGCGAAGAGTCTTTTTTGCCAGCTCGGAGACGATATCCTGGGTATTGATATCGAGACGCTCGAAGATACGCTCCTTGATATCATCCAGGAGATCCTGTTCCGCCATGGTGAGGATCGGCTCGATCACCTCGTACGTGTATTCATGTGTCGCGTGATCATACGTTACCCGGACATATGCGTACGGCTCGTTGACAGGGTAGACCTCGATCTCTTCAACACCCACCCTGGGAACGAATTTGAGGTCCACCAGCGGCCCGTGTATTCGTGGGTCGTAATCCTCGACATCGCGCCTGATGACATTCAGGGGATTTATCCTGCTCAATAACCCTTGCTTTGCAGGTTCGGCCCCAACCGCAGAAGCCGCATCTGATAGTGTCTTTAACCCTGAATCTGAAAGATCATCACGCCACATATCATCGCGGTAGGGTATGGCACCCTCGCCCTCGGCACCAAAAATCGTGCTTTTATGACGTATTTTAAGTTCTTCTACCTCGAATGTGGCCCCTTTTGGGAGGATCAGACCCGAGAGATCGTTTATCTGGTCAATCGAGATGACCGTATCCTCGAGACCGGATTTTTCACCTGTCCAGATAGTCTTCTTTGCCGTTTCAAACCGTGGGACCGGACGTTTCTCCTGCTCCGGATGGGATTCCGGCGGTTTTTCGCTCTCTTCTTCGCCGAATTGTCCGGATTTTTGGGGTTCCTGTACCGGGAGCACAGGGGGCGGCGATGGACTCACCACGGTTTCAAACTCTTCTGAAAAATCAGCAGGTTCCAGTTCGAATTCGGCAATATCCGGAATATTATCTGTTATTCTGGCGATGTCGCCTGGAGGTTTTTCTGTTTCGTCTTTCAAAATTCCTGACGATGCAACCCCGATCCGTTTCATCAGATCGTCCAGGTTGTCTGAGCCTGGTTTCGTCTCCTTTACCGGAGGCAAACCTTCATCCCCGGACTTTTTCTCCCTGCCAAATAAGTTCCTGAATGGCGATCTCTTCTTCTTTTCCTCTGTCATCGTCGGTACCCCGTCCCCGTTAGTTTAATATCTGCATGACAGGTTATTAATGTGGTTTTCCCTGGGAGTATATTCCCGGTTTTCACTTTAACTCGGTCTGTATCCTGTTGAGAGCCAGTCTTAACATTCCGAGGTTTGCCTCCGCCGTGGTGACCAGGCAGATATTGAGATCCCCGTATGGTGCGATGATACACTTACGGTTTTGAGACTCGAGGAGGATCTGGGTAAGTCCCTCCATGTTCAGATCGGTTGAGATTCTCTTTCCAGCACGGAGAAAATCTTCGGCAATTGCCGCCACCTGTTCAAAATCTGCGTCTCCAAAGGATTTCACCGCAAATCCTTCAAAAAATGCCATAACTGCAATAACCCCGGGTTGTTTTAAGATACTTCTCAACCCGGCATCATCATGACTCGCTGCTGCTACTGCTGGTCCACTGGATGTTTCATTCGTGGTGATGAGATCATGTTGCATGCAGAACTCCAGGGCCTCCTGGAACTCCTGTTCCGAATAAGAACGGAGAATATATTCCGATTCGAAATCCTGTTCCTCGCCGGAAAGCACCCTTCCATGATGTCTGAAATAATTCAGGGCTTCGTCGCCCCGAAATGATTCATCCGAATCGCGTGCGTACGCCCCTGCCACGCGCCCATACTCGGACAGGATGAAGCCTTTCTCAGCAGGAGATCGTAACTCCAGCAATCCTCTGAAGGTCCCCAATTTTGAGAAGGATTCGCCTTGAAAAGGATTTTTTACAATCCCTGAATACTTCCCGGGGGGGAGCGTCATATTTACAGGGCCGCGACGAGACGATCTTTATTCTTTTTGAGTTCGTATCGGATCCTGCCAACATTTGATTCGTTCTCGGCAACAATGGCAATTAATTCGTCTGCCGAAAGCGGGGACATGATAATGGGTCCCTTGTCAAGTTCGACCAGCATCTGGTTGAGCTCGCCCTTGCCAAGCTCCTTTCCCATGGCTTCGGAGGTACCAAGTCCAGTTGAGGCCATTGCTCCAAGGGCGTCGATATCCATCTTGCCGGATGCGGCGCTCTCAATCACAAAACCGTCCCTTCCGACCACGACTGCAGCCGACACACCATCAATTTTAAGGAATTCACCAAGGATCTGTTTCAGCATTATTGTGCCACCTTTCTTTGAAACATCTTTCTTGAAATATATAAATAAAAATGTTTGCTATTATCTGCGGCCCCGGTATGGAGACAATTACCGGGAATAATCCCCGATATTCACTCCATAGGGCCCCCGTTTGAGGAATTAACAATACTATTATGGCGCTACAGGATAATCTCCAGTACAGATGCAACTGCCCAGAGGAACCTTCCGGACACTCAAGCGGGGGATTAGCCTTGACGATCTGGCTGATGAATTGAAAAATGAGCGATTCAGTGGATCCTGTACAATTACCAGAGACAAAAGTGAGATTGTGATGGTATTTCGCAACGGTTCACTTATCCTGGCAAGTTATGGCGATATGGAAGGGAATGCCGCCTGGGAGCGGATACAGAGCACTGGCACCGATCCGGTAGACGCGGCCCTCTCAAGCCTTACCGAAGCCCAGCTTGGGCTGGCTCTCGAGTTCAATTCGAATGCGCGCATCCAGAGGATCACACCCCAGGAGCGGCGGGCTCCCGTGAATCCCCTCAAGAGTGTGGAGACAAAAAAGCCCGATATGACCTCTGACAAGGAAATTCGACACATCAATACCCAGAGAAGACGTGAAGAAAAACCTCCGTCCCTCATACACGAAAAAGAAGTCAACGGGAAGAACATCCCGCCAAAATCCCACAATATTCCGCAAAAAAAGGAGGTCGCAATCACAGAAAAGGTCGCTGAAGAGACCGACACATCGATTCCAAAATCCCCGGACGAAGAGCAGTCCAGCTCCTGCCAGGGGCTTGAGGCGCTCGATTCAATGGACATCGAGAGCATGACACAGAAGATCCGGAACAACTGCATAGTCATGATCGAGAAACTCCATCTCGAACACCTGATCGAGACGAAAAAGGGGCAGGGCGGGAGATAGTATGGACGGAATCACGCTTGAGATCACCCTCCTTTTCATCATTCTCATACTGCTCGCGATAACCCTTTTTCTGGGGGTTGTGAATGCACTCTTTCTCTCGAAGTTATTTGCCGTGGTTTCCCGGCAACTTGTCAGACAGGGAGAGAGAACCGGTGAGCCAAAGCAACGGGTTTCGGCTGTTTCAGGGGATCGTGAAGTGCCCACACAAAAAATGTCGATGCCCCCACGTGCGGATATATCGGATGCACGTGATATCTCTGACGGGCTCCGGATAATCGCCGAACGGTATGGGCTTGACGGCCTCACCGTTTCGAGTACCGATGGCCTTGCACTCGGATCATACGGGGTGGAATCGCCATCCGCCGAGGCTGCCCGCTACAGTCACCTCCATGCAATCGGGGAGGCGATTACAGATCCCGGTGTCACCATATCCCAAATGGAATTTCAGGGCTCACCGCTCATTGCCATCATCCGAAGCGCAGTGTCCCCCACAGATGAGATATCAAACACCATCAAGGACGAAGTGAGAAGACTTTTTGAGAGATGGCTATAGAAAAAATCGCCGTTTTGTGATTAGACTTATATAAATCAACAGCAATTTCTTTTTTATGGAGGGATAAATGGTCCGAGTTTTTACACTAGCGTCTGGCAAGGGCGGCACAGGTAAAACAACAGTGACCGTTAATCTTGGGACAAGTCTTGCATTGTTCGGGAAAAAAACCATTATAATGGATGCAGACATCGGGATGGCCAATCTGGGCCTTGCTATCGGACTTGAAGATGTTCCGATAACCCTTCATGAAGTACTGGCAGGGAAGTCGGATATCTGTGATGCTATTTACGAAGGCCCTGGAGGGGTCCAGGTCGTTCCGAGCGGCATCTCCCTGCAGGGATTTCAGCAGGCCAACCCGGAAAAATTAAAGGACGTCATGAAGGACCTCGTCGACATGTGCGATTACCTGCTCATCGACGCTCCCGCGGGGATCAGCCGGGACGGAGTAATTCCCCTGGCAGTTGCCGACGACGTGATACTCGTGGTTAATCCGGAACTTTCGTCTATCGTGGATGCATTGAAGACCAAGATATTGACCGAAGTGGTAGGAGGCCATGTATGCGGGGTGATCATCAACCGGACAGGCGGGGAGAACCCGGATTATGTCCGTCAGAAGATGGAGAAAGTCCTCGGTGTCAAGGTTATCGGGATCATTCCGGAGGATCCGAACGTGAGGCGGGCGTCATCATCGAAGACACCGGTTGTCATCAAGTTTCCCACATCCCCATCCTCCATCGCCTTGAAACAGATAGCCGGCAGGCTCTCCGGAATTGAATACGATATCAAGTCAGAGGAGAGCAAGGAGAAGTTCATCGAGCGGTTTGCAAAAGTGATCTTTCGGGGGAAAAAATGACGCTTGAGTCTATTTTACTGTTAATTTTCGGGATTATCATTATCATCCTGCTTTTTGTGGTATACGTGATGTATGTCCGCATCCAGCAACTCCTCAGAGACTTCGACCAGATGGAGTCAAAGATGAAACTCACCGACTCCGAGATTGAAGTTCTTGCAAGAAACGTTGAGGAGATCAAAAAATTAAAGATATGAACGGGAATTATCCCGTTTATTCCGCCCGGTTTTTAATCTCGAAGACACAGTGTTCATCACCCTTGGAACGGCATTTCACCTCTCGCCCCTGCACCTTGATGCCGAACGCACCCTCAACAATCCCGGCAAGCAACCCGGCGGTACAGTAACAGACTTTTTTGCCGACATTCCCGAATGACTCCGATTCCACGGTATGCTCAAGAGTAATGGTCTTTGTCTTGGTCTCCTCGTTCCATTCCGTCTTGATGATACGGAACCATCCCATCTGTGAATAGAACGCAAAAGCCATGTCACAGAGGGTCTCGGGATTGGTCCTTCTCACGATCTCATCCTTTAACGGGCCCAGGGCTTCTTCTTCAGGAGTCCCGACAAAAAGGATACCGATGATCTCTTCTGCGGAATTTTTGATGGGCTCGTACGCCACGACATATTTTTTCCCAACCACGTCTGCAGTGCCGTAATAGGTCTGCCCTTTGGTGATCACTGCATCGTATACAACACGGGAGATCTCGGTTCCAACAGCCCGCTTGCCGTCAGCGCCAATAACGTTGGTAGATACACGGATTGCCTTATTCCCGATTTTCTGGAAGACCGTGGCCTTGACGCCCGTCTCCTTTTCAATGGAATCGACAACCTCGAAGTTGTCGTTGACGATATGATCGCCATACGCGATCTTGCCTCCGGAAACTGAGGGTGTCCCGTATGTGGTGAAACGGTTGTGCAGCTGATTGAGATCCGAGTCCAGTTTTGTCCTGGAGAGGTCATACGAGATACTCATCTTCTTGTAGTGCTCCACGTTCTCCTTTCCCATATCCATGTAGGCACGGTAGTTGACCCCGCTTGCCGGCGCTTC
>JAHDSI010000047.1 GCA_018432765.1 Methanoregulaceae archaeon | reverse complement strand
GACGACGGTCTTTTGCTCTCTGCGGGCCCCTTTGTCGCGGCGCGCGAATATGCCACCTGCAAAGTGGCAGCGATCATGGGAAAGCCGTCCCCCGCATTCTTCCTGGCTGCCCTGGAATCGATTGCCGTCTCACCGGACGAGGCGGCAATGATCGGCGACGATGTGGTGACCGATATCGGCGGTGCGATATCGGCCGGCCTCTCGGGTGTCCTTGTCAGGACCGGAAAATTCAGGGAAGTCGTGCTTGCAGCGGCAAACCCAAACCCCGACCTGGTCATCGGATCGATCGCCGATATTCCACGCGTTATCCACGAACTTGACCGGACTGATACCACATGAGGTCCGCAAAAGCCGCGATCCTGGCGCTGGCACTTGTTCTTGCAGCGAGTGCGGGCTGTCTCCACGGCCTTCCCGGCCTCTCCGGTGCGACGTATCCAAAAATTGTCCCTGACCCGGCTGGCACCATGCCAGAACCCCCGGAGTATCAGTTCCCTTTCCAGGACTATTCTGTCACTCTTCCGCCCATCCCTGTCGAGAGTTCGGTCTACGCAGGAGCACGGAGCGCAGAGAAGAGCGCGAGGATCTATGATGGCGCAATCGGCGAAGACGAATGGCTCTCCGGGATATACACGAGCATGATAGCCGATCCCGCGCAGGACCGGTTCTACGAGGACCTCCTGTCACGGTTGCGGGAGATCAGAAACGAACACCGGCTTGACGACGACGAATACCTCGAGCTCGTCACCGTTTTTGTACAGTCGATCGATTACGAGAACCTCGACCTGGTACACCCGAAGTACCCGATCGAGACATATGTCGACGGGCGCGGGGACTGCGACGACAGGAGCATGCTCCTTGCCGGGCTGCTGTCACGGGAGGGGTACCGCGTCTCGCTCCTGTACTTCGATTCCGAACTCCACATGGGTGTGGGGGTAGATTGCGGTGACGAAGGATACGCGAATACGGGGTACGGCTATATCGAGACGACGAACGTGACACTCGTCGGCATCGTCCCCACGACTCTCCGGGGAGGCACCGTGCTCTCATCGTATCCGCTGGTGATACCGGTCGGGGACGGGACACGCACCTACACACGCTGCAGCGAGACCCGGGCCATATGGGAAGAACTTGAGAAGATGGAAGCGACCCTCACAGAATCGGGACCCGGCATCCAGGTGCTGGAATCCAGGCTCAGGGCAGAGGCAGAATCGCTCGAACTCCAGAGATCGAACCTTGATGCACTGCTTGCCAGGGGGAACACCCGGGCCTACAACAACCAGGTCCCTGCGTTCAATGCCGCCATCCGTTCGTATAACCAACATCTGGATGAATACAGGGAAAAGTCGGATCGGTACAACTCGCTTGCGGATCTCCACAACTACATCCTCTCACACCAGTATGACCGGAAAGGGACGTTTGAGCTGCTGTTCGGATGAATGCCAGGAAAAAGTCGGATCAGTTCAACTCGCCTGCGGATCTCCACAATTACATCCTGCAGCACCAGTATGACCGGAAAGGGACGTTTTGGCTGCTGTTCGGATGAATACAGGGAAAAGTCGGATCAGTACAACTCGCTTGCGGATCTCCACAACTACATCCTCAGACACCAGTATGACCGGAAAGGGACGTTTGATCTGCTTTTCGGATGAATGCCAGGAAAAATTCGGATCGGTACAACATGCCTGCGGAGCTCCACAACTACATCCTCGCACACCAGTATGACCGGAAGGGGACGTTTCAGTCACTGTTCGGATGAATACAGGGAAAAGTCGGATCGGTACAACTCGCTTGCGGAGCTCCCCAACTTCATCCTCACACACCAGCATGACCGGAAAGTTTCAGTCACTGTTCGTATGAATGCCAGGAAAAAGTCGGATCGGTACAACTCGCCTGCGAATCTCCACAATTACGTCCTGCAGCACCAGCATGACCGGAAAGTTTCAGTCACTGTCTGATTAGTTCAGGGAAAGACTTCGGCATCCCCATCAAATCCCGCCTCTTTCAGCCTCTTCAATGCGGCATGGCAGTACTCCTCCGATATGTCGATGCCGATGAACCGCCGCCCTGACCTCCAGGCCGCAACACTGGTGGTCCCGGCACCGTTGAAGGGATCGAGGACGATATCCCCCCTGTACGAGAAGAGCTTCACCAGGCGGGCAGGAACCTCCTCGGGAAACATGGCCGGGTGCCCGTATTCCTTCATCCTGGTCTCCGGGGGAATCGTCCACCGGCCCTTCACCCACTCCTTGAATTCATCAGGGGTGATATCGATCGAATCCCTCTTCCCCGCCTTCTTGTGGGTGTCCCTGTCAAACACCTCGATAAACTCCCAGGTATACTTCAGGTATGGCATCGAGGGTGAGCACCAGCTCCCCCAGGCCGTATATTTTGCATTGTAATTGTTCTTCTCCCACAGGATCTCCGCTTTCCATAAAAGACCGGTCTTCTGGAGTTGTTCGGAGATGATGTGGTGCGTGGGGATATAGTCGGAATAGAGCGGCTGGATGTTTACTGCGAGCCTTCCCCCGGGTTTCAGGACACGATAACACTCCTTCCAGACCGTGTTGAGCCGGTCGAAATACTCGTCCCAGTCGTGGGTGTCGCTGTGCCTGTCACCGGCATATGCGTGGCCGAAGTTGTACGGCGGGGAGGTGATGATGATATCGACACTCTTCTCCGGAAGGGTTGAAAGGACGGATGATGCGTCTCCGCAGATGATCGAATTGACATACCCCATGATCCCGGGAGGGTATTCATGGAAGATGGACTCCTTCGCATCCCTCGTCCCGCCCCGGATTCGTGCCTTGCCGTCCTTGTCAGCAATCTTGTGCGCCCGTGGATGTCGGGATGCCATTGATCGGTAATATCTCCCTTGAAGACGAATAACTATTCTGATACCGCGGATGGGGCGATCCTGTACGAGACGAGGTGTCCCGGAACCGTTGTAACGGTGAAAACCGTTTAATGTGACTTCAGAAGAATTACTACAGGCGATTTGGATCATGCTGGATATTGAGGATCTGCAGGTGATGATCGGGGACAGGGTGGTTCTCCATGACATCAACCTGCACATAGGGGAGGGTGAGACCCATGTCCTGATGGGGCCGAACGGATCGGGCAAGACCACGCTTCTCCGGGCGATAATGGGATTCGGCGGCCTTGACATCGCGAAAGGCAAGATACTGTTTCAGGGGAGGGACGTTACACGGCTTCCGATACACGAGCGGGCGAAGATGGGGATGGGAATGCTCTTCCAGCGCCCGCCAACGATCGCCGGCCTGAAACTGGGAAAACTCCTGGCGGCCACGTCAGGAGAGGATACCGAGGTTGTGGACGAGTATGCAAAATATCTGAATATGCGCTCTTTCCTCGACCGGGCCATCAATCTTGGGTTCTCCGGGGGAGAGATCAAGCGGAGCGAAGTTCTGCAGCTGATGGTCCAGAACCCTGATTTCGTGATGCTCGACGAGCCTGAGAGCGGAGTCGACCTGGAAAACATCACCCTGATCGGTAACGCCATCGCGAAACTGCTTCAAAAAGATGTGCATAT
>JAHDSI010000141.1 GCA_018432765.1 Methanoregulaceae archaeon | reverse complement strand
GGTGCTTGGCGGGATATGTGCAGGATTTGCCCTGGAGATGGCCTGGCCGGATATCAGGGCGATGGGGGCAGGGACTCTGCAGAAGGGATATGGCCCGGAAAGCGATGAGGGAAAGGAGAGACGCAGGGTGAAGGAGACCGGCGCGAAAAAAGGGAAACAACAGGCCGTAAAGAAAAAAGCGCAGAAATCTCCGCCTGAACCAGTGAAGCCAAAGGTCCGGTTCACACATATCCTCCTCCTCGGGCTCGTTCTTGCCTGTGCCCTGATATTTGCCTACACGTCATTTTCTTACGATTACGAGATGGCATCACAAAAGGGGATCCGCATGAACCAGGACTGGAGGGAGACGCTCGAGTGGATGAATTCCGATACACCTGAAACAGGGGTCGACTACCTCACGATCTATGACAAAGAGACGTTCTCCTACCCGGCTGAGGCATACGGGGTGATGTCCTGGTGGGACTACGGCCACATGATCACCTACATCGCAAAACGCATCCCCAACGCCAACCCGTTCCAGGCGGGAGTATCAGGAAAGGAAGGTGCCGCGGCATTCTTCGTGACAGGTTCGGAATCCTACACGAACGCGATATCTGACTCAAAGAATGTCCGTTACGTTGTTACCGATATCGAGATGGATACGGGCAAATTCTGGGCCATGGCACAGTGGTACAACTCGTCGGTCGGAGTCGGCCCCTATCAGCAGACACTGATGGTACCGGACGATCCGGAAAATCCCTCGAGCTACAGCCCTGTCACATTCTATACACAGCCGTATTTTGTGTCGACAGTATCACGGCTGCACAACTTCGACGGCTCGATGACCCCTGCCTCCGTTGCGTACTATGTCGAATATACCAACGCCGTTGCGCAGGCACCATACCCTGTCGTCACAGCGGCCCGGCAGATGGAGGTGTCCCAGGCAAGGGCCCTTGCGGAGCAGTTCAACAGCAAGGCCCCGGCAGGGTACCGCGCAGACGTGATGAGCAACATCATTCTGCTTCCATTGGATACCGTCCCCGCGTTGAAGCAGTACCGGCTGGTGCACGAATCTCCAAGCAACGTCTTTTCCGGGAGTCCGCCTGATGTCAAGTACGTCAAGGTTTTTGAATACGTTCCCGGCGCCCGCATTCGCGGGGAAGGGATAATAGAACTTGATATCGTCACCAACACGGGAAGACTGTTCACGTACCGCCAGGCCAGCGAGAATGGAGAGTTCATCGTGCCCTATTCCACCAGCGGCAACCCCTACGACGTGAAGGCGGTTGGACGCTACCGGATAGCCGGCACGGACAGGGAGTTTGATGTAGGCGAGGAGGCAATTCTCAAGGGGACGGCAGTCAACTGAGTATGGACTACAGGTGCTCGGCGATATTTGGGAATGAGTTCTCCAGGCATGCCATGGATCTGCACAAGGAGAGCGGGCACCGGCTGGAGCTTGCCGCTTCTGCTCTTCCCCCTGGCCTGCAGAAGAGAGATCCGGCCCTCGCCGAGATCAAGGACCTGGAACTGGTTCACGATCCGAGGCACGTGAGGATGATCCGGAAACTCTGCTCGTACGGCGGGCGGAGATATATCGACATGGACACCTACGTCACCGAAGAATCCTGGGATGTAGCCCTCCTTGCGGTCGGTTCCGCAATAAAAGCAGCCGAATGTGCGCTTGGCGGGGAGCATTCCTTTGCCCTCGTCAGGCCTCCCGGCCACCATGCCGAACCAGACCGGTCAATGGGATTCTGTCTCTTCAACAATGTAGCCATCGCTGCTGCCAGGGCACTTGAAAAGGTGGACCGGGTTGCCATCGTCGACTGGGACCTCCATCACGGCAATGGCACCCAGAAGATATTTTACGAAAGCGACAGGGTGCTCTTCTGTTCCGTACACCAGGGCAACCTCTTTCCGCGGAGCGGGTGGGTTGACGAGATCGGCACCGGGAGGGGGAAGGGATTTACCCTGAATGCCCCTATCCGGAGAGGGTCTGCAATCTCCGATTATGCTTTCATATTCCGAAACGTCTTTGGCGAGGCGATCAGTCATTTCAGGCCGGATTTGGTTATCGTCTCTGCCGGACAGGATTCCCTCATCGACGACCCTGTCGAGGGGATGCGACTGATGCCATCCGATTACGGGATTCTTACCCGGATGGTGATGGAGATGACCGGCCAGCCTCTGGCCCTGGTACTCGAGGGCGGGTACGGGCCCTCCCTCGGGCTCGCGGTGCGGGAGATATTTCTCGCCCTGATGGGCACCGATTACCCATCGCCGGAAGGTCAGGTCCGGGAGAGTACGCGAGTCATTGCCAGGCAACTGAAAAAGATCATGGTCTGATGCCGGGGACAGAGTTCATGCAGGGCCTTTGCGGATTCGCTCCTTGTCAAGGTGTGATACCTCCAGGCCGGGAATCACTACGCGCACAACCGGAAAGATCGTCCGTGAGAGATCACAGACGCAGATTCTATCCACGTGTGGCCGGAGTTCTTCCGTCACCAGACGAATGTCCTCATCAATACGCGATGTGCTTTTGTCGGGTAGATCAGAGAGATCGATCCAACCGGCCCTGGAAAACCAGTCCTTGTTGATGCGTTTCATCCGTTCGTATCCTGCCTTTTGCAGGATCAGTTCCCTCTCCGGATGGAACTCGCCCTTGTAGAGCCTGGCGGCCCTGTTCCGGGCGACCTCGGTTAGGGCCTGGAGGCAGGCGATAACGGGATTCGGGTGGCAGGAGGAGCCCAGTAAAAGAAGCCCGGGGTCCCGTGCAACCGTGTCGTCCGCTGCTGCTGCTATCGTGGGAATTGATGTTCTTCCCTCCAGCAGCCAGAGGTGGATATCGATCCCTGCATCGGAATAGATATCCAGAAGGTCCCGCACCGGCCCGGCACTATCGACCTTCAGGCGTGTGCCCATTGACCGTTCACGGTCTGCACAGCTCAATGCGTCTGTCTCTATCACTTCAAGTATCGCGTGCAGGATCGCCTCCTCGATCACGTTTCCGGCGGCCAGTCCATGGGGATCGCTTTTGAAGATCGGAGGTGCCATACCCCCCGCGTTATAGGGATGAAATACCGCGTTTGCCGGGACAAGAACCTCTTCATTGTACAAAAGGTCGTATCCCGGGACCCACTGGAGCTTTTCATCGTCGTTTGGTTTTCTGGTCGGGAAAAGGTCCTCGGGATCAACCGCCCTGAATGCCCCTAGTTCATCGAAACCTGCCAGTTCCATGGGTTGTCCATATCGTTCCGCAGAAAATTTTTCAACGGCATCCACCATTGCGGATACCCTGGCCTGGACCGGATCAAGGCCCTTTCCGGGATGGAAGCGGAAGCTTCCAGGGACGGGTGTGATCCTGTTCGCAGCAAAACACGGGATGCCCAGGCGGTCGCATGACGTGATGTCAATCACCCCGGTGACACCGATCTGGTCCATGATGGGCTCGACGATCCCGCGTGTCTCTTCGGGTGATCGCATGCGATGCGCTCCATCAAAAAAGTGTTTTTTTACCTCCCGGATGGTGCATTTCATCACAAGGTGTGGGGCCGGAAATATGTTTATAGTTTCTCAAGGGTTATTGCTTGGTTGTATGAATGCGGCAGAAGCCCAGCCGGGGATGCTGGTCCGCTACCCGAGGACCGGAACGACCGGGGTAATCGTGAAAGTGGAGAAGATACAGGGAGAATTATACGCCGAGATCGATGCGACCAGCCTCTTCTACCGGGTGGATCAGCTGGTTCTTGCAGACAAGGGCAGTGAGAAGCACGAAGTCCGGAGAAAGTTGGACTTCGAAGAACTCAAAAAGGAGAGAGACTCCATCTCCGGAGTGGGATTCCAGGAGGCTATCGAGCACATCGACCAGAGCTGTGAAGGCGGAGGTTAGTCATTGACGGGGATGGTCGTCAATTTGACAGACTGAACTCCTTTCTGCGACATCAACCTCTCGGCGAGCGTCTTTAACTGGGAGCCGTCACCACGAACAAGGATCACTTCCAGGCAGCGATCGTGTGTGACGTGGGAGTGGATCGAGGCCTGGATGATACTCATGAATTCGTGCTGAATGTCGGTGAGCGTCGTGAGCAGCCCGCGCTGGTCGTGGTCGTATATCATCGTGATGACGCCGTGCCGCTCACCCTTTACGTCAGACATCCACTTGTAATACGTAATATAACTGCGAATTGCATCCCGAATCCCTTCCGAGCGCGAAGAATACCCCCTGTAGTTGATTATCTCATCAAATTTATCCAGCAGGTTTTTTGGGAGTGAAATCCCGATTCGGGATAATTCCGTATCAATTGACATCTCCGGTACCCTCAATGTGTATCTGTTCATACCGCCTTTTTAATTTTTCGAAAAAAATGGAAAAAAACGTAATACTTGTTAAGATCCGAACCAGTGTTCTGAGGAATTTTTCCTTTTCCCTTCCCGGTGTCGCGGTATACTGTCAGGAAGTCAGCGATCAGGATAATCACCGGTATTCCTGGAAATTTTTTCTACCACGTATGTATAAGTATCATTATTCCATATTGAATAAGGAGGTTTGATCGCGTTTGCGTGATGTTACAATTCCAAGCGTCAATATCGGAGTCGTGGGACATGTCGACCACGGCAAGACAACACTTGTATATGATCTGACAAATGCCTGGACTGACCGCCACAGCGAGGAGATAAAACGGGGAATATCCATCCGGCTCGGGTATGCGGACGCCACATTCTACAGATGTGAGAGGTGCCAGGGCCCGGATGCCTATTCTTCCAAACCGGAGTGTCCGGTTTGCGGGGGGAAAGCGGAGCCTTTCCGCTCGGTCTCCTTCGTTGATGCTCCAGGACATGAGACGCTCATGGCCACCATGCTTTCAGGTTCAGCACTGATGGACGGGGCGATGCTTGTTATTGCAGCCAACGAACCCTGTCCGCAACCGCAGACCAAGGAACACCTGATGGCCCTTGAACTGGTGGGCATCAGCAGGATAGTCATCGTCCAGAACAAGATCGATGTCGTTCCCCAGAAAGAAGCGCTCAAGCACTATGAGCAGATAAAAAAATTCGTAAAGGGGACCATAGCCGAAGATGCGCCGATAATCCCGGTGTCGGCCCAGAAAGATATCAATGTCGGAGCACTGATCCAGGCACTGAATGAGACCATCCCTGATATGGAACGCGATCCCGGGGCAGAACCGCTCATGCTTGTCGCCCGTTCTTTTGACATCAACAAACCAGGATCGAACTGGAGGGATGTGAAAGGGGGAGTGATAGGGGGTTCACTCATTCGGGGAGTCTTAAAAGAAGGCGAGGACATCGAGATACGGCCGGGAAGACAGGTCCAGGTGGAGAACAGGATACGGTGGGAACCCATCACGACCCGGATAACCACCATCAACGCCGGGTCCAGGAAAGTTACGGAAGCCACTCCAGGAGGGTTGCTCGGGTTGGGGACCAAGCTTGACCCTGCCCTCACCAAGAGTGATGCACTGGCAGGCCAGGTCGCCGGGCACGTGGGACAACTCCCGCCCGTGCGGGACCGGCTGAAGTTCCGGGTCACCCTGATGGAGCGGGTTGTTGGATCGAGCAGCGAGCTCGTCATCGAACCACTGAAACATAACGAGCCGCTCATGCTCTCGGTCGGAACTGCAGTGACAGTAGGCGTGGTGAGCAGCACCAAAAAGGACCTGTCTGAAGTTGTCTTAAAGCGCCCCGTATGCGTGGAGGTTGGTGCACGGATAGCAATCAGCAGGCAGCTCGGAGCCAGATGGCGCCTGATCGGAATGGGAGAGCTGACCGAATAACGGTTCTTTTTGATGCAAATGCCCTGATGATCCAGTTTCAGTTCAGGATCGATGTCTTCGGGGAGGTCAGAAACCTTATCGGGGCATATGAACCATTAATATTAGCTGACGTGATCAAAGAATTACGGGGTCTTGCCAGGGGAATGGGCCGGGAAGGCAGTGCCGCACGTTCGGCCCTTTCACTCGTGGAACGATGCACCCGTGTTGAGAGCGGTATTCCGGAAGGCAGTGTTGATGAAAAAATTGTGGACTATGCCCGCCGAAAGGGATGCATGGTGATGACCAACGACAGGGCACTCAGAAATACCCTGCTTTCATATAGCATTCCGGTAATAACATTAAAACAACGGAAGAAACTGGAGATCTTGAGGAGATAGGTGGGTCCATGTATTACAGGATGAAACTGGCAGACAAGGTGAGGGTGCCGCCGCACAGGCTCGGAGAGGAGTTGAAGTCGGTTATACTGGATGTGCTCCAGGAACAGCTTGAGGGGAGCATCGACAAGGAGATTGGGATATTTATCGCGGTGACTGCGGTTCTCGACGTAGGGGAAGGCGAGATCGTGCCCGGTGACGGAGCGGTTTACTACGACGTGGACTTTGAGTCCGTTGTTTTGCGCCTCTCACTACAGGAGGTGACCGAGGGGCTGGTGGTGGAGACGACCAGTTTCGGTGCATTCGTTAGCCTCGGGCCAATCGATGCCATGCTGCATGTCAGCCAGATATCAGACGAGTACATCAATTATGACGAGAAGAACTCACGTCTCATCTGCCAGGAATCCAAGCGTTTTATCGGCGTGAATGAAAATATACGGGCAAGAGTCGTCACCTTGTCTCTCAATGAACGCGAGCCCCGGGACAGCAAGATAGGCCTTACCATGCGACAGTCAGGACTCGGGACGGCACGCTGGCTCGAAGAGGATCTGAACAGGGAGCTGGAGAAGGAGAAAGCAGAACATGGCGGGCGCTAAGAAGAAACTGGTCAAGGTCTGCCGTGACTGCCACAGGGTCGTCGACGGCGAGGCCTGTGTTATCTGCGGGACATCGAACCTGAGTACAGACTGGGCCGGCTACCTTGTCATCATCGACCCCGAGCGCTCGGAAGTCGCAAGAAGGATGAATATCAAGCTCCCGGGAAGATACGCATTGAAGGTTCGCTGAATGCTGGTTCTTCCAGAGGACAAACGCCACTATTTTAAGTCGCCTTTTGGGAGACTCCACCCTGGTGTTGCAGATTTGATCCCCGCACTGGACGGACGGATCATATACAGCGTTGGGGATGTGGTGACCTACTATCTCATTCAAAACGGCGTAATCCCGGACATCGCGGTCATTGACGGCCACACCATGAGGGAACCCTGCAAGTTCTCCCCTGCCGTCTTTTCCCAGAGAATGCATGCGCGAAACCCTCCCGGAACCCTTACCGGGGAGATGGTACGGGCGTTGCACGATGCCGTCAGCAAGGAACCGCCTGTCCTCATCATCGTTGAGGGAGAAGAAGACCTTGCGGTTATCCCGCTCGTCATCTGTTCCCCGGAGGGTGCGGTCGTTCTCTACGGGCAGCCGGGGGAGGGCGTGGGGGTGTGTGAAGTCGATTGGAAGGCCCGGAAAAAAGCAAGGGAGTTGCTTTCCCATTTTGTATTCCAGGATGAAAATATCGATAAATGATCAATTTTCAAGGTATTTGACGAATTCGGGTTTTACCTTTCCTGCAGGGGCTAGGATATAAATAACTTCAATGCCTATAATAAGAGGATATCGATGGAATTTGAGGTTACCAGGGATATAAGGAATGAACTCCTCGCGAGGAGAGAGGTTGATTTCATCCTCCGTTTTGATGGCCCCACCCCCTCCCGCGTGCAGGTTGTCGGTAAACTTGCCGCACAACTCAATGTTGGCGAGGACCAGGTTGTGCTCGACTCGATGAAGACCAGCTATGGCATGACCGAGCTGCGGGGGAATGCACGCATCTATGACAGCAAGGAAGCAAAGGAGAAGACCGAGCGCTCTTACCTTGTCACGAGAGGCACGCCAAAACAGAAAGAGGAAGCATAATGGCAGTAAAGAAGGCAGCGGCACCGTCTGTGAAGCGGAGTTCCTACTACAAGGTCGAGGGGGACACGGCAGTCTTTGATAAGAAATTCTGTCCCCGTTGTGGTCCGGGTATCATCATGGCCAACCACACAGACAGGATCGCCTGCGGCAAGTGCGGGTACACCGAGTTCAAGAAATAAGAGAAAATGCCTGTTTATGGGCAGATTTTAGGGATTGAGGGAACAGCCTGGAACCTCAGTGCCGCTGTTTTTGATACCGACTGTATTGCCCTGTATTCGAAGCCGTACAGGCCACCTGCCGGCGGCATTCACCCACGGGAAGCTGCGCAGCACCACGCATCCGAGATGAGATCTGTCATCGCCCGGGTTATAGAAGGGAGACCTGAGATCGGGGGTGTTGCGTTTTCACAGGGGCCTGGCCTGGGGCCATGCCTCCGGACGGTTGCCACTGCCGCGCGGTCACTTGCGATAGGACTTGGCGTCCCGGTTGTCGGGGTGAACCATTGTGTGGCACACGTGGAGATCGGCAGGTGGGCGACAGGGTGCCAGGACCCGGTGGTTCTCTATGCCAGCGGAGCCAACACCCAGGTTATCGGATTCCTGAACCGCCGGTACAGGGTCTTTGGGGAGACGCTTGACATCGGTCTTGGGAACGCTCTCGACAAGTTCGCGCGGAGCAGGGGACTTCCCCACCCGGGGGGTCCCATCATCGAGACGCTTGCCAAAGACGGGGAATATATCGACCTGCCATACACCGTCAAGGGGATGGACCTCGCATTCTCCGGGCTGGTAAGCGCTGCCAGGGAGAGTAAAGCCCCGATCGAGGATATCTGTTACAGTCTCCAGGAGACCTCGTTTGCCATGTGCGTGGAAGTGGCCGAACGTGCGCTTGCACACGCCGGAAAGGAGGAGGTGATGCTGGTCGGGGGTGTGGGAGCGAACCGCCGGCTCCAGGAGATGATGAGGTCCATGTGCGAGGAACGGGGTGCCGGGTTCTTTGTGCCCGGGATGAAATACCTGGGGGACAACGGGGCCATGATCGCGTATACCGGAAAGATCATGCTTGAGAGTGGCTACTCACAGCCACTCGATGCGATACAGGTCAATCCTTCATACCGCGCCGACCAGGTCGAGGTGACATGGAGAGATGATACCCCTGCGACCGCCAGGAACCCTGTCACTCTCGACGATATGACGGAGGCCCGGGGAGCGGAAGCGGTGGTGACCCTCCGGGAGGACGACGTCGTCAAACAGAGGGTGAAGAAGGGATACCGTCAGCCCGGGCTTGACCGTCGGCTGATTGCCGAGAGAACGCGGGCAGAGGCCAGGCTTATTACGGTCTCACGGAAAGCGGGAGTTCCCACTCCTGTTATCCGTGATGTCACCCAGGACACGATCGTGATGGAACGGGTGAGAGGGGTGCTGCTTCGTGAGGTGCTCGATGCAGGTACCCTTGCCAAGACCGGACAAACCGTTGGAAAGCTCCATTCGGCCGGTATCGTCCATGGCGACCTGACGACAGGAAATATTATCTTCCGGGACGGGTCATGTGTCCTGATCGATTTTGGCCTGGCCCAGTTCTCGCAGGAGCTGGAGGCGAGAGGAGTGGATATTCACGTCCTCTTTCAGACACTCGAGGGGATCACTGATGAATACCCTGGTCTCATCGAGGCCTTCTGTGCCGGATATGAAGAGACGTTTGCCGGCGCGCACGAGGTGCTCCTCCGGGAACAGGAGATAGAGAAGAGGGGGAGATACCTCTGAAACTGGTTGTTGTGACGAGCAATCCGCATAAGGCCCGCGAGATTGGAATATTTCTGGCAGGTTGCGTGGAGGTTGTGCATGTGAGCCTGGAGATCCCCGAGTACCGTCATGACGACGTTGCCGAGATTGCGAGAAGAAAGGCGGAATATGCGTACCGGGGGATCAAAAAGCCGCTCATCGTGGACGACACCGCTTTTTCAATCGATGTACTGTCCGGGTTTCCCGGGCCATACGCGGCATACGTGCAAAACACCATCGGCAATGCAGGGATACTGAAACTCATGGATGGCGTTTCCGACAGGGGCGCTCATTTCGAGACCGCGATCGCCTACGCGGACCAGGACGGGATCCGGGTCTTTCGAGGCAGAATCGACGGCACAATCGTTTCGGAACGGGGTGACGAAGGATTTGGCTATGACCCCATATTTGAATGGAAAGGCCGAACCCTTGCGGAATTGCCCGTGGATGAGAAGAGTGGAATATCCCATCGGGCACGCGCTCTCGCGGCATTGCGGGAATGGCTCGAGCAGGAGTGCATCGGATCATCATAAGAGTGAACATACAAAACCGTTAAGTCGAAGAATAACGTTGTATATAAGACGAGAAAGTGGTGCAGTAAATATGGCAAGATTCCCTGAAGCAGAAAACAGAATTCTCAATGTCAAGATTTGCATGAAGTGCAATGCACGAAATGCAATACGTGCGACACGCTGCCGGAAATGCGGATACCAGAACCTTCGCCCGAAGAACAAAGAGCGAAAGGCCTGACCCGGTATCAGGCGCTATAGAACGTTACTCTTTTTCCTTTCTGGCTGTATTCGCCCTTGAACGTCTCAATATTTCGTTTGTAGCCTAACCTGTCGACGAACCCGAGCTCACGGAGCCGTTCGCGCACACGCATCACGTCCTCCTCGTCCCGCCAGTCGGGCGTGTAGACATAGATGACCTTCGTGTTGTCCCGTGAGTCGGGGTTGGGCTTGGCTGTGCTCACCTTGGCGGATATTCCGAGTTCCCTTTTGCAGGTCGCATCTCTGACCTTGATCCACGCCTCATTCACTTCTTCCGGGGGCAGGAAGATGAGCCATTTCCCGGCAAGCTCGTCCTCGATCGCATCGGGGAGGACGTCGGGAGCGTCCTGCACTATCCAGTACATCCTGGTCGTTTTGCTTGGAGTGACCCCTTCACCTTCCCGAATCAGCTCATATATGGTATCAGGTGAATGGAACCTGCGGATGAGCGCCTCTGCAAGCTGGGGATATTCGGAGGAGAATTTTTCAAATATTGCCAGAAACCGATCTTTGAAGTCGACCTCTCCTTCAACCAGTTCAAAGAGAAAGTAGCCGTGATCACGCAGTTCGATGTTGAGCATATGTTCAAACAGTCCATATGCAACATCCGCCAGGGCGTCAGGGTCTACGTCATTCATATATAAGGATGTAAAGGGCTTTGGAAAAAAAGGTATGGATTGACTTTTCCACCTCTTCGCTACCTGGTGTGGATAGGGTTGATAAACCGGATACATTTTGTGGGGGCTACCCGCCCCCACACCCCCATGTGCGATGCCACGCCGCCGCCCCCGAAGGACGCCCCGGCGGCGGTTCGGTGACTGAATTGGTATGTAGATAACAAATCGATTCAGTCTCCCAACACAAAACAGCGAGGAGGCACTTTACCTGTTCAGTTTCTCTCTGACAAGCGAAGCGGCAAACTCACCTGACAGCAGCATGCCGCCGAAGACCGGACCCATGCGATGTTCCCCTGCAACCGCATTGGCGGCCATGCCCGTCACGATAAGGCCGGGATATACCTCTCTCGTATGGGAGATGATCTCGGATTCTGCACGGTCCGCCCACATGAACCCCTCTCCCTTCACCTCCAGGTCCCGTCCCTTCCTTTCCACGAGCTTGGCGACGACGGCATCGTGCCCGGTGGCGTCGATTGTATAGCGGCAGCCGATGGTGAGGGGATCGACATGGAGCCCGGCCATCTCAACCGGTGTCCAGTTGACAACCAGGCCGCTGACCCTGCCATCGTCCTTGACCATCACGTCCTCCACGAATACAAGGTTGAAGAATTCAGCCCCGCCACGGCACGCGGCGCTGGTAAGTCGCGCCACCGCCTCGACCGAACTCGCGACATAATAGCCCTCCTCGAAGGGCTGGTAAGAGATTTCGAACCTGTCGAGGAGCCTTCTCGCGGGTTCCTGCACGACGATACGGGGAAACATCATCCCTCCGCCCCACATGCCGCCCCCGACAGAGAGTTTCTTCTCGATGACGCCGACTTTGTATCCTGCATCTCCAAGAATTGCGGCAGCGGTCAGCCCTGACGGTCCTGCACCGACCACCGCCACATCCAGCTCGCTGTATTCGAGGAGTATCTTCATCTGGGAGGAGACAATGGCCCGCGTGATGGTAGTCTCGCTTAATTCCATCCCTTTCATTACAGGTACATCTGTGTGTGCGGTAATAATATCGATCGATTGGCCACCGGGCCGCACAACGCGTCCGGGCGCCGCCTTTTGCTGGAGGCCAGGTCTCTCATTATGCGGCGCTTAATGTCAGAAAAAACAATTATTGCGGCCTTTTTGGGGGTTTTGATTTGTTATTCATGCAATTTGAGGGAATGTTTATGAAGTGATTCCGATATATATTCAGGTATGAAATGGAAGCGTGATTTCGGGCTCACACTCCGGGTCTGGCTTACGATGTTCCTGCTGTTCCTGGTCTACCTTGTCTTCCTGTCGGTATTGCTCTGGCTCGGAATAGGCCTGCCATTCATCATCGTGATCGTGTTCCTGATGGCATTTGCGCAGTACTTCTTCTCCGACCGGCTGGTGCTGATGAGCACGCGGGCACGCGTGATAGAAGAAGACGAGTACCCGGAACTCCATCGCATGGTCGAGAAGCTGGCTGCAGAGGCAGAGATTCCAAAACCAAGGATTGCCATCATGCAGACCCCTGTTCCAAACGCGTTTGCTACCGGGAGGAGTCCCAAAAAAGCCGTGGTGGCAGTGACGGACTCCATCATGAGACTGCTCTCGCCGGGCGAACTTGAGGCGGTCCTCGCCCATGAGCTCTCCCATGTCAAGAACCGGGACGTGCTGACCCTCACGGTCGCCAGTTTCGTGGCCATGATCGCAGCGATAATCATGAACAACTTCCTCTTTGCAAGCCTCTTCTCGCAGAGAGACAATAACCCCTGGATCATTGCGGGAATCGTTGCAATCATCGTCTACTTCATCGCCCAGCTCCTGATCATGGCCCTCTCCAGGTACCGCGAGTTTGCGGCAGACCGGGGAAGCGCATATCTCACCGGGAGGCCGAGAGAGCTCATTTCAGCGCTGGAGAAGATCAGCGGACGGATGGACCAGGTTCCGGCCAGGAACAAGCAGATGATAGAGAGCGCGAATGCGTTCTTCATCATCCCTGCGCTCTCGGGAAGGACCCTGATGGAACTCTTCTCAACCCATCCCCCTCTCGAGAAGCGGATTGCAAATCTTGAGAAGGTGGAGATGGAGATCAGCGGCGGGAGAGGCTATTAAAAGCCCTCTCACCACTAATTTTCCCGTTTTCGAAAAACCGGCCGAAAAGGTCTTTTCCAGGGGCATTTGGGGGCATTGTTCGCTGCATCCTGATAAGGAACAAAAGTAATAATACAAATCATTGCTACATCTTAAAGGCACATTGCATCGATGGTCTAGTGGCATGACTTAGGCCTTCCAAGCCTATAGCCCGGGTTCAATTCCCGGTCGATGCATTGCGGGCTCGTGGTCTAGCTGGTTATGACGTCGCCTTCACACGGCGGAGGTCCTGAGTTCGAATCTCAGCGAGCCCATCGTTTGTATTTTCGTTGCGGTTTTTTCGGAAATCTCTGCCGATACATGAAGACTGATCTTCAGCTTTATCTATTCTCATCAGGTGAATCCCCTATATTCCCGGCTTTTATATACACTTCCGATCCAAACTACTTCGAACAGACAGTGTAACCCCGGAGAGGGACTCATTTCAGAGGACCTGACACGGATTCCCAGGGAAGTGCAAAAACCATATGGAAGACGCAAAAATCCATGTAGAGTCCGAATACGGAAAACTTCAGGAAGTTATCGTCGGATTATCCACCGGAATGACACCGGACCTTCAGGCACCATGGTTTGAAGATGCTCTCCGGATTCTGCCAGAGGATGAAGCTGCCTATGCCCGGGAAACGGCCGGAATGAACTTTGCAGATATGATACATCCGGATACAGGGAAAAGCGAATCTGAAATGCTTGAAGAAGAAACCCAGGCTTTTATCACTGTTCTGAAAAAACTCGGAGTAAAGGTTCTTCGCCCGAAAGAGATAACTCCGGAATTCATTCGGGAGAATTATGGTGAACAAATCCTGATACACGGATACTCTCAGGATTTTCCCCGTGACAACCTGGTGATCATCGGAAATACCATTATTGAATGCAATCTGAGAACTCCTATCAGAAAAACAGACATCTCGGGTTTCAGTGAAATTTTACGGGAAAAATGCGTTGACGGTGTCAGGTGGGTTGCCATGCCGCATACAGAACCACTGGCAATTCCCGGTGACGAAACACCGTTGCTGGAAGGCGGCGATGTTATTGTTCTTGGCACCACGATCCTGGTGGGAAACTCGATGAATCCCGCTGTGGGTTCAAATGAAGCCGGATATCGCTGGCTGAAAAATTTCCTGGGTGATGCCTTCAATGTAATTCGTGTGCTGTTGGTCCCTGAGATTCTCCATCTTGACTGTGTGCTTTCGGTTCCCAGAAGTGGTCTCGCAATTCTCTGTCCTGAAGCGTTTGCAGAAGGCATCCCGAAAGCCCTTGAAGACTTTGACACAATAACGGTCTCTCTGGAAGATGCCTCAAGGCTGGCCGTGAATGGTCTGCCCGTTGACGAAAGTCATTACATCATGTCATGGAACGATCACAACGACAATACCTTTATCAGGGAAGAATTGGAAAAACGTGGAATTTCTGTTTATCCGGTATATTTCGGGGTTCATAACGGACAGGGCGGAAGTCTGCGGTGTGCAACTCAGGCTCTGATGCGCAGGTGCGAATAATACAGCGTTTTTGCAATAGAGATCATGAACCCGGGACATATAATCCCTGCCAAAAAGTACATCTTGACGCCCGGTGCATATGCGGGTGGATGGAATTTCGCTGTCTGAAAAACATCAGTGAAGAGTATCTCCTCGAAGATGTATCCCCGGAAGAGGCCGTCAGCTATGTGAAAGAACATTGTAGCGAGTATCGTGAGATCCCTCCCGATGTCGTGGTATTCAGAAACACGAGAATCATCCTGGATTCGCCCATGCTGGTAGGATTCCAGAGGGAAAAGAAGACAATCATTGTCCCGTTCACCAAGCGGTGCATGGGGACATTTCTCGTGAAAGTCAACGCTTCAGAAGAGGACTTCGACTTCTTCTCCAACTGGTCAGAAGATAGAGGTTCTCCTGATTGAAACGTGGGGTTCCATGCTCTCCGTTTTCCAAGTTCTGCCACATGCACCAGGGAAAACGGGGGTGTGCCTCCACAAAAAAAATTGGGGAATTAGTAGTTCTCGCACAGGACTTCGAAGTATGCCTGTGCATGATTGCACACCGGGCATTCGTCCGGTGCCCCTGAACCTTCTGCCACGTGGCCGCAATTCCTGCATTTCCACATAATTACGAGAGGTTTTTGAAAGACCATGCCTTTCTTGACATTCTCCAGTAACTTCCGGTATCTGAGCTCGTGATGGGCTTCGACCTTCGCAACCATGGAGAACGTGTTTGCGATATCAGAGAAACCCTCGTCCCTGGCAACGCTGGCAAAATCGGGATAAAGAGTTCCCCATTCAAGCTTTTCCCCCTCGGCCGCGGCAAGCAGGTTCTGTGCCGTCGTCCCGATGATGCCTGCCGGGTAGGATGCGACTATCTCTGCCTCTCCGCCTTCGAGGAACTTGAAGAAGAGTTTTGCATGCTCCCTCTCGTTATCGGCAGTCTCCGTAAAGATCGCTGATATCTGTTCGTATCCCTCTTTCTTTGCGACGCTGGCAAAGAACGAGTACCGTGTCCGTGCCTGGGACTCACCGGCGAATGCTGCAAGGAGATTCTTTTCGGTACGGCTTCCTGTCAAATTCATCTGTATGTTCAACCTCCAATCCACTAGATTATGATGCCCCTTCACATAGCAGTTGCTGATCAATACCGGTCTTGTCCTTCCCGTACCGGGGACCGCCCGGTTCCAGCTCAGAGATAAAGACCTTTGTTCTCTCGAAAAATTTTGTTTACAGATTGTTTAATTTGCTATACTGTGTCAGGCGCTCAACAGGCGGCTGCGAGGTTCTGGAAGCGATATCATCAAGGCTGAGTGACGGGGGCTCGTATGTTGATACATGCACGTGTATGCCAGATGCCGGTACCAGGCTCCACCCCATTGTTGCCGGATAGACATACAGGATCGTGTTCCGGGGGTCGTCAGGACACGCCGGCCCGTGTATCGGGCATGCGTAGTCATTCGGTATCGGGGTGCCATCCGGGAACAGTGCCGGTCCGTAGACGTTTCCGAACTGGTCGCGGGTGTTCTGTGTGTACGAGACAGGGTGTACTCCTCCATCAGGTGTCGTCCACTGTCCGTATGCTACCGGGGATCTTGCCCACGGAAACGCCATGGAAGGTGTCACGATTGCCAATAAGAGGACAAATATCAGCAATTTTATCTTCATTGTTGGTAACTCCGATCGATAGGTTATGATGCCCCTTCACATAGCCGTTGCTGTTTTTGGACAATCCATCTATTGGGACGAAGATCAGGCATGTGGATTTCATGATTATGGAAACGCCATCCCCACGCCGATAACGCTTTTATTGAGGCGCTACCAAACACCTTCGCATACAGACCGGTTGACATGCCAGGTTTGTCCCGGAGATCGGGATAATGGGTCCCTCTCCCGTGATTTTTTTGGATCCGGAAAAGAAATTTTTAAATAGGCTTCATTCCATGCCTTGATTAACCCAGACAGATGTCGTCGATAGTCCCTGATCTCGAATTTCTCCTTGTGGCGGTGACCTCCATCCTGGCGATCATGAACCCGCTGAGTACGACTGCCATCTATAGCGTTCTTACCGAGGGTGCGACACCTGAAAGCAGGAAGCAGGTCGTCGTAACGGCGATGAAGATCTCTCTTTCTGTGCTGTTGTTCTTTGCATTGACAGGTCAGCTCATCTTCAGGATCCTCGGGCTGACAATTCCGGCATTCAAGATCGCAGGGGGGGTACTCCTCATCCTTGTGGCTTTCGGCATGCTCTATCCCAGGAAAGTCGAGTATGCGGCGGCCGAGCTCGAGAACATCGCGATTGTACCCCTTGCCTTCCCCCTCACGTGTGGTGCCGGAACCATCACCACGGTCATCCTCCTGGCATCGGAATCCGGAAACATCATCCAGACGGTGTCGGTGTTCGTTGCGATCATCCTGGCCGTTGCCATATCGTACTATGCCATGACCTATTCGCACTTTATTTTCCGGTACATCGGGGAGGAGGAACTAAAAGTCATTCCAAAGCTGATGGCAGTCTTCGTCCTGGCAATCGCAATCCAGTTTGTGATAAATGGCCTGGCAGAAGCTCTCCCCCAGATAGTATCCGAGATATAACTGTATCCGGGAAAAACCAGCCCCGCTGGTGCAAAAACAGAAAAACCGTTTTTTGAGGGCGCGGTTATGAGGTGGCGGCCCGGGGCGAATCACTCCTGTGAATCTGGGAAAGGGGGATTTTTGGGAATACCAGAAGAAGAGT